>NZ_PGCP01000001.1 GCF_002812985.1 Aeromonas lusitana
ATGTGTATAAGAGACAGCGCCGGCCCCGAGCTCTTCTTCAACCTCGGCAACCGCTCCTTGGAGCAGGGCCCCTATGTGCGCCAGTTCCACTACCGGGAGGCGGTGCGGACCTCGGATGTGGAGCTCAAAGACTACAGCTTCAAGACCCCGGCCTATGGCCTCTCCCACAAGCAGCGCGGCGCCGAGCTATCCCATCAGCGCGATACCTACCAGCACTTCGACTCCCCGGGCCGCTACAAGCTGGACCCGAGCGGCAAGGCCTTTGCCCAGCACAGGCTCGACGCCCTGCGCAATGACGCCGTCACAGGTCAGGGCAAATCCAACTGCGCGGCCCTGTTGCCGGGCCAGTATTTCTCCCTGACCGAACACCCGAATGGCAGTCTCAACGCCGACTGGCAAATCGTGCGCATCAGCCACACCGGCTCGCAGCCCCAGGCGCTGGAAGAGGAGGGGGGCAGTGGCCCCACCGTCTATCACAACGAATTCGGGGTGGTGAAGGGGAGCACGACCTGGCGCGCACGCATCGGCAGCCCAGAGGCGCCCTTTAAGCCCATGGTGGACGGGCCGCAGATCGCGACCGTGGTGGGGCCGGAAGGGGAAGAGATCTACTGCGACGAGCACGGCCGGGTGAAGCTGCAATTCCCCTGGGACCGCTACGGCTCGAGCAACGATCAGAGCTCCTGCTGGGTGCGGGTGAGTCAGGGCTGGGCGGGCGGCCAGTACGGCATGATGACGATCCCGCGCATCGGCCACGAGGTGATCGTGAGTTTCCTCGAAGGAGACCCGGACCAGCCGATCATCACTGGTCGCACCTATCACGCCACCAACCGGCCCCCTTATGAGTTGCCAGCCAACAAGACTCGCACCGTGCTGCGCACTGAGACCCATCAGGGGGAGGGGTTCAACGAGCTGAGATTCGAAGATCAGGCAGGCAAGGAAGAGATCTATATCCACGGCCAGAAAGACCTGAATCTGCTGATTGAAAATGATGCGGCCTGGCATATCAAGCACGATGAGCATAGGGACATCGACAATGAACGGGTGACCCGGATCAAGGCCAATGATCACCTCACGGTAAATGGCGAGAAGCGGGATCACATCAAGGGTGACTATTCGCTCACCGTGGATGCGTCCCTACATCAGAAGCTCGGGCAATCTCTCCTGGTGGAGGCGGGCACCGAGGCGCATCACAAGGCGGGCATGAAGATAGTGATGGAGGCGGGCTCAGAGCTGACCCTGAAAGTGGGGGGCAGTTTTGTGAAAATTGACCCGAGCGGCGTCACCCTCAGCGGTGGCTCCATCAAGATGAACTCCGGTGGCAGCCCGGGATCCGGCTCCGGCTGGGCGGGGCAGATGCCCATCCAGCCCGGAGCAGTTGAGGTGGTAGCCCCACCTCCTCCCATGGAGCCTGCGCGTCAAATCGCGACGCTGAAATCGGCGGAGCCGGTTTGTGAGATCTGTGAGCAGTTGGCGGCGCAAGAGGGAGCGGGGGGATGATCTCTGCCCGAAATGGCGCCTTCCCCGACATAGAGTTGTCCGAGGGGGAGCAACTCTATCTGATGCTGGATGGAGCCCGTATTGACGGGGTGGAGCGCATGCTGTTCGAGCAAGTTGAGACCCCGGCCTATCAGCCCATCTATCTCTATTCCCCTTGGGACAGTCTGCGGGAAGTAAGCCCCTGCCTGGTCTGCGTGACCCCAATTCTGTTGGAATGGTTCATAAAAAACCGTGATCCGTCATGGGGTTACCTGTTATCGTCTCGGCTTCCATTGCTATCCATGGCCGAGAAACTTCGCTCCTTGATCGAAGCGGAAAGCCCCTATGCCAGCCGGATCCTGCTCAAACTGGCGATGCCCGAAACCATGTGGCGTCTGTTCATGGATGATGAGCCCTGGCTGTGGCAGGGGGTGGATCAGGTATGGATCCCCATGCGGAGAGGAAGTGAGTGCCTCTGGTGGCACAAGAAGGCCAAACCCGAGCTGGATATTCCTGTTGGCACAAGATTCAGGCTTTCTGATCCCCAGTGGGAGCGTTTGGGTGAGGTGAGTTGGCTGCATGTTCTGGATGGGATCCGAGAGCATATGCTCACCTGGTTCCCTGACCGCTGGCAGGAGCAGGCCGAGCCGGATCTCTGGTTGGCCCATTGGGCAGAGCAAGCCTACGGTATGGGGTTTGAAAGTGAGCGAGATCTGCTGTTGTTCTTCAATGTGCTTGGCTATCTCGGTAGTCATTGGTATGACGAAGAGGAACATCCAGGGCTCAAGATACTGATCACCCAGGCGTCGGCACAGACACCGTCACAACGCATTGAACAAGCCGCCGAGCTGGCTGAAACATTGAGTAAGAAGGATCGAGACGCATGAGTTCGCCCAATCAAGCCGCCCAGTGTGCAAGCACGACCAATGGCAAGAGCCCGGCAGGGGTCTGTCCGCTCAAGAACAAGAAGATTGCCATCATTCCGGTGCGTTATGCCTTGGATGAGCCGTTTTCCCCGCCACAAAAGCAGTCCCATCCAGTCCCCGCCGGAGCAGGATTTGTGGTTCCTCTCAAGTTAAAAGAGAGTGGTTATGCCTTGCGCCAACTGCGAGATGGCTGGCTCTATGTGTATGACGAAAAGGCCAAGACATTCGATGAATATGAGATAAAAGGGGCGACTTTCATCAGCCAGAGCAAGGGGAGTAAGGGTCATCTGCTATACCCGGCGAGTCACACCCTCTCTCTCATTTATTCTCCCCAGCGCTGGACGGGGCGCATCAAGAAAGAAATGGGAAAAAACAGCAGCTTGCGTAGTGGCTGGATGCGACAAGTCAAACTGGGCAGCTTTGCCAGTACCATGAAGGCCCCCCATTGCGGCCTGCCCGATGTTCTCGACAAGGTTGCGGATCTGGGCATGCCAAACAAGGGATTTGTGCTCTCTTCGACACCACTTGCCAAGCCTGTGGAAGAGGACAAGCAGGGGATCAAATTGCTGGCACACAAACCTGCGGGTTCACCGGCCGCCAACAAGGCGGGCATACCGGATCCCAAAAGTGCCCTGGTAGTCGCCCTGGAGGATCCGCTGGCCGACCTTGCCGATCTTTCCATGAAGGTGAATCAACTGCTCGCCAAGCACGAAGCACTGCTGGGGAAAGATGATGCCACCATCAAGGCCAACAGCCACAAGCTGATGATGGCGGAAGTAACGCGCAATCTTGCCAAGGTGCGGCTCGACGAGAAGGAGTTGCCCGCCTCCGTCAGGGGCAATGTCGCCAAGACTCAGGCCTTTGAAGAGGCGCTGGATGATTATCTTGGGGATCGCTACCTTGCCGACATGGAGAATATGACGGCAGAGCCAGGAATGGCGATGTTCAGTTCCCCTATGGAGAAACGAGCTGATGCCAAGCTGAAGATCCTGCGGGAACAGTATGGTTTCAATCCATCTCACAAACTGGTCAGTCAATGGAAGGAGCGCGCCGCCTTCCAGGATGAAGTCAAGTGGAGCGGGCTCAATACCTTTATCAAGCAGTATCAGGTACCACTCAATGAGCTGGAGCTGGCGCTGACGCGTGCTCATGAAGACCTGTTCAACGGCGTGACCCGCCTCAAGGCCGATCCGTTGCCCTTTGGTCTGGACAATAGAACAGACAAGGGACAAGCCTATCTGCAGGTCCTGTTTGCCGAGGCTGGGCAGGCACTCTCTCTCAGCTGTCGCACGGAGGCCAGAAAGAAAGCGCTGGAAAAACTGCTTGGCGAAAAAAGCAGCGATAACTTGCTGGCGCTGGCCCCTTATGGCTTTGATATTGCGCTGTACAAGGGGCTGAGCGAACAGACGGTAGGCAATACCTGGCTCAGCACCTCGTCCGGCGACATGACGGCCTTTTTTAGCCGCATTGGTGAACTGGAAGCGCTACTGGGGGACGAGAGGCTCAAGCAGAAATCCTGGTTCCAGGCAGTGGAAGCCGTGATTGAAGCCATGAAAGTGGTTGGAAAATCTATGGCCAAGGGGGCACACGCCCAGATCATGGCGGCCATCTTGCCCCACTCCTGGAAGAACAGCCTGGCAGGCAACCTCAGGCTGGTATTGCTGGAGTCCCTGCTCGGCGACCAGCCGCTGCAGGTCAACCGAGACTATCGGATGCTCCACAGCCGCTTCCAGCAGAAGGTCTGGATTATTGTCAAAGAGATGTTGGCCATCAGCTCCCCCCCTCCCGGGCGCAGCACCACAGTGAAGGCCATCAACGGTCAGCTAAAAACCTTGCAGCAACAGCTTGATACCCTGATTGCCAGCGAGATGCCTATGTTGGTCAAACTAAAAGGCGATCTTTATCAGCAGCAGGCCAGACAATATATCAGCGACTATCTGGCGAGCGTGCGCAGCGGCGTGAGTCAACGCATCACGGCCATGAATGAGAGAGTACCCAACCTAGCGACTTTTGGTGGGCTGGTAGCACTGCTCAACCTCTGGAATTTGACTGTAGTCATTGGCGGAACGGCGCAAAATGCCCAGTCCATCGGCAAGGAACGGGCAAATATGCAGTTGGGATCGGCCTTTGCCTGGACGGGCAATGCCATCGCCGCGCTCTATCAGGGGGCTGTGTGGGAGAAAATCAAGATATCAAGTGCTGGAGATAAGGCGCTGACTTCATTATCAATAAAGGCGGCAAAAGATGGGGAGCATGGCGTCCTGGTTAGAGCCTTCTCTCTACGGATGTTGGCATTTGCTGGCCTCGGTATGGCAGCTGCAGGGGCAGAGATGTGGGACACTTTGCAGGCAACTCATGATCCCCTGATTAGTGGTATGGAGAAGACCCTCTCACAGATGAAGATGGGCGTATTGGGCGGGCAGTTCTTTATTTTTTTTGCACAGATTGTGCAATTAGGTATCAATGGTTTACTGGGTTATTCATCCATCGGAGCCATCTGTGCAACTTGGATGGGCGTGGGGTTCTTTGTGCTGGGTGCTGCCTATCTGGTGTTGACTGTGCTGCTGAATATTTTTAAACGCTCGGATCTGGAGAAGTGGTTGCTGCAATCCACCTGGGGCAAGCAGCCTGCCAACTGGTCTGCCGAAGATGAGCTGGCTCGCTTTGAAATGCTGGTCAATAAGCCTGGGGCCAGTTTGACTGTGGTACGCACCGCACCTCAGGGTTGGCGGGACACGGGCCGTGCCCAATGGCAGTTGCAACTCTCACTACCCGCTCATTTGCGAGGGAAGACTATAGGACTGAACGTTATCGGTCAACCTTTGGCCAAGGCTGGGCAGATGGTGCCTGCGCAACCCCCAGAGGCACTTGCCACCTATCTGGCTGCAATGAAACCCAAGGTGATAGAAACACAACGTGGGCGCTGGGATGAACTGGTCTATACCTTGCCGCTGGGTGTCGATACCAATTCGGCCATCAAACTGGAACTGGGATATCTCGGGGGCATGATTCAGCGGGAGTTTATTTTCAAGGGCAGCAGTAGCAGTAGCGGTCCTGTTACATTGAATGGCAGTAGCGGTGATCTGGGTACCATGCCCGCGTTGGTGGTTGGCAAGTTGGGGAATAACTGATGGACAAGGTGAACGAGGCAATCGAGGTGAACGAGCAGGAAACCCCTTTTCATCTGCTACCGCAGGAAGAGCAACAGCGCATTATCGATGCCAATCAGAAGAGAGTGCGTGAGGCGCCGACCCTCCATGAATGGGATATCAGGGTTTCCACGCCATTAGCCTGGATTATCATCATAATAACGAGCATCTTTTCGATACTATTTCTTGGGGGGGGGGGGCTGTTATTGACTGCAGGTGAGGATTGGAGCGTTGTTTATATTATGTTGGGCGTTACTGCTGTAATGATACCTTATTTTCGTTATTTGGTGATGGCGGATAAAAATTACAAATACCGACTCACTACAGAAGGTCTAATTGTGACTTATCAGGATGCCATCCCGGAGATTGCATACACCGTAGTCCGTGGTCTTGCTTGGTTGGGTGTACTTGTATGTATTATGGCCGTAGCCATATTAGGGCCGTTATCCTTGGTCGGTGCAGGTGGTATGGCTCTTTTTGCAATTTTCTTCACTGATTTCAAAAAGGAAGAACATATAGAATATACATTGTTCAATAAAAATAAAACCAATGTGATTAAGGTGGTCAATAATGCAGCCTTCGTTCAATTCGAAACTATCCCGTTTGGTTACTCAGGCTTTGCAAATTTTTACTGCTATAAAAATGAATTAAAAGAAATATTGGCATCCTTGCTGCCAATATTAAATTGTCGAGAATATAGGGAATTTAAAACTATTTTGTCATTAAATAGAGCCCCTCACAGTTCTCTAAATGTAGGAGTACCAAGAAGGCTAGATTAGCTTATTCAGTAACAATCAAGATAGCGCTGTTTATTGGTAGAATCCTTCATTTTTATGTTCAGTTGTGGGTTGTTAATGAATAGGCTTGGGGGACGTTGGATTATGGTTTACTCGACTCGCACCTAATGGAAGCTGCTGCTCCCACTGCGGGCTCATTTGTGTGGACAGGCCATAAGGTTGAAGGTGAGCCGTGAACCTTTGGCCAAAGCTGGTCAGTTGGTGCCTGTGTATTCCAAAGAAGATATTGAGTACAGCTTGGCAGCCATACTGCCCAAGGTGATGGAACACGTTGTGCGGCCGTGATATTTCCTTGGTACCAGTATCTCTTCCTCTACAACATTCACATTGCCATCCTGTTCTGCATGATGGTGATTCGAAGTTGGCCGGGGAGCAGCCCAATCAGATGTTGCAGGCTTTTCTGGCGGGGATGGAGGCGGGTGGCGAGGCTGATACGGGTGGTAAGTGGCTCAGCTGCGATGGGGTGATAGCTGACGCCGTGGGGATGCAGCTCGCTTACCGATCGCGGGATGATGGCGACCCCGAAACCGGCCTGCACCATGCCGACGGTGGAGATCACCTGCGGGCTCTGACTGCCGAGGCGGGGGCTGAAGCCGGCCCGCTGGCAGCGCTGGGTGATGGCGTCGTGCAGCCCGGGACCGAGCTCTCGAGGGAACAGGATGAAGGGATCCTGCGCCAGCGCCTCAATGGGGATGGCGCCACTGCCGGCCAGCGGATGATGCGGGGGGAGGGCGATCAGCATCTCCTCCTCCTCGATCAGATGGTGGGCCAGTGCCGAGCTGCTGCTGCAGGGCAGGCGCAGGATGGCGGCATCCAGCTCCTCGTTCACCAGATCGCGCACCAGGTTGGGCATGCTGTTCTCGATGGGGTGCAGGCTGACATCCGGCCAGGCTTGGCGAAAGTCGTGAATGAGTTGCAGCACACTCGGGTGCAGCACGGTGGAGCCGGCAAAGCCGAGGCGCAGCGAGCCCAGCTGGCCGCGAGCAATGCGCCTGGCCTTCTGCATGGCCTGCTCGGTCTGCGCCAGTATCCCCTTGGCATCCTGATAGAGGCTCAGCCCAGCCTCGGTCAGCTCCACACTGCGGGTCAGCCGGTGAAACAGCTGCGTGCCCACCTCCTGTTCGAATTTGCGGATCTGCTGGCTGAGTGGCGGCTGGGCCATGCCCAGCGCCTCGGCGGCGCGGGTAAAGCTCTGTTTGTCTGCCACGGCCACCAGGTAGCGCAGGTAACGGAATTCCATATCTGGTACGTCTCGAAGCTGATGGGTTTGGATATTGGTTTCAAATCGTGATCTTGGTCACTATTGAATCCTGATTTGCCAACCTAACAGGATTAGAGGTGAAATCCAAATGGAAACCAATTCGTCATGTGACTGCGCCATTGAGATAAGCCAGCAGTTTGCCCGCTGGCAGGCTCGCCAGGGGGGCGGCGAGGTCTACCAGAGCTCCCTGATGAGTGCCCTGCTGGCGGGGGTTTACGAGGGGGAGACCACCATGGCCGACCTGCTGCGCCACGGTGACTTCGGCCTCGGGACCTTCAATCGGCTCGATGGCGAACTGATTGCCTTCGATCGTCAGATCCATCAGCTCAAGGCCGACGGTTCGGCCCGCCCGGCCAGGGCCGAGCAGAAGACCCCGTTTGCGGTGATTACCCACTTTCGCCCCTGTCTGCAGCGGCGCTTCGATCACCCGCTGAGCCGCGAGGAGATCCACCAGTGGGTGGATCGGTTGGTGGGCACCGACAACGTCTTCGTCGCCTTTCGGCTCGACGGCCTGTTCGAACAGGCGCAGGTACGCACCGTTCCCTGTCAGAGCCCTCCCTACAAGCCCATGCTGGAGGCCATCGAGGCCCAGCCGCTGTTCTCGTTCAGCCAGCGCCGCGGCACCCTGGTGGGCTTTCGTTGCCCGCCCTTCGTGCAGGGGATCAACGTGGCCGGCTATCACGAGCACTTCATCACCGAGGATCGCCGGGGGGGCGGCCACATCCTCGACTACGCCATGGGCCACGGTCAGCTGCAGCTGTCGGTGGTGCAACACCTCAATATCGAGCTGCCCCGCAATCCGGCCTTTCAGCAGGCCGACCTCAATCCCGCCGATTTGGACCGCGCCATCCGCGCCGCCGAAGGCTGAGCCCTTCGCTTAACAAGGAGTGACATCATGGAAAATCAACACTGGGCCTGTGGGGCCGAACTGGTGGTGCGCCATCTGGAGGCGCAAGGGGTCAAGCAGGTTTTCGGCATTCCCGGGGCCAAGATCGACAAGGTATTCGATGCGCTGGAGGACTCCCCCATCGAAACCATAGTGGTGCGTCACGAAGCGAATGCCGCTTTCATGGCCGCTGCGGTGGGGCGGTTGACCGGCAAGGCAGGAGTCGCACTGGTGACCTCGGGTCCGGGTTGCGCCAACCTCATCACAGGTCTGGCGACCGCCACCTCGGAAGGGGATGCCATGGTGGCGCTGGGAGGGGCTGTGCGGCGGGCTGATGGCCTCAAGCTGACGCACCAGAGCCTGGATACCGTCAGCCTGTGCCGGCCGGTCACCAAGTTCAGCGCCCAGGTGGGCACCGGCTCCGCCCTCTCCGAGGTGATGGCTAACGCCTTTCGCAGCGCCGAGCTGGGACGGCCCGGGGCGGCCTTCGTCAGCCTGCCGATGGACATCATCAACGAGCCGGCCGATGGCGCTATTCTGGTACCCAGCGCCATCCCAGAGCCGGGAGCGGCTGACGAGCGCGGCATCGATCGGGCGCTGAGTCTGCTGGCGCGGGCTCGCAAGCCGGTGGTGCTGCTCGGTCTGCTGGCCAGCCGGCCGGAGAACTCCCTCGCGGTGCGCGCCTTTCTCGACAAGAGCCGGCTGCCGGTTACGGGTACTTATCAGGCGGCCGGGGTGGTAGATACCCACCATTTCGACGACTTTGCCGGGCGGGTGGGGCTGTTCAACAACCAGCCGGGGGACAAGCTGCTGCAGGATGCGGATCTGGTGGTCTGCATCGGCTACAGCCCTATCGAATACGACCCCGTGCTGTGGAACGGCACCGGCGAGCGCCAGCTGCTGCACATCGATGCGCTGCCGGCGGAGATCGACAGCAGCTATTGCCCTGCGGTGGAGCTGGTGGGCTCCATCAGCGCCAACCTGGCGCGACTGACCCGGATGCTGCACCAGCCGCTGGCGCGGGATCCGGCCATTACCGCGCTGCTCGGCGAGATCCGCGCCCAGCGCCATCAGCTCGCCGAACATGCTGGCCGGTTGGGAGGCACTCCCATCCATCCGCTGCGCATCGTCAAGGAGCTGCAGGACATCATAGGGCAGGACATGACCCTGTGCGTGGACATGGGCAGCTTCCACATCTGGATTGCCCGCTACCTATACAGCTTCCGGGCCCGCCAGGTGCTCATCTCCAACGGCCAGCAAACCATGGGGGTGGCGCTGCCCTGGGCCATCGGGGCCGCCATGGTACGACCGGGAGAAAAGATCATCTCTGTGTCCGGCGATGGCAGTTTCATGCAGTCGAGCATGGAGCTGGAGACCGCGGTGCGGCTCAAGTCCAACATAGTACACATCATCTGGGTCGATAACGGCTACAACATGGTGGCGATGCAGGAGGAGAAAAAGTACTTCCGTAGCTCCGGGGTGAGTTTCGGCCCCATCAACTTCAAGGCCTATGCCGAATCATTTGGCGCAGCCGGGTTTGCCGTCACCTGCGCCGAGGATTTGCGAGTAACCTTGCGCGCCGCCATGGCGGTGAGCGGGCCGGCGGTGGTGGCCATCCCGGTGGATTACAGCGATAACCACCTGCTGATGGAGCAACTCAGGCCCGAAATGCTCAGTTGAGCCGGATCTGAGCCGGCGGGCTGCGAAGCGGCCTTCCTAATGCAGAGCGCCCCTTGCCAATCGGCAAGGGGCGCTCTGTTATTGCGAGAGGGTGATCCACTCAGGGCATGAGCGAGGGAGACAGCACCATGGGGCCGGCTACCGCGTGGGCAGTCTCGTCACCGCGCAGCACCCGCACGATTTCGAGGGCGAACTCGATGGCGCTGCCGGGGCCCTGGCTGGTGATAAGGCGATGGACTTCGTCCCTCACCACTCGATCTGTGCTGAGTTGACCAGGGGGGAGCTTGGCCTGAAAGACCGGATGGCAGGTGGCCCGCGCATCTCCCAGCAGGTGGTGGTGTTGCAACACCACCACGGGGGCGGCGCAGATGGCAGCCCGCCAGCGACCAAGCAGAGCCTGCTCCTTGAGCAGGTCGATGGCGAGGGGGGTATCGCGAATGACTTCGCTGCCGGGTAGGCCGCCCGGCACGACGATGGCCTCGAAGTCACGACCGGTCAGCTCATTGAGATGGCAGTCCGCAACTATCTGCACCCCGCGGGAGGCGCGGATCTGGCGCTGTCCCGCCGGGCAGCAGGAGGCGAGCACCACCTCAATGGAGGCTCGCACCAGGGTATCGACGATGGCGACGGTTTCGATCTCTTCCGAACCCGGGGCGACCAGTACCAAAACGCTCATTGTCCACTCCTCATGCAGATGATCCCGTCACTTCACCGGGTCTATTGCTTCTCTTTGATGGCCTGGTATAGGCCTTGATTGACCGGCACAGCGATGCCGTGCTGCGCCGCTTTGGCGAGCAGGAAACCGGTGATGGCTTCTATCTCTGTCTCTCGCCCCAGTTCCAGATCCTGATACATGGAAGAGTAATTGTCGGCAGTCATTTCCACCACCATCATCACCCGGCGCAGCAGCTCCTCCTGGCTTGCGGCCTGGCCTTCGACCTGCATCACGTCCGCCACTTCCACGCAGATCTGTTGCAGGGCATCGGCGAAGCGTGGGCCGGCGAGCTCACCATTCTTGAGCTTATACAGGGCGGTGAGCGGATTGATGGCGCAGTTGATGGCAAGCTTCTGCCACTGACGGGTCAGGATTTGCTCATCCCAGCCGGCCTGGCCGAGCGCCGTTGCCAGCTCATCCGCCAGATAGGCGTATCCCTTGGCTGCCTCATTGACAGGGCCGAGCCAGGTCTCTCCCTTGCCGGTGTGGCGGAATACGAAGTGGCCGCTTTGCATGGCGCCGTGGCTGGTGACGCTGGCGATCACCGGGTTGTGCGGGAACAGCTGCACCACCTGCTCGGCGATGCCCATGCCGTTGTGCAGCAAGACGATAGGGATGCCCGCTGCCAGCTGACCGACGAGTGGGGTCAGGGCCGGCACGACCTGATTGGCCTTGGTCATCACCAGCAGCCGTTTGATCTGGCCGGGTTGGCTGACGAAGCCGCGCTCGATGGCGAGCAACTGGGTGTGCCCTTCGAGCGAGGTAAAATCGATACCGGGATGCAGGGTGGCGCGATGGCGATCGCGCAGCAGGACGCGGGTCGATTGACCACTCAGGGTCAACAGGGAGGCAAAGACGCCACCCAGGGCACCACAGCCCAGCAGGGTCCATTGAGGGGGGAGAGGGTGTCGGCTGGTTTTCAGGTTGTTATCGCGTAATCCGCTTGGCATGGAGAGGCTCAATCAGGGTAAGGGTCGCATTCCTAACAACCGCCTACCGGGGATAAGTGGAGTGTCGCTTGGCGGACACTATCGGGTCTCGCCATTCCTGTGCGCAGTGGATTCTAGCAGAGCAGTCCCATCGAAATCAGCAAATTTGCCGGTTTTCTGGTAGATTTGCCCCCCTTATAAATACAACGTGAGGAGCCCGGCTATGCCGTCATTCGATATTGTCTCTGAAGTCAAAATGAACGAGGTGTTGAACGCCGTCGATAACGCCAATCGTGAACTGGCGACCCGTTTCGATTTTCGTGGTGTGGAAGCCAGCTTCGAGCTGAACAAAGAAGAGGTCAAGCTGGAGGCCGATGCCGATTTCCAGCTCAAGCAGATGGTCGAGATCCTGCGCGCCGCCCTGCTCAAGCGCAACATCGAGAACAGCTCCATGGACGTGGGTGACAGCGTCCACTCCGGCAAGCGTTTCCACCTGACCGTGAAGTTCAAGCAGGGGATCGAGAAGGAGATCGCCAAGAAGCTGGTGAAGCTTATCAAGGACTCCAAGATCAAGGTGCAGGTAGCCATTCAGGGCGACGAAGTGCGCGTTACCGGCAAGAAGCGTGACGATCTGCAGGAGACCATGGCGCTGGTGCGTGGCGCAGAACTGGGCCAGCCGATGCAGTTCCAAAACTTCCGCGACTGATATGGATGGGGAGGGCTGGGCCCTCTCCATTTAATAGCAAAGAGTTCGGCGAAAACCCTATAAAAAAACCGGAGCCATGGCTCCGGTTTTTTGTGTCCGTTCTACTGTTCTCGAACCAAAGGGTTCGATTAGAACTTGTAGGTAACGGAGAAGTAGTGGCTGAAGCCAGAGCTCTTCCAAGGGGTACCGTCGTAGGCGGTGGAGCCATCTTTGGTGCCGTAGGCATCCATGAAGTACTTCAGGCCGTAACCCACTGCGTAGCGATCAGAGTGCCAGTAGATACCGTGGAAGGTTGCCAGGTTGTCGCTGGTACGATCGGCGCGGTCATGGGTATCCAGATCGAAGGCGTAGTCCAGGTAACCTTGGTAGGAGACGAAGCTGCCGTTACCGAAGGTGTAGAAAGGCTTGAACCAGTTCATGGCGAACCAGTAACCATTCCAATCACCTTCTTCTTCGGTGAAGAATTGGTTTTCGGTAGCGTGACGGGCATACAGGTTCATACCCACTTTACCAAACCAAGGCACTTGCACGTCGGCACCCAGACCGATCATGTTCTCCATCTGCTTGTCGCCGACGTTGTTCAGAGATGCGATGTACACCTCTTGCACGGGCCCGAAGGAGAGATCTTTACCAGTCAGTGCATCAAGAGACATACGCGGCGCAAACTTCATGAAGAGGTTCTGACCGTTGTGCTTGTTGCTGTGACGGGAGTCGAAGATATCGAAGACGTCGACGTAACCGTACAGATCAAACAGACCGGAACGACCACCAAACTCCATTTCGAAGTAGGTATCGTTGTAATCGTCTTCACCAGTGGTGAAAGGGCGCTGGTCGATGGTATGCATCACGTTGAACTGCATCCACTTGTAGTCGTTCTTATGGATGTCACCGCTGTAGTCGGCAGCGAAAGCCGGGGTGGCGGATGCAGCCAGCAGACCGGCAGCGATCAGAGTCTTGGTAAATTTGGCCATTTTATTGGTCTCTTGTGTATTTAGTTGAGGTTTTCCGTAGCCTGCCCACAAGGAGCGGGAAGGATTCTAGCCAAATAATTTCAACGGATAAACAAGAGCCAGGGAACTTTGTCAGGATTTGTGAATCTAATCACCCCCTCATTGGCGCAAACGCTTGCTATTTGTTCGCTTGTGGTGACAAATGTCTGCCCCGTTTGGCAACCATGATGATCAGCACCATCACGGGAATGCCGAGCAGGCTGGTGCCGACGAAGAAGCTGCTGTAGCCAAATTGCTCGACGAAGTGACCGGAAAAGCCGGCGAGTAGCTTGGGCAGCAGCAACATGATGGAGCTGAACAGCGCATACTGGGTGGCCGAGAAGGCGACGTTGGTCAGGCTCGACAGATAGGTCACGAACGCCGCCGTGGCGATACCGGCGCTGAGGTTGTCCAGCGAAATGATCAGGGTCAGCAGCTCCAGATCGTGGCCGACCTCGTTGAGCAGGGCAAACAGCAGATTGGTGCTGGCGGTGAGCACGGCGCCGAGAAACAGGATGCGCAATGTGCCAAAGCGCATCACCAGCACCCCCCCCAGGGCCGCCCCCACCAGCGTCATGATGACGCCGTACACCTTGGTGATGGTGGCCACTTCCGTCTTGCTGAACTGCATGTCCACGTAGAAGCTGTTGGACATGACCCCCATCACCACGTCCGAGATGCGATAGCAGGCGATGAGCCCCAGGATCAGCAGGGCCGAGCCGCCGTAGCGGCGGAAGAAATCGGCAAACGGACACCAGATCGCCTCGTAGACCCAGGCCCCCAACCCCGCCAGTGGGGTCGGCCAGCCACGGCCGAGCAGCAGTGCCTTGCGCTCCGCCTGCTGCGCATTCTGGCGATTCACGTCTATGTCCGGCTCATGGCTGAGCAAGGTGGTGATGATGCCAAGGGACATCAGTCCCGCCATCAGCAGATAGGTGAGCTGCCAGCCACGGTAGTCGTAGCCGCTGTTGCTGCCGAGCCAGGCCGCCAGCGCCAGGGCGCCTGCACCTGCCATGATCATCGCCAGTCGATAACCCGTCATGTAGGAGGCCGCCATGGCCGCCTGCAGCCGCTCCGGCGCCGATTCGATGCGGTAGGCGTCGATGACGATATCCTGAGTCGCCGAGGCAAACGCCACCAGCAGGGCAAACAGGGCGAGCTGGGCGAGCTGGGTCTTGGGATCGCAATAGGCCATGCCCACCAGTGCGAGGGCGATCAGCACCTGGGAGAGCAGCATCCAGCTGCGGCGGCGCCCCAGCAGGCGGGAGAGCAGGGGTAGCGGCATCCGGTCGACCAGGGGAGACCACACCCATTTAAAGCCATACGCCAGGGCGACCCAGCTCATGTAACCTATGTCGGTCAGGCTGACGTCGGCTTCCCGCAGCCAGAAGGAGAGGGTGCCAAACACCAGCAACAGCGGCAGGCCGGAGGAGAAACCCATGGCAAACAGGGTGAGGACTCGACCTTCCAGATAGACGGCGAGGGAGTCACGCCAGCTGGTTGTGCGACGTGGGGGGCGGAGAGTGTTCAAATGCCTGACTCCTCTGGGAAAAGGGGGTCATTTTGTCAGGTTCGAGAGGGATAGCCAAGGCAAGCCGCGCGTGGCGGCTCCCGATTCAGGGCCGTGAGCCGATGCAGTGGCTCGGGCAGGGGCCTTCGGCGGCGAGAAAGTTGGCGCAGGCCATCAGCTGCAGGCGCAGCCAGCTGTCGGCGATGATCTGCTGTTCATCCCATTGATGCAGGCTGTGCAGCAGGTGCCAGAACACCCCTTCCTGATCGTCTGCCGGTTGCTTGTCGGTGGGAATGCGGGGCAGGGCTTGCCAGTGGGAAAGTAATTGCCAGCTCAAGTCTTCCAGCTGGCGATAGGGGATCTCCCGTGCCAGAAAGTGACGAACCGCCTGGGCCAGCGGGATGGCATGTTGGGTTATGTAGTCATGACAGGTCACCGGCACCTCCTTCTCCTCCACTTGGCCAAGCCCCAGAAACGGGGCAAGGCCAGAGTATAGAAAGGGGTGCCGGCGACCCTGGCAGGGATGCGGTGGAATGTGATCCAGCCCCCGTTATTTATCCGCCAGCAGTACCACTTTTTTCAGGATGATGGGGCTGGTGGGGACGTCGTTGGCCCGCAGGATAGAGCTGTAACCGGTCTGCACCTGGGCCAGCTTGTCCAGCACCTCCATGCCCTGCACCACCTGGCCAAACACGGTATACCCGGCGCCAGCATTGGCGTTGAGGTTGTCGTTGTCGGTCAGGTTGAAGTAGAACTGGCGGGTGGCGCTGTCAACGGCCTGGGTACGGGCCATGGCGATGCTGCCGCGTTTGTTCGGCAGGCCGCCCTTGGATTCGTTGACCACGGGATCGAAGGTCGGCAGCGGCTGGAACTGCTGGTTGTAGCCCCCCCCTTGCACCACGAAGTTCTGGATCACGCGATGGAACAGGCTGCCGTCATAGCTGCCATCCGCCACGTAGCGCAGGAAGTTCTTCACCGTCTGTGGCGCCTGTTTCGGGGCCAGCTCGATCACGATATTGCCGTGATTGGTTTCCATCTGGACTTTGGGACCGGCGAAGGCCAGCGGTGCGATCAGTGTTGCCAATAACCAGAGTTTCTTCATTTATCTATCCTCGCTTAGCTCGGCTGACCCTTGAGATAACCGCGCAGGGCCTCGTCGGCCATGATCTGTTGCAGCACGCTGCCCAGTTGCTGGTTCAGGGTGGACTCCAGATCGGCCATGCTCGGCTCACCCGGCTCTTCCTTGCTGGAGGACATGTTGAACTGCTTGGTCAACTTGCTGCCCTGGAAATCGGCGATCACCTGCAGACTGACCTTGGACTTGGTGACATAGGTAAAGGTCTTCTCTTCCACCGTGACGGCCGCGGTGGAGATGGCCAGGGTCAGGTTGGTGGTGCCGCTGTTGCCCACTTCGAGCCCCTGGCTGCGCAGCCCTTCCGCCAGCTTCTCGGCCAGCAGGTTGTTGAGCGGCTGCTCGCTGTTGACCAGCACGGGGGCCTTCTCTTTCTTCTTGATGGAGAAGACATAGGCAGCTTCACGCTTGTCCACCCCTTCCATGGTGATCCGGTTGCCGGAGTAGTACTGCTGATTGGAGGGGATGACTTGCGGATTAAGCAGGGCGGTCTCTGGCCAGTGAGTAGCACAACCACCCAAGATCAGGGCGGCCAGCAGCAAGATTGACTTTTTCATCATGGGTTTCCTTTAGCTTTATCTTTAGCGTTTGATGGCTTTCAAAATAACGAATTTGCTGTTGGATGCAACGACTTGTGCGTTGGCAAACAAGCGCTTGAGTTTGTTGTGATAGTCCAGATGACGGTTGCCTACTATCCAGAGTTCCCCCCCCTGAGGCAACACCCTGTGTGCATCGGTGAACATCTGCCAGGCGATGTGATCCGTGATCGCCTGTAACTGATGGAAGGGGGGGTTGCAGAGGATGCGGTCCGCCGATCCCACTGCCACCTCATCCAGACAGTTGTTGACCAGGAAGTGCGCCCGCGGCAGAGCATCCGGCAGATTGTGCTCGATGTTGAGCCGCGCCGAGTCCACCGCCATGTAGGACTCGTCGATGAAGGTCACCTCCACCTCGCTGTCCCGCGCCAGCAAGGCCAGTCCCAGCACGCCGTTGCCGCAGCCCAGATCGATCACCTTGCGCGCACTGTTGATGGGCAAATTGTCCAGCATAAAGCGGGCGCCGATATCCAGACTGGTGCGCGAAAACACGTTGGCGTGGTTGTGGATGAGCAGGTTGCTACCCTCCAGCGGCCAGGTGGTCGGGAAGGGGTTGGCCAGCGCCGGGCGCTCGGCCCCGTCCTCGACGGAGCAATGAATGAGGCGCGCCTTCTTCCAGGCCAGCGAGGTCTTGGTCGGTCCTAGGTATTTTTCAAACAGCTTGAGGGTCGAGCTGTGAATGTCCTTCGCCTTGCCCGCGGCCAGGATGCGAGTCGCTGGGGTCACCACCTGACGCAGGGCCAGCAGCTGTTGCTCCAGCAGTGCCTGGTATTTGGAGACCTTGATCACCACCAGCGCGGGGGCCTGGGGCAGGGGCGCCAGGGCATCCTGAATGCGGATGGCCTGGGGATCCAGCTCGTTCTCGACCAGGTTGGCCAGGGTGGCGTGCTCGCTGATATAGGAGTCGGTCACACACAGGGGGGCATGGCCGTGCAGATAGGCGGTCAGGGCGCCGAAGCCGTCGTTCATGATGATGACGGGTCCATCCTGTTCGAGGGGCGACTCGGCGAGTGTGTTGATCAGGTACTCATCCGCCGCATCCCAGGCCTGCAGGGGATCCTGGCTCTGCCGTGGGTAACGATACAGGGTCAGACGACAATGGGGGGTGTCGAGCAGGGTGTGCATATGAATGGCGTCCAGATGTTGCAAAAAGAAGACAACTCGCTGCCGATGGGCTCCGGCAGCCAGTGAAAGTGGCGCTATTCTAGCGGCGGCAGAGAATTTCACCAGCCCGGCGCAATGCGGTGTGTCGGCCTGATTTCCCAGCCGCCTGATGCATCCAGCGCCCAACCCTGGCTACAATGGCCAGACATACATCCAGGGAGTCGTTACCGTGAGCATGCAACAACAGATCGAGGCCAAGCTGGCCGCCGCCTTGTCCCCCAGCCATCTGGAGGTGATCAACGAAAGCTATATGCACAGGGTGGAGCCGGGCTCCGAGAGCCACTTCAAGGTCATAGTCGTGAGCCAGGCCTTCGAGGGGCAGCGCCTGCTGGGGCGCCATCGCCAGGTCAACGGTATATTGGCAGAAGAACTGGCGGGTGCCATTCATGCGTTGGCACTGCATACCTATACCGAAGCTGAATGGCAACAGCGGGAACAGGCCCCCAAAACCCCGAGTTGCGTCAGTAAATCCCCCTTTGCCTGACTCTGTTGACCTTTTGATTACCTAATCTTCGACTAATTAACAAATTTATCACGAAAATGTCAGGTTTCGGGATCGCCCTCCTGAGCAGGGCGGGGGATGACAGGGATTACTTTTTCTAATCATCAACCGCCTTGCACAAAACTACCTCCAATTAAGTATCAAAACAAAAAATCCTTTAAAACCACGGCTTGCAAGGGTGCTAGCGAAATATTCATTGAAGCTTAATTTTGTGATAGGGCGGGGATTTTCCCCAATTGGCGTGGCGGCTAACTCGTCTAAGGTGGTAAACTCAGGCGCTTTTGAATGATCCTGTATGTTGCTAATTTGTTTGTTTTTTCAGCAATTTGTCGCGATGTTGACGGGCTCATTCAACAACTCGTCGGGAGCTGTTTCCCGGCGCTAACCTGTCTTCCCTTAACGGTAGTGCAAGTGAGTATGATTACAATTAAAAGAGGACTGGACATCCCCGTGCTGGGTGCTCCGGAGCAAGTAATCTACGATGGCCCGGCCATCACCCGTGTTGCTACACTCGGCGAAGAGTTCGTGGGGATGCGTCCTACTATGTTTGTCAAAGTAGGTGATCGCGTCATTAAAGGTCAGGAGCTCTTCGAAGATAAGAAGAATCCCGGCGTTAAATTCACGGCTCCTGCCACAGGTGTAGTTTCTGAGATCAACCGTGGTGCCAAGCGTGTTCTGCAATCTGTCGTCATCGATCTCGATGGCTCCGACGAGCAGGTAACCTTTGAACACTTTGCGTCTGCCGAGCTCGCACAGCTCGAGCGCAGCAAGGTGCAGGAGATCCTGGTCGCGTCAGGTCAGTGGACCGCTCTGCGTACCCGTCCATTCAGCAAGGTGCCGGCCGTGGGTTCTACTCCGCGCGCCATCTTCGTCACCGCCATGGACACCAACCCGCTGGCCGCAAGTAGCGATCTGATCATCAAGGAACAGGCCCAGGCCTTCCTGGATGGTCTGGCCGTGCTGAGCCGCCTGACCGATGGCACTGTTCACGTCTGCAAGGGCGAAGCCAGCCTGCCGCACGCCTCCCTGGCACAGGTCAAGGAAGCCGTGTTTGTCGGTCCGCACCCTGCCGGTCTGCCGGGCACCCACATCCACTTCCTGGACCCGGTCGGTGCCAAGAAAGTGCAGTGGCACATCAACTATCAAGATGTCATCGCCTACGGCAAGCTGTTCACCACGGGTCAGATCTTTACCGACAAGGTGATCTCCCTGGCCGGTCCGAACGTGGTCAAGCCACGCCTGCTGCGCACCCGCATGGGCGCCTGCATCAGCCAGCTGACCAACAACGAGCTGCGCGCAGATGAAAACCGTGTCATCTCAGGTTCCATCCTGGGTGGTGCCAAGGCCGAAGGGGTGCATGACTACCTGGGCCGTTACCACAACCAGGTGAGCGTGCTGGGCGAAGGGCGTGAGAAAGAGTTCCTGGGTTGGGTCAATCCCAGCGCCAACAAGTTCTCCATCACCCGTACCACCCTCTCTCACCTGATGAAGGGCAAACTCATCAACTTCACTACCACCACCAACGGTAGTGATCGCTCCATGGTGCCTATCGGCAACTACGAGCGCGTGATGCCGCTCGACATTCTGCCGACCCTGCTGCTGCGGGATCTGGTCTCCGGCGATAGCGACAGCGCGCAAGCGCTCGGCTGCCTGGAGCTGGATGAGGAAGATCTAGCGCTCTGTACCTTCGTCTGCCCCGGCAAGACCGAATACGGCCCGATCTTGCGTGAGTGCCTGACCAAGATAGAACTGGAAGGTTAAGCGATGAGTTTCAAGCAACTTCTTGAAAATATGGAACATCACTTCGAGCCGGGCGGCAAGTACGCTAAGTACTATGCCCTGTTTGAAGCGGCGTACACCCTGTTTTATACCCCCGGGTCCGTGACCCGCAATGCCTCCCACGTCCGTGATGCGATCGATCTGAAGCGCATGATGATCATGGTGTGGCTGGCCGTGTTCCCGGCCATGTTCTGGGGCATGTACAACGTCGGCAACCAGTCCATCGCCGCCATCGCCCATATGGGCTCGGCTGCCGGTGCTGATACCTGGCAATACACCATCGCCACCCTGCTGGGTGCCTCGCTGGATCCGGCCGTGGCCGGCATCGGCAGCAAGATGCTGATCGGTGCGGCTCACTTCCTGCCCATCTACCTGACCGTGTTCCTGGTCGGTGGCTTCTGGGAAGTGCTGTTCGCCATGGTGCGCAAGCACGAGATCAACGAAGGCTTCTTCGTGACCTCCATCCTGTTCGCCCTGATAGTGCCGCCCGAGCTGCCCCTGTGGCAAGCCGCGCTCGGCATCACCTTCGGCGTGGTGCTGGCCAAGGAAGTGTTCGGTGGTACCGGCAAGAACTTCCTGAACCCGGCCCTTGCGGGTCGTGCGTTCCTGTTCTTCGCCTACCCTGGCCAGATCTCCGGCGACGCCGTCTGGGTGGCCGTTGACGGCTTCTCCGGCGCGACTGCCCTGAGCCAATGGGCGCAAGGCGGCCAGATGGCGCTGATCAACGGTGCGACCGGTCAGACCATCAGCTGGATGGATGCCTTCCTCGGCAACCTGCCAGGTTCCATCGGTGAAGTCTCCACCCTGATGATCCTCATCGGTGCGGCCATGATCGTCTACATGCGGATCGCCTCCTGGCGCATCATCGCCGGTGTGATGATCGGTATGGTAGCCACCTCTTTGCTGTTCAACGTCATCGGTTCCGATACCAACCCCATGTTCAACATGCCGTGGCACTGGCATCTGGTGCTGGGCGGCTTCGCCTTTGGTATGGCATTCATGGCGACCGATCCGGTCTCCGCTGCCTTTACCAACAAGGGCAAGTGGTGGTACGGCGCCCTCATCGGCGTCATGGTAGTGCTGATCCGGGTGGTGAACCCCGCGTTCCCGGAAGGCATGATGTTGGCCATTCTGTTTGCGAACCTGTTTGCCCCCTTGTTTGACCATTTCGTGGCGCAGGCGAACATCAAGCGGAGGATCGCTCGTGGCGTTTAATAAAGACTCTACTATCGGCACCCTCAGCATTGTGACCGGTCTGTGTCTGGTGTGCTCCATCGTGGTCTCCGTGGCCGCCGTGGGTCTGCGCCCGGCCCAGCTGGAAAACAAGGCTCTGGACAAGCAAAGCAACATCCTGGCCGTGGCCGGTGTTGACGTCAGCAGCGTAGCCAAGCGTGATCTGGCCCAGTTGTATGGCAACAAGATTGAAGCGCGTCTGGTGGATTTGACTACCGGTGAGTTCGTTGACGGTGATGCTGACAACTTCGATACGAAGTTGGCAGCGAAAGATCCTGCCAAGAACATTCGTCTGGCCCCGGCCGACGACAAGGCTGGCCTGCGTCAGATCTCCAAACTGGTTCCCGTGTTCTTCGCCAAAGACGCCGACGGCAAGGTCGACAACATCATTCTGCCGGTCTACGGCCAGGGTCTGTGGTCCACCATGTATGCCTTCGTCGCGGTCGCGGCCGATGGCCAGACCATCAAGGGCATCACTTACTATGATCACGGCGAAACCCCGGGTCTGGGCGGTGAGATCGAGAACCCGGCCTGGCGTGAGCTGTTCGTCGGCAAGAAGCTGTTCGATCAGGACGGCCAGCCGGCACTGCGAGTGATCAAGGGCCATGCTCCGGCAGGTTCCGAGCATGAGATCGATGGCCTGTCCGGCGCTACCCTGACCGGTAACGGCGTACAGCACACCTTCGAATTCTGGATGGGTCCCAAGGGCTTCGGTCCCTTCCTGGCCAAGGTACGTGCAGGAGAAATCAACAATGGCTGACAAGAGCGAAATGAAAAAATTGCTGTTGACGCCTGTGCTCGGCAACAACCCCATCGCCTTGCAGGTGCTGGGTGTCTGTTCCGCGCTGGCCGTTACCAGCCAGATGAAGACAGCGTTCGTGATGACGCTGGCCGTTACCGCGGTCACCGCCTTCTCCAACCTGTTCATCTCCCTGATCCGCAACCATATCCCGAACAGCGTGCGGATCATCGCCCAGATGGCGGTGATCGCGTCCCTGGTTATCGTGGTTGACCAGGTGCTCAAGGCCTATGCCTATGACATCTCTAAGCAACTGTCGGTATTCGTGGGCCTCATCATCACCAACTGTATCGTGATGGGCCGTGCCGAAGCCTATGCCATGAAGAGCGCCCCGCTGCCCTCCTTCCTGGACGGTATCGGTAACGGTCTGGGCTATGGTGCCGTGCTGCTGGCCGTGGCCACGGTGCGCGAGATCCTGGGCTCAGGCACCTGGTTCGGCATCGAGCTGCTGCCGCTGGTGAACAACGGTGGCTGGTATGTGCCTAACGGCCTGCTGCTGCTGCCGCCGAGTGCATTCTTCATCATTGGTCTGATCATCTGGGGCGTACGCACCAAGGATCCCAAGCAGGTGGAGGCAAAGGATTAAGGTATGGAACACTATCTGAGTCTGTTGATTCGTTCGATCTTCATCGAAAACCTGGCGCTCTCCTTCTTCCTGGGGATGTGTACCTTCCTGGCGGTGTCCAAGAAGGTCAAGACCGCCATGGGTCTGGGTATCGCCGTTATTGTGGTTCAGACCGTGGCCGTGCCGGCCAACAACCTGATCTACAACTACGTGCTCAAAGACGGCGCCCTGGTACAGGGCCTGGACCTGAGCTTCCTGAGCTTCATCACCTTCATCGGGGTGATCGCGGCCCTGGTACAGATCCTGGAGATGGCGCTGGACAAGTATTTCCCCGCGCTCTACAACGCCCTGGGCATCTTCCTGCCGCTCATCACAGTGAACTGCGCCATCTTCGGTGGCGTCTCCTTCATGGTGCAGCGTGACTACAACTTCGTGGAGTCTGTGGTCTATGGGGTGGGCTCGGGTGCCGGTTGGATGCTGGCCATCGTGGCGATGGCAGGGATCCGCGAGAAGATGAAGTACTCCGATGTTCCCGAAGGCCTGCGCGGCCTTGGCATCACCTTCATCACCGCGGGTCTGATGGCGCTGGGCTTCATGTCCTTCTCTGGTATTTCCCTGTAATCGGAAAGGAAATATAGATGGAAATTATTCTGGGTGTGGTCATGTTCACCGTGATCCTGCTGGCCCTGGTAGCAGTCATTCTGTTCGCCAAGTCCAAGCTGGTGACCGCGGGTGACGTGACAATCAGCATCAATGGCGACCCGGCCAAGGCTGTCACCAGCCCGGCGGGTGGCAAGCTGCTCGGCGTGTTGGCCGGCAGCGGTATCTTCGTCTCCTCCGCCTGCGGCGGCGGTGGCTCCTGTGGTCAGTGCAAGGTGCGGGTGAAGGCCGGCGGCGGCGATATCCTGCCGACCGAGCTGGATCACATCAGCAAGGGCGAGGCCCGTCACGGCGAGCGTCTGGCCTGCCAGGTCACTGTGCGTGGCGACATGGACATAGAGCTGCCGGAAGAGATCTTCGGCGTGAAGAAGTGGGACTGTACCGTCATCTCCAATGACAACAAGGCCACCTTCATCAAGGAGCTCAAGCTGCAGATCCCGGACGGCGAGAGCGTGCCGTTCCGCGCTGGTGGTTATATCCAGATCGAAGCCCCTGCACACCACGTGCAGTACAAAAACTTCGATATTCCAGAGGAATATCGCGGTGATTGGGATCGCTTCAAGATCTTCGAACTGGAGTCCAAGGTGAATGAGCCGATCATTCGTGCCTACTCCATGGCCAACTATCCGGAAGAGTTCGGCATCATCATGCTGAACGTGCGGATCGCGACTCCGCCGCCCAGCAACTGGACTGCCCCTCCCGGTCAGATGTCCTCCTACATCTTCAATCTGAAGGCGGGCGACAAGGTGACCATCTCCGGGCCGTTCGGTGAGTTCTTCGCCAAAGACACCGACGCCGAAATGGTGTTCATCGGTGGTGGTGCTGGCATGGCGCCGATGCGTTCCCACATCTTCGATCAGCTGCGTCGCCTGAAGACCAAGCGCAAGATGAGCTTCTGGTACGGTGCCCGTTCCAAGCGCGAGATGTTCTATGTCGAAGACTTCGACATGCTGGCCGCCGAGAACGACAACTTCCAGTGGCACGTCGCTCTGTCGGATCCGCAACCGGAAGACAACTGGGATGGCTATACTGGCTTCATCCACAACGTCTTGTTCGAGAATTACCTCAAGAACCATGAGGCACCGGAAGATTGCGAGTTCTACATGTGCGGGCCTCCCGTCATGAACGCCGCAGTCATCAACATGCTGAAAAACCTCGGTGTTGAAGATGAAAACATCCTGTTGGATGACTTTGGTGGTTAATCCATGCACAGTGTTGTAAAGACCTGGCTAGCCTTCGGGCTAGCCTTTTTCATGACTGGGTGCGGTCAGGAAACGGTCCAATCCAAACCGGAGATCCACATCACCGGTAGCACCATGGGTACCTATTACTCCATCAAGGTGGCGGACGGTGCCGTCAAGGATGCGGCCAAGTTGCAAGCGGAGGTCGATGTCCTGCTGGAGCGGGTCAACGATCAGATGTCTACCTACAGACCCGATTCCGAGCTGTCACGCTTCAACCAGCACAAGGGCAACACCCCTGTGGTGGTCTCCCGCGATACCGCGCGGGTGGTGACCGAGGCCATTCACATTGGCCGCGAGAGCCGTGGCGCGCTGGACGTGACCGTGGGTCCCCTGGTCAATCTGTGGGGCTTTGGTCCGGATGCCAAGCCGACCAAGGTGCCGTCCGATGAGTTGATCAATCAGACTCGCCAGAAGACCGGGCTCGGCAACCTGCATGTGGTGACCTCAGCTGACGCGGATACCCTGCAAAAAGACATCCCGGATCTCTACGTGGATCTCTCCGCCATCGCCAAGGGCTTTGGGGTGGACAAGGTGGCCGAGTACCTGGAATCCCTGGGCTCGCGCAACTATCTGGTGGAGATCGGCGGTGAGCTGCGCATCAACGGCGTCAACGGCAAGGGCCACCCCTGGCGGGTCGCCATCGAGAAGCCGACCGCCAATGCCGGCTCGGTGCAGGAGGTGATACTGCCGGGGGACAATGGCGTCGCCACCTCGGGCGAGTATCGCAACTACTACGAGATGGATGGCAAGCGCTTCTCCCACACCATAGATCCGGTGACGGGCAAGCCCATCCAGCATCGCCTGGTGTCGGTGACCGTGATCAACCCCTCCTGCATGACAGCAGACGGGTTGGCGACCGTGTTCATGGTGATGGGACCAGAGAAGAGCCTGGCCTATGCCAAGGAGCGGGGCATCGCTATTTTCATCATCACCAAGACGGATGATGGCTTCGAAGAGGCGTACTCGGATGCCTTCAAGCCATTTTTAGTGAAAAAGTAAGAGATGGTGGTCGTCAGGTCGGGCACAGCTGCCTTGGCTTCCATGAGCCGTCTCGGGTTAAACAGTAAGGGTTGATAACATGCAGATTTTTCTGATTACCTTCGGGGTGTTTCTGGCGGTGGTGATGGCCATGGCCATCGGCTACATCTTCCAGAAGAAGACCATCTCCGGCTCCTGTGGGGGCCTCGGCACCATAGGGATCGAAAAGGAGTGTGATTGCCCGGAACCCTGCGATAACCGCAAGAAGAAGATGGCCAAGGAAGAGGCCCGTCGCAAGATGCTGACCGATAATCGCATCATCTGATCCTGCGTCATACCCGATGCAAGCGAGCCGACCCATGTGTTGAATCAAGGGTCGGCTCGCTTTTTTATGGCCTCAGTAGTCGTATTGCTGGCAGGATTTTTTACGAAACTCATCCTTGCGGCGCGCCAGCTCCTCCCGGGTTCCCAGCTCGTCCCCCTGTACTATGGCTTTTTCCAGTATCTCGATACGATCGAACAGCCAGCTGCACTCGGCGGTCGGGTAATCCTTGCTCATTCCCGTGAGCGGCAACAGGCAGAGCCCCAGCCAGATTGCTTTCATCCTTCCTCCTCCTTGAGTCTCATAGGGATGGTGCCTTAGCAGTCTATATCCCTCCCGTGCCCCCGTGACTGGCAGAAATAGCAGGGCTGGGGTAGCATGGAGATGTTTCCTGTCTATTTATACAGTGGTATGCGCAAGATCATTCACATCGACATGGACTGCTTCTTCGCCGCGGTGGAGATGCGGGACAACCCGGCCTTGAAGGAGGTGCCGCTCGCCATCGGTGGCTCCTCCGATCGGCGCGGCGTCATCTCCACCTGCAACTATGTGGCGCGCCGCTTCGGGGTGCGCTCCGCCATGCCGAGCGGCCTGGCCATGAAGCTCTGCCCGCCGCTGGTGCTGCTGCCGGGGCGAATGGCGGTCTACAAGGAAGTCTCCCGCCAGCTGCGCGCCATCTTCCTGCGCTACACCGAACTGGTGGAGCCCCTCTCCCTCGACGAAGCCTACCTGGATGTGACCGACAGCCCCCACTGCGGCGGCAGCGCGACCCGGATGGCGGCCGAGATCCGCGCAGCCATCGCCGCCGAGCTTGGGCTGACCGCCTCCGCCGGGGTGGCGCCGAACAAGTTTCTGGCCAAGCTCGCCTCCGAGCAGCGCAAACCGGACGGCCTGTTCGTGATAATACCGCAGGAGGTGGATGAGTTTGTGCGCCAGCTGCCCCTTGGCAAGCTGCCCGGCATCGGCCGCAAGACCGCCGATCGGCTGGAGTCCCAGGGGCTCTACTCCTGCGAGGACGCCAGAGCCATGAGCAATGAAGAGCTGGTCGCCCGCTTCGGCAAGCTGGGGGAGATGCTGACGGGCCGCATCTGGGGTCATGACGATCAGCCGGTGCAGGCTCACAGGGTACGCAAGAGCGTCGGGGTGGAGACCACCCTTAGCAGCGACGTGCTGGACGAGGATGCCTGCTGGGCCGTGCTGAGCCGGCTCATCCCGGAGCTGGAGCTGCGCTTTGCCAAGGCCTGCCCCGCCGAGATGCTGATGGGGCAGGGGATCAAGCTGAAGTTCGCCGATTTTCAGCAGACCACAGTCTATCGCAAGGGCAGTTATCAGGCCGCCCGCTTCCACGATCTGTTGCACGAAGGGCTGCAACGGGCTCAAGGAAAACCCATTCGCCTGCTCGGTCTGGTGGTGGGGCTGCCGAGTGCCGGCGAGATCAATCAACTTAGCCTGGATCTGAGCTGATTTAGTTAAGTTTCTGTTTCCAAATCCGATACAGTGGTTACATCTGTAGAAGTTAGGAAATCATGCATGAGTTCTCTTTCTGTTCAGGGACGGATCACCCTGATCGCCGGTTGTTGCCTCCTGGCCAGTGCCGCCGCACTGGTCGCCTCATCCCTCTTCAACGCGGCCCGTATGCAGGAGCAGGTGCTCACCTCCACCACATTGGAGGCGCAGCACGCGGCAGAAAACTGGATGCAAGCCATGGGGGCCACCCAGGCCGCCAGAGTGACCAGCTACCTCGACGAGGCCTATTTCCGCGCTACTCTGCTGGCAGAGAGTATTCTGTTCCAGCGCAAGAATGCAGCGGATAATTTCGTCCATTCCGAGGCATTGCGCGGCGCCGTCAACCAGCAGTTGCAAGATGCGGCAGAATCCTCTGCAAACTTGCTCGGTGTCTATGCGGTGTTTGAGCCCAATCAGCTCGATGGTGAAGACGAAAACTACCAGGGCTCGACCGCCCTCGGTGCCAACGACAAGGGTCGCTTCTCCAGTTACTGGGCCAGGGTCGATGGCAAGGTGTCGCTGGAGGTGATGAACGAAGCCATGCTGGCGGACAAGAGCCCGACCGCCAACGGCGGGGTGGAGAACTTCTGGTATAGCTGCAGCATTCAGAGCCGGGCCCTCTGCCTGCTAGAACCCTATCTCGACGAGGTGGGAAGCGAGCAGGTGTTGATGACCTCGGTGACGGCCCCCCTGCTGGATCAGGGCACCTTGCTCGGCATGGTGGGGGTCGACATCTCGCTGACCACATTGCAGAGCCTGGTGGAGGAGATGGACAAGACCCTCTATAACGGTCAGGGCAAGGTGCTGCTGCTCAGTCACGAGGGCCGGGTGGCCGGCGTGGAAGGGTTCAAGGTGCAGCTTGGCAATACCCTGAGCCAGCAGGAGCAGGGTCTGGTATCGGATCTGAATGGCTGGCTCGCCAAGGGGGATCTCGTCACTCGCTGGAGCCCGGATGGCGCCCTGCTGCAGACCTTCGTGCCGGTGCGCATGCGTGGCACGGATCGCAAATGGGGCATCTATATCGAACTGCCCCGCGCCGTGGTGCTCTCCTCTGCCTTGCAGCTGCAGGGGGATCTCGAGAGTCAGTCCGATCGCAGCGTGGCCTCACAACTGCTTATCGGCGGTGTCATCTCCCTCCTGGCCCTGCTCTGCATCTGGCTGATGGCCCAGCGTATCGTCGCGCCTATTCGCACAGTGGTGGCCCGTCTCAAGGACATCGCCAGCGGTGAGGGAGACCTGACCCAGCGCATCCATTTGCAGCGGGACGACGAAATAGGCGAGCTGGCCAAGTGGTTCAACAACTTCCTGGACAAGCTGCAGACCACCATCAGCCAGGTGATCGACACCGTCGCCGGCACCCGGGCCAGCGCGGCCCAGGCGGCCCAAGGGGCCGAGCGCACCAGCAGCGGCATGCAGGCCCAGTATCAGGAGGTGGATCTGGTGGCGACCGCGTTCGAGGAACTGAGCGCTACAGCCTTGCAGGTGGCGGGCAATGCCAGCTCGGCGGTGAACGCGGCCAATCAGGCCGATACGGCGGCCCAGGAGGGCAAGGCCGTGGTGGCGGATACCCAGCAGGCCATGTCCAGACTGATGACTGTGATAAGCGATGCCAAGCCGGTGGTGGAGCGATTGGCTGCCAACAGCGACAACATCAACGACATTTTGGCCGTCATTCAGGGCATCGCCGAGCAGACCAACTTGCTGGCCCTCAATGCCGCCATCGAGGCGGCGCGGGCCGGGGAGCAGGGCCGCGGCTTCGCCGTGGTGGCGGACGAGGTGCGCAACCTGGCGGGGCGCACCCAGAATGCCATCGTCGAAATCCAGAATCTGATCAGTCAGTTGCAGTCGGGGACCGAGGCCGTGGTCAAGGCGATCATGACGGGCCACAGCCAGGCGGACGTGACGCTGACCAAGGTGGAGCTGTCGGTGAGCGTGCTGGAGCAGATCATCCATGCGGTCGCCACCATCCATCAGATGAACGAGCAGATCGCCCGGGCGGCCCAGGAGCAGAGCGGGGTGGCGGACGAGATCAACCGTAACGTCAGCAACATCCGCGACGTGAGTCACACCATCAGGGCCGAGGCGGCCACCTCGGCCGACAACGGACGCGAGTTGGCGCAACTGGCAGACAAGCAGCAGCAGCTGGTGGGGCAGTTCAAGGTGTAGGGATAAGAAAAAAGGCGCCATCCAACCGGAGGCGCCAAACACATTCAGATGACAGACTGGGTTAAATCGGTCCGATTTAGCCCCTTCTTCCCGCAGAGGAAGAAACACAACACCACAATCTTTGTCGGCCCACTCACAAAAACCACATGTAAACCAACATGGAAGAAAGAATGTGAGCCATATGACAACGGATTGCGTGGCGAATTATGTTTATTCACTGGTCGGCCCGCAACCGACAATTTATAATGCGCCCCATTAGAAAAATTCATCGTCGGCCGATCCCATGTCTCGTCGTTTACCTCCGCTCAATGCACTGAAAGCGTTTGAAGCCGCGGCTCGTCACTTAAGCTTTACCCGGGCAGCGGAAGAGCTGTTCGTGACCCAGGCCGCCATCAGCCACCAGATCAAGGCGCTGGAAGAGTATCTCGGCATCAAGTTGTTTCGCCGCAAGAACCGTTCCCTGCTGCTGACCGAGGAGGGGCAGAGCTACTTCCTCGACATCAAGGACATCTTCGCCTCCATCTCCGAGGCCACCGACAAGCTGCTGGCCCGCAGCGCCAAGGGTGCGCTCACTGTCAGCCTGCAGCCGAGTTTCGCCATCCAGTGGCTGGTGCCGCGGCTGGTGAAGTTCAGCGAGCGTCACCCGGACATAGACGTCCGGATCAAGGCGGTGGACATGGACGAGGGGTCGCTGACCGACGACGTGGATGTGGCCATCTATTACGGCCGTGGCAACTGGCCCGGGCTTCGCTGTGACAAGCTGCACACCGAGTACCTGATCCCGGTCTGCTCCCCCTTGCTGCTGACCGGCCCCAAGCCTCTGCGCACCCCGGACGATCTGACCCGCCACACCCTGCTGCACGACACCTCCCGTCGCGACTGGAAGGCCTGGTTCCGCCAGCTCGACATAGACGCGCCGAACGTTAATCAGGGGCCCATCTTCAGCCACTCGACCATGGTGATCCAGGCGGCGATCCACGGTCAGGGGGTGGCGCTAGGCCACAGCGTGTTGGCCCAGCCCGAAATCGAGGCGGGGCGCCTCATCTGCCCGTTCGAGCAGGTGCTGGTCAGCAAGAACGCCTTTTACCTGGTGTGCCAGGAGCAGCAGTCCGATCAGGGCAAAATCGTCGCCTTCCGCGACTGGATGCTGGAGCTGGTGGAGCAGGAGGAGGCCCGTCGCCGGGCCCGACTCGCCGATGGCTGAGGCATTCGATGTGATCAAAGAGGGGGCGAGCGACGCCCCCGTTCGCATTCTGCTGGCCCACGGCGCCGGTGCCGGCATGGAGCATGAGTTCCTCTCCCGGCTCTCGGCCCTGCTGGCGGGGCCCCAGATCGAGGTGGTGCGCTTCAACTTCCCCTACATGAGCAAGCGTGCCCAGGATGGCAAGCGTCGCCCGCCGGACAGGCAGCCCGTGTTGCTCGCCCACTGGCGCGAGATGGTGCGGGTGTTTGCCCACCCCGGATTGTTTCTGGCGGGCAAGTCCATGGGGGGGCGCATGGCTGCCGAGCTCTATCAGGACGGCGAGGACGAGATGAATGCTGCAGGATTGCTCATTCTCGGGTATCCTTTCCACCCCCCGGCCAAGCCCGACCGCTGGCGGGGCGAGGTGCTCAAGCAAATAAAGACGCCGACCCTGCTGCTGCAAGGGGAGCGTGACACCTTCGGCAGCCGCGCCGAACTGGCCGATTTCCCCTTCTCACCTGCTGTATCGGTCCACTGGCTGACCGATGGTGATCATGGCTTCAAGCCGAGAAAGGCGAGCTGTGTGAGCGAGCAGGAGAACCTGCAGCAGGCGGCGGGTAGGATAAGAGCGTTCATCGCGGCTACCCGAGTGTCGGGCTGACGGCGGCGAGCAGAAAAACAAGGAGAGAGGGATGCATATCCAGCGACACTGGCTGGTGCTGGCAGGTCTGTTTGGTCTGACGGCCACCATGCTGGGAGCCTATGGGGCTCATGGACTGGCGGCGACCGAGATCAGTCCCGAGCGCCTGGCGGCGTTTCACACCGCCGTGCAATATCAATTTTTTCACGCACTGGCCCTGCTGATCCTGGGTTGGTGCGGCGTGCGCAGCAAGGTCATCACCTTCGCTGGCATTGCATTTGTGCTGGGGATCCTGGGATTCTCCGGCAGTATTTATGCCATGGTGCTGCTTGGCAGCAAGGGGCTGGGGCTCATCACCCCGGCCGGTGGCCTCTGTTTTATGTTGGGATGGGCGGCTCTGATATGGGCTGGCTGTCGTCTTGGAGGAAAGAATGAATAATCTGCTGCTGTATTGCCGCCCGGGTTTTGAGAAAGAGGCGGCGGCAGAGATCACCGAACGAGCCAGCAACATGCAGTGCTACGGTTTCGCCCGGGTCAAGGACGACAGCGGTTATGTGATCTTCGAGTTGTATGACGAGGAGCAGGCGGATCTGCTGGCTCGCAAGTTGCCGTTCCGCGAGCTCATCTTCATCCGCCAGATGCTGGTGGTGACCCATGAGCTCAAGGATCTGGATCTCTCGGATCGGGTTTCCCCCATCATAGAGGCGGCCCAGGGCTATGCCATCTGCGGCGATCTGCGGGTGGAAACCGCCGATACCAACGAGGCGAAAGAGCTGTCGGCCTTCTGCCGCAAGTTCACCGTGCCCCTGCGCCAGGCGCTGCGTGGTAAGGATATCCTGACCAAGAAGGAGACGCCGCACCGCCCCGTGTTCCACGCCTTCTTCATGGCCAACGATCACCTGTTGCTGGGCTATTCCTACTCGTTCAACAACTCAGAGTTCCACATGGGCATCCCGCGTCTGCGCTGCCCGGCGGATGCGCCGAGCCGCTCCAGCCTCAAGCTGGAAGAGGCGTTCTACGTGTTCGTGCCGAAGGAAGAGTGGGACGTGCGCCTCACCTCCGGCATGAAGGCCGTGGATCTGGGCGCCTGCCCAGGTGGCTGGACCTATCAGCTGGTGCGCCGTGGCATGATGGTGACCGCGGTGGACAATGGCTCCATGGCCCAGTCCCTGATGGATACCGGTCAGGTCAAACACATTCGCGACGACGGTTTCGTCTGGCGGCCGGGCAAGAAGAACATCTACTGGCTGGTGTGCGACATGGTGGACAAGCCGGCGCGGGTGACCCACATGGTCGCCGACTGGTTCCGTGAGAACGATTGTCAGGAGGCCGTGTTCAACCTCAAGCTGCCGATGAAGAAGCGCTACGCCGAGGCGGTGCACAACATTGAGGTGTTGCGCGGCCTGCTCAAGGAGGTCGACAACGCCTTCGTCATCCAGGCCAAGCAGCTCTATCACGATCGCGAAGAGATCACGGTACATGTGTACAACAAGTACTGGGTCTCCAAGCTGGAGCCCAAGGCGTAACGAGCGGAGCAAGGCGCACGTCTACAGCAGTAGACTGGGTTTCCAAGCTGGAGCCAAGGCATAATTAGCAGAGCAAGGTGCACGTCTACAGCAGTAGACTGGGTCTCCAAGCAGGAGCCCAAGGCGTAACTCGCAGAGTAAAGCGCTCGTCTACGACAGTTCCTTGTGGAGCCTGAAGGCGTAACGCGAGCCTGCCTCGCCATGGGGCAATAAAAAGACCGGACGAGTCAGATCGTCCGGTCTTTTGCTATCTGGCGCCCTCAGAAGCGGTAGTCGACGCGCATCATGGACTCGTCATCCGTGACCTTGAGCTCCACTTGCAGGGGAATGGTCTTGTCGCTCGGGTTGAACTGCATCTTGACCCCGTCGCCTCTCAACTTGACCGCGGTATTGATGCCGCTGATGTTGAACTTGATCCTGGGTTTCTGTTTTTCGAAGGAGAGGGTGACGCTCTTCTCGGCGGTGAGGTTCAGCTTCTGGTAGGGGGTGACGCTGCGACTGCCGTTGCTGTCGGTGACCACATCCACGCCAAAGGAGAGCGGTTTGGGCGCCTTGAGCAGGTCATTGGTATCGATATTGGATTGCCACACCTGCTTGGCGGGCTGCGCGCTCTGGGGCGGCGGTGTCAACCAGGCGTTGTCGATGGGCCTGTCCAGGGCCATGGCGGTGCTGCTGAAAAACAGCAAGATCAAGGTAGCACGCATAGTGGATCTCCTTATCCTCCCTTTGAACATAGTAGCCATCTGCAGAGGGGGGTAGGGGGATCCGGTATAAAACAAAGGGAGCCGAAGCTCCCTTTTTAGATCATATAGTTAGCAGCAATTACAGCCGGTCTATGATGGCCTGGGTGAATTCGCTGGTAGAGGCGGTGCCACCCAAATCCCGGGTCACCCGATCGCCTGACTCTATGGTCGCTCGTACGGCTTCACGGATGCGCTCGGCCTTGTCCTGCATCCCCAGGTATTCCAGCATCTGGATGGAGGCGAGGATCACCGAGGTGGGGTTGGCGATGTTCTTGCCTGCGATGTCCGGTGCCGAGCCGTGCACCGCTTCGAAGATAGCGGCACCCTCACCTATGTTGGCGCCAGGAGCCATGCCCAGACCGCCCACCAGACCGGCGCACAGATCCGAGAGGATGTCGCCGAACAGGTTGGTGGTGACCATGACATCGAACCGCTCCGGGTACATCACCAGGTTCATGCAGGCGGCGTCGACGATCATCTCTTCGTTCTGGATGTCCGGGTAGCGGGCGGCCACTTCTCGCGCCACTTCCAGGAACAGGCCCGAGGTGGATTTGAGGATGTTCGCCTTGTGGATGATGGTGACCTTCTTGCGCCCTTCCTGGCGAGCCAGTTCGAAGGCGAAGGTGACGATGCGCTCGGCCCCGTCGCGGGTGATGATGCTCATCGCCTCGGCGCTCTGGTTGTCGCTGCTGCGCTTCTGACCCGCACCCGAGTACATGCCTTCGGTGTTTTCACGCACCGTGATGATATCGATGTTGTCGTAACGGCTCTTGGTGCCCTTGAAGGAGATGACAGGGCGTACGTTGGCGTAGAGATTGAACTTCTTGCGCAGGGAGACGTTGATGGAGGTGAAGCCACCGCCGACCGGGGTAGTGAGCGGGCCTTTCAGGCTGACCTTGTTCTTCTCAATCAGGTCCAGCGTGGCCTGGGGCAGCAGCTCGCCATGCTTCTCCAGCGCGACCAGACCGGCGTCGGCATACTCGTAGTCAAAGTCGCAGCCGGCGTGGGTCAGGATCTGGATGGCGGATTCGATGATGCTGGGGCCAATGCCGTCGCCCGGAATAACGGTAATTCTTCTTTTTGACATGAGCGGTATCCACTTCTAGGGAACAGAGGGGGAGGATTCGGCGGTTTTATACCATTTTTGCACCACTTTCTCCATGTTTCTTTACATAATTCCCATTTATCTCAACAGAAAGGTGCCTGTCAGATGGAGGTTGTGCTGGGCGACAGAATTACTCGGCGGAGTCTGGCTGGGGCGGGTAACGAATATCCCTCAGGTTGAAGCCAAGGGGGATGTCTCGCTGCAACCGAACCAGCCGTTGGGCCAGCAGGGCATCGTCCTGATGTTGGCGCAGCTTGAGCAGAGGCTTGCCGGCCTCTTCCTGCTGACAGGCGCTGAGCAGGGCCGCTAGGCTGCCGTATTGCAGCAAGAGCGCAGTGGCCGTTTTGGGGCCTATGCCCGGCACGCCCTTGATGTTGGAGCCGCCGATGCCGGTCAGGGCCCAGAAGTCCACCAACTGTTCCGGGGTGACGCCGTATTGCTGCTGAACGAAGGCCGTATCCAGCCAGCGCTTGTTGAAATAGTCCCGTACCTGGATCTGCGGGCAGAGGAGCTGGCAGAACCCCTTGTCGGTGGAGATGATGGTGCTCTGGTGGCCATGTTTGGCCATGCCGCAGGCCAGGGTGGCGACAAGATCGTCCGCCTCGTCGGTCTGGGAGAGCAGGGCATCGACGCCGCACTCCCAGAAGGCATCCTGCAACTCGGCCAGTCCTTCCCTCAGCTCCTCTGGCATGGGGGTACGTCCCTCCTTGTAGGCCGGGTAGACCTCCTTGCGCCAGCTGTGTATCTCACCGTCGAAGACCGCGATGGCGTGGGTCGGCTCGCTGGCGGCGAGCAGCTTCTTGCTGGTGTTGATGAGGTTGGCCCGGGTGGCGACCAGCGCCTGGGCCGGGGTCAATGCCTGCTGGGCCTGCACCGCGTGCAGGCGGCGGATGAGGTTGAGGGCATCGATGATAAGCAGGTGTGGCCTGAGGTTTGACATGGGGCACTCTTGGCAGTCGGGACGACCCATTGTAACAAGCATGGGGAGGCATGCTAACCCCAAACCCGCGGGGTATGTGGGTATTCGCAAGGTGGAAGACTGGACTGAGTCATGCCGATCTGTTCAGCCGCGTGCCGGCCAAATGCAGAAGGGGGCTTTGAGCCCCCTTCCTCGCAACAACAGTGCGTTGCCTAATTGCGCTTTACTTCACGATTTCATAGCAGGGAATGTACTGGCTGCCGGGCAGCTTCATCCGTTGTTGTCTGACGAAGCTCTCCAGCAGCCTGTCCATCAGGTGCATCAGCTCCTTGTCGCCGTGCAGCTTGAATGGGCCCTTCTTCTCGATGGCGCGAATGCCCCCTTCCTTCACGTTGCCCGCGACGATACCGGAGAAGGCACGGCGCAGGTTGGCCGCCAGCAGCTGGGGCGGCTGGTTGCGGTGCAGATCCAGGCTCGCCATGCTGGCGTGATCCGGCTCGAACGGCAGCTGGAATTCCGGCTCAATGCGCAGGGACCAGTTGAAGGAGTAGGCATCGCCGACGGATTTACGGTATTCGCGGATCTTCGGCATGGCCTCCTTCATGACCCGGGCCACCTCGGGGGCATCCCCGATGACGATGCGATAGAGGCTGGTGGCCGGCTCTCCCAGGGTCGCCTTGACGAAGTCGTCGATGGCGCGGAAGTAGTCGGCGCTCTCCTTGGGCCCGGTCAGCACTATGGGGATGGGTTGGCGCTCGTTGGCCGGGTGCATCATGATGCCGAGCAGGTAGAGCAGCTCCTCGGCGGTGCCGACCCCACCCGGGAAGATGATTATGCCGTGGCCGAGGCGCACGAAGGCCTCCAGCCGCTTCTCGATGTCCGGCAGGATCACCAGCTCGTTGACGATGGGGTTGGGCGGCTCGGCGGCTATGATGGAGGGCTCGGTCAGGCCTATGTAGCGACCGTTGCGCACCCGCTGCTTGGCGTGGCCGACGGCGGCGCCCTTCATGGGGCCCTCCATGGCGCCCGGTCCGCAGCCGGTACAGATATTGAGTTCCCGCAGTCCCAGCTCGCTGCCTACCGCGCGGGTGTACTGGTACTCCACCTCATTGATGGAGTGACCGCCCCAGCAGACCACCAGATTGGGATCCGCACCTGGCAGGATCGCCTTGGCGTTGCGCAAAATGGCGAACACCAGGTTGGAGATGTGGGTCGCGTTGGTCAGGTTGACCCGGCTATTGGATTCCAGCTGGGCCGAGACATAGAGGATGTCTCGCAACACGGAGAACAGATGCTCCTGGATGCCACGGATGATCTCGCCATCGACGAAGGCATGCTCGGGGGCATTGAACAGCTCGAGCTTGACCCCGCGTTCGCGCCGGATCACGTGAATATCGAAGGATTTGAAGCGCTCCAGTATCTCTTTGGAGCTGTCGGTGTGACTGCCGGAGTTGAGCACTGCCAGCGAGCAGTTGCGAAACAGTTGATAGATATCGCTGGAGGCGGTCTGCTTGAGGCGATCCACCTCGAGTTGGGACAGCAAGTCCATGCTGCCGACAGGATTGATGTGCGTAATCATACGTTCCCCTTCACTCGTCTTGTTATCGTTGTGCTTTCCCTGGGGAGAAAACGGGATGCCATGGCATCCCTCGCATTCGATAGTAGAGGCAAGCGGTGGGGCAGGGGAATAGGGGAAGAGTGCGTTTGCGCGTTTTTTCGCCGCTGGTCAGGCCGGATTCAGGCCAGATTGACCTGATCCCGACCTGAGTGCTTGGAGCTGTAGAGCGCCTTGTCGGCGCGCTCGAACGCATCCGTGGTGTGATCTCCTTCCCTAAACAGGGTGGCACCGATGGAGATGGTGATCTCGACCCTGGCATCCCTGAATCGGAACGGGATGCTCTTGATGGTCTGGCGCAGGTTCTCCAGCGGTTTCTGGTACTTGTCCGGGTTGATGTTGGGCAACAGCACTACGAACTCTTCCCCGCCGAAGCGGGCGATGAAATCGGTGTCACGCAGGGCGCTCTGCAGCGCCTTGGCGACCACTTTCAACGCCTTGTCACCGGCCATGTGGCCGTAGTTGTCGTTGATGTTCTTGAAGTGATCTATGTCGATGATGGCCAGACACAACGGGGTCTGGTAGCGCAGCCAGCGCTTGTATTCGAGCTCCAGCCGCTCGTCGAGGGCGGCCCGGTTGTGCACCTGGGTCAGGCTGTCGAGGAACAGCTTGTGCTTTTGAATGGTGAGCCGCTTCTTGTACTCGGCGGTCTCCTCCTTCATCAGCCGCAGCTTGGCCTCCATGTTCGAGAGGTGAGTGAGCAGGTGGCGCTCACGACCAGCCATGGTATCCCGCTCCTGCTGCAGGCGGCGAATCGCATCCAGGTGGCCGCTGATGGCCCCCTTTAGCGCCTGCGGGGAGTCATGCCGGGTCAGGGTGTGGTCGATGGCCACCAGCTCCCGCTCCAGTGCCTGGCCGCTGAGCGCAGTGGCATTTTGCAGCGCCCGGCCCTCGTCCAGGGATTCGGTAAAGTTGAAATGGACGGCGGAGAGGCTCTCGTTGAGGCTGCTGAGGAAGGCCTGGGATGATTTGCGCTCCTCCCGGGTGCCTTCGATGATGAGCTCGATGATCTGCAGGCAGATCTCGGCCAGCAGCGGCGGCGTGATGCCACCCAGTAACTGGCGACGAATGTCCGCCAGGCTCTCGCCGACGGCGCCGGCGAAATCGAGCTCTGTGATGAGGCGCTGCAACTCGTCGGCGATCTGGGCATGGGCTTTGACATCGAACGGATCGGCCGGGCCCGGGGTGGAGAGCTCGGTGGCGATCTCCTGGGCCGGCGCCAGCAGTGGCTGACGGGGCAGCAGCTGGATCTTGATGGCCTGCTGGTAGAACTCCAGCAAGCGGATCACCTTCTTCTGGTGATCGCCTATGCCATAGCCTTCGGGGCTTGCCAGAAATTCTTTCAGCGAGCGACGGGTCTCTTCCGGGAAGCCCTTGAGGGTCTTGAGCTGTTTGCTGCCGAGATCGATGGCGGCCCGGGTCAGGCTGATGGACTCCTCCAATGCGTTGCCATGTTGCTGCAACAGCTTCTCGATGGCGGCCAGATCGCCGTCGAGGGACGAGAGCGGGGGATTGCCATCGAGTTTTTGCTTGAGCTTGGCGAGTCGGCTGTCCAGTTCCCGGTCGTGACCACGACAGGCCTGCATCAGCTTGCCGATAAACTGGATGCTGCGGGTGCGTTCGGCATCGGAGAAGCTAGCAATGCCATCGAGCTCCTGCTGTTTCTGCTGGAGGGATTCCCTGAGTCTTGCCAGTTGTCCTGTTACGGCAGCGATGTCATTCATTGTTCAGGTCGCCCTGTTGTCATTATCGTTTTTGTATCGTCCAGCAACAGTAAGCCAATGAAAGACCCCGTTGAGTACCTCGTTGTCACGGATTATCCGGCGCTTTCGTCCGTGAAAGTGCAAGCCAATTAACCCATTGCTTTTCATGAGAAGAATTTACTTTTACCAGTCCCTTGTCAATTGCCATCAAGCAGCATTGCCACACATCGCCATTAAAAAATGCGGCCTGCTGGCAATCGATGGCGGCCAGCTCCAACCAAACACTTTGCTGGTGTTTTTCACTGAGTTGCATGGCCCCTGACAGTGCGAGATAGCAGAGGTCGAACAGGCCGTGATGGTCGAGCGCCGTCGCCGCTTTTGGCAGGAAGGGGTGGCTGACGATGCCGAGGCTGATGTGCCGGTCCAGGGCGTATTCGCAGGGGAAGGCGGCCAGGGTATCGAGCAGCTCCTGCGCCAGCTGATGCAGCTGGGCGACGTGGCGCTGTGGCACCACATAGAGCAGGTGACCTTCGCGCAGATCATAGATGCGCCCATCTTGGGGGGTCAGCTGGTTGATGTAAGTGCCAAAGGCCTGCTCTATCTCGCGGCTGACCTGATAACCGTGTTGTTCCAGGCTGTTGACCAGGAAAGGCACCCGGAACAGCAGATAGTGCAACTTGTCGTCGAACTCGCCGTCGGTGCGATCGCTCAAGTACCAGCGCTCGGATTTTTGCTGGCGCTTGGCCATCTCTCTGGGCCAGCGGCTCATCAACCTCTGCCAGTTGGCCAGGCCGCTGCGTGGCTCGATGAGCAGGGCCTCTCTCAGCTGCTTGGCACTCAGACGGGCGACTCTCAGCTTGAGCCAGAGGGTGAAGAACAGATAGATGAAGAGTGCAAGCAGCAGACCGGTACTGACGCTGGACCAGAGATAGCGCTCCTGCTGGTGCTGGCTGATGTCGAGCTTCTGCTCCAGCTCCTTGACCTGCTGAGCCTGCTCCACCTGGGCATAGTTGTCACGGACCGCTTCCTGCTCCAGATCCAGCTGCTGCTGGCGCACCAGTTCACTGCGCTGGTGGAAGTTCTTGTAACTGTCGAGGGCTTGCCTCAGGTAACCCTTCTGCTCATAGGCGATGGAGAGCAGGCGGAAGATCTCGAACTGACGGCGGATGTCACCGAGCCGGTTGGCCAGGGTCAGGGCATTCTCCAGCTGCAAGATGGCAATCCCCGCCTCCTGCTGCTTGAGATGCAGCTCGCCGAGCAGCAGCAAGGTGTCGATCAGCGACTCCTTGTCATTGCCGAGTTCGTGGGACTGGCGTGCCGCGTTGAGGTAGTTGCGGGCCAGGCTCAGGTTGCCGGTCTGCAAATAGGTTTTGCCTATCTCGAACTTGAGGTGGGCTATCCGGGTGCGGTTGTTGCCCTCGTCGAGCAGGTCCAGGGCATTGAAGAAGTAGACCAGCGCCATGTTCATCTCCCCCTGATCCCGGTTGAGACGGGCCAGCACGATGAGTGCGTCGCTCAGCAGGGAGGGGTTGCCGAGGGCGTGGAAGTAGTTGGCGGCCTCGTTGGCGTATTGCAGCGCTTTCTGTGGCTCTTGCTCCTCCTGATAGAGGTTGACCATCTGGTTTGACAGCAGGCCGAGGAACAGCGGATCTTGCAGCCCCTTGGCCTGCTGCTGGGCATCTATGTATTCGCCAAGGGCGAGCTGGGGCTGGCCGAGCGCATGATAGAGATCCCCACCCACGGCACTGACCCAGGCCCTGGCCAGGGGATTGTTTGCCTGATCCGCCCAGGGATGCACCTCCGTCAGCTGGCGTTTGGCCAGATCGAACTGCTGTGACTCTATGCTGGCGTTGATGTGCAGCAGGCGGCTGTAGACCTGTAGCTGGCTCTCTTTGAGGCTTGGGTTGGCCAGCAGCTTGTCCAGTTCATCGAGCAGGATGGCACTGGCGCCGTGGGATCTCTGCTGCATGTTTCTGCTGCGGATCTTGAGGTAGAGCCCATGGGCCTGCAGCTCGAACTGCTGTTCTTTCTCGGCCATGGCGATGCCCTCTTCGAGGGACTCCTGCGCGGCCTTGAACTGCCCCAGTTGCTGCAGGCACTCCCCCTTGAGCAGGTGGGCGCCGGTGGCCTGGGTCGCGGTACCATAGTTCAGGATCGGCTCGCGGTAGCCGTATTCCTGACGGTTGCTGATGATTTGCTTGGGATTATTGGCTGTGCGTTCGAGGAATGCTGTGGTGATCTGCACGCATCTGACGGGATCGGTTAACACCAGGGTTTGGGCCTGTTGCAGATCGATAGACAACTGCTCCTTGGCCAGATCCAGATCCGGAGCCGACAGGGAGGACATCATCATTGCCAGAAAAAACAGTTGATTCATTGGATTAAGAACAACACAGAGGTAGGGGCATGTTATCCAAGCCTACCCCTGTGCGTCCAGACTTAACTGACGGATGGCGTAATGGATGAGAGGCTCACAAGGCACCCTTCTCGCGGCAGTTCTCGCGTTTACTGACGGATAAGGCGCAGGTTGGCCGGTACCGGTTCCCAGTCGCTGCGGAACGGGTTGATGTCCAGCCCGCCGCGGCGGGTGTAGCGGGCATACACGGTCAGCTCGCTTGGGTGACAGAAGTGCTTGAGATCGATGAAGATGCGCTCGATGCACTGCTCGTGGAACTCGTTGTGCTGACGGAACGAGATGAGATAGCGCAGCAGCTTCTCCCGATCCAGGCGCGGGCCGCGGTAATGGATCACGAGCGAGCCCCAGTCCGGCTGGCTGGTCACCAGGCAGTTGGATTTGAGCAGATGGCTGTGCAGCGTCTCTTCCACTATCTCTGTGCCCGCCGCGCCCTGCAGCAGGGTCTGGTCGAACTCATAGCCGTCAATCTCGATGTCCTGCTCATCGATGCACTCTCCCGGCAGGGTCGCAATATGATGAGGGGCCCGGTCGAGGGGGAATAGGGTGACGCTCACCTCGCCGCCGGCGCAGGCACTCAGATCCTTGACCAGCAGTGCCTGGACCGCCGCCAGCGACTCACCACGGGTCTGGTTGAAGGAGTTGAGGTAGAGCTTGAATGATTTGGACTCGATGAGATTCGGGCTGGTGGCGGGCACTGAGACTTCGCCAACGGCCACCACGGGCTTGCCCTTGGCATTGAGCCAGGAGAGTTCGTACAGGGTCCAGACGTCACAACCCTGGAACGGCAGCGCCTCGCCAAGCCCCAGATCGTCACGGTTCAGGCTGCGGGGGACCGGTTGCAACAACTCTGGGGTGTACTGGCTGATGTAGGCCGACTGTTGACCCAGGCTCAGGCCCTGCAGCGCGCTGGCGCCCGCGTATCTCTCTTGTTTGCTCATGCTTGTCTGCTCAGCTGTTTGATGGTGCAATAACCGGATTTTGCATTCGAACTTGCGGTTATTTTGGGCCGTTATTGTGGGGGATTTCGATGTCGGATCAAGTCTTGTCTGCCCTTGAGCAGTTTTTTTTACGCTGGCAGTGCGATGGCGAGGCGCGGCGTGGCCTGCCCCTGTGCGAATGGGAAGCCGACTGGCGCTCTCCATGTGAGCTGGATGAGCCCAAGGAGGGGCGGGTGGCCTGGCGCCCGGTGCAGCGCACCGAGCCTGCGGATTTCACCGCCTTGAGCGAGGCGCTTGAGCTGACGCTGCATCCCGCCGCCCTTGCCCTGTTCGGTCACTGGTTCAGCCGCCCCATCCCTTGCTCGTACAAGGGGCTGCGCATCGAGCTCATACTGCCGTGGAATGAGGCGGATCTGGACCTGCTCAGGGAAAATCTCATCGGCCATCTGCTGATGCTGCGCAAACTCAAGCGCGCGCCGTCGCTGTTTATCGCCACCACCCGCAACGAGATGACCCTGATATCCCTCGACAACGAGAGCGGCCAGATCTGGCTGGAGTGGCTGGACTCAGGCCGCCGGTTGGTGCTGGCGCCCTCGCTGCCCGCCTTCCTCGCACGGCTGGAAACCCTGCCTCAGTGAGCCTCCAATAGCAGAAGGGCCTTGCCAGATGGCAAGGCCCTTCTTTTTATATCGTCGTTCGATGGCTGCAGGCACTTTTGTATCGTCGCCCTATGGCTGCAGGCGTTTTTATATCGCCACGATGACCGAGGACGCCGTGCCTTAATCCTTGAAATCCCAGGAGAGGTTGGAGACCAGCCGGCAGGGATCGCACTTGAAGTCGAAGATCTCGTGCAGCGGCGCTTCGAGTGCCCAGTCGCCGCCACAGCCGGGGCAGGGCCGCGCCCGCTCGGCCGCCGCATTCACACCTCCGACCCGGTAGAGATAGTAATAGGTCGGGATACAGCTCCCCGCTTCCAGCCGTTTGGCCAGATCGCTGCCACGACGTTGCAACCGGCTGCCCACCTCGCCAATTTCATGGAGCGCCGCGTGCTCTGCGATGGAGCCGTTCATCTGCAACTGATCGCAGGCCTCCCAATCTTCCTGCCACTTGATGATCTGCTTTTGGTCGCCGTTGGCGACGGCGGGCAGCCGGTAGAGCGGGATGGGGGCGAAGTGATCACCGCAGCGCAGGGGCGAGCAGGTGTGCAGGAAGCTGGTGTAGAGCAGCATCCAGCTCGGGCGCTCGCCGCCGTGGCCGCAAGGATCCGTGCTGTCGGAGAGCAAGTCCATGCCCTGCAGGTGCAGCTTGGGCGCCAGCAACCCTGCCTGATGCAGGCCCTGCTCGGCCAGGGCGACCTGTTCGCTCTGGTTGTCCGGGTGCAGGCTGTCTTGCTCGGGGCAGACCACCCGGCTGATGAAGCAGCCATCCTGCATGCTGGTGGGAAATTCCCGTCCCAGGATCTGGCCCTGATAGCGCAGCATGTCCAGATAGTTGACGATGGCCCGCTCCGCCTCGCCGAGGGAGGTGTCGCGGTAGCATTCAAAGCAAAGTTCGAGGATGTACATGGCGGCCTTAGTCCGGTCGCTGCAACAGCAGGGCGGTGAGCCGGTCGACTTTCTGCTCGAGCCGGTTGAGCTGATCGCAGAGCTGCTGCAGGCTGACGGGCTCAGGCTGGGTTGCTGCGACGGGATCGGCGGCGGGGGCGGGCTCGGCCGGGTGAGGCTGCTGCTTCCACTGACTCAATACCTTGAGCAGCTCGGCCATGGGCACGGGGTGACTGAGGCGGGCCTTGACCATGGCGGTGGAGGGGGTGATCCCCTTCGCACTCAGTTCGTTGGCAATTCGGATGATCTCTTGGGCTGACATCTGGGCTTCTCACTGAGACCTGACTGGGGGCGTCTTGCTGCTGGCGTGGAGGCAAGGATCTTAATCAAAGCCTGCCCGTCAGGAAAGCAGGCTCGATAGAAGGCTCTCAATTTGTCTGGCGCAGCATCACATCCAGCTGATCGATGGCCTCCGACCAGTCGGAGTCATTCCAGAGCGCATCGCGCAGGAAACCGGCCTGGGCCGGGTTCCAGAAGTGGGCCTCGGGCAGCAGGGTCTGGTTGTCCAGGCTGTGCTCGCGGATGAAACGGTGCAGGCTTATTTCGTCATTGGCCAGGCCCAGTTGGGCGAACAGGGCGGGCATGTCGTGGGTCAGCAATTCCATCTCGTCTCTCCTTGGAGGGATTTTCGGAAATTATAGCCAGCCTGCCCGTCCTTGCGCCTGCGCCCTGCGTCATGAGGGCAGACGATGCGCCGGCAACTCGACCCCGGCCACATGCAGCCCCTGCATGCAGAGCTGGCCCTGATAATGGCTCTCCCCGTCGCTGGAAAACTCGAACTCGTAATAGGTGAGCAGGCGTAGCGGCTTGTGCCCGAGCGCCCTGTGGGTGCGGGCCAGCGACAGCAACTGCAGATCGTGATGCTGACAGTAGCGGCGCATGTATTGCCAGGCGATCTCCGCCTGGCGGCGCTGCTGCCAGAAGGCCCCACCGATGAGGATGAGCAACAAGATTCCGAGCATTTCTCCCATCAACGGGCTCCTTCTGTGAGGTGAGAATGTTGGGTGTTGGCCGCTGGCGGCGCGCCCAAGGGGGCGCCGCCAGCGGCTCGGATCAGGCCGAGGCGAACAGCCGGCCGATGGCCTGACCGAGCGCGTCGCTGCGCTCAGGGTCACGCAATCGTGCCAGCATATCATCCCGCATGGCGGGCAGGGTCACCAGCTCGGCAAACACCTGATTGAAGAACTGGCTGGGCTGCAACGCGAGCTGTTCCAGGAACAGGCTGAGCAGCTGGGGGAATTTGAGATCGGGCCAGAGGCGACCGGCGATGGCGAGCAGCAGGGCCGGGCTCGGCTGGGTTTGCAGCAGGGTCAGCAGCTTGTTGGTGCGCAGGCTGTTGCCATTGCAGGAGGCCAGTGCCCGGCACAGGTAGGCCAGGGTCTCGGGGTCGGGCTCGGCGCACTCTTGCTCCTTGCCGATGCGCTCGAGCAGAGCGCCCTGGACGGCGGGCGGCAGGGGGGCGTTCTCCAGGCTCTGGCACAGGGCATAGAGGGGCTCTTTCGGCAGCCGTGGCAGGGCCTTGCACACCAGCGCCAGATTGCGCTCGTCCTGCAGACGTTCGGCCAGGTCGGCGAAGCCCTGCAATCCCAGCGTCTGCCAGCCATCGTCCCCTGGCGCCGCCAGATAGTGACCCAGGGCGTCATAGTAGGCCGAGGGTGGCTGCTCCAGCTGACGTGCCAGCTTGGCGTGCAGGCTGGCCATCTTGGCTTCGGCGGGGCGGAAGGTGTAGGGGTTGTCCGCCAGTCGCTCGGCCTTCTCCTCATCCAGCTCGCCGGTCAGCTTGAAGCCCAGCGTCTCGACCACCTGATCCATGAAGTGCTTGGGACCGGCTGCCATCAGCAGGCCGCGCTCATCGAGCGCAAACTTGAGGAACCAGAGGTAGTGTTTGGCTTCCGCTGGCTGGAAGAAGTGCACACCGAGCCAGGCATGTTGCTGCAGTGGCCAGGGGTAGGGCTCTTGCTGCTGTTCGATGCGGGCGAACAGATCGCTTGGCAAGGGGCGCACCTGGCGGCCCATGTCGAACAGCTGGAACTGGGTATCGGCCTGGGTCAGGAATTCGGTCAGGGTGTTGATGGCAGACATGAGGTGATCCGGCAAAGAGTGATGTCGGCGATTATAAGGAGGCTGCACCAGATAGCCAGCGATGGCGCCTGGTGGCGTGAAGGTAACGGCACCGTGGCAGCCATGCGGGGGGCGGTGTATAGTAGCGCCCCTTTTTGACAAGCCCGCTGGGTGAGTACGCCGCCTGCCAGGCGCGCCGTGTGATGGTAATGAGAGAGGACGACGAGATGAATCAATATTTGCTGGTAGCCGGCCTGCTGGGGGAACTCACCGCCGAGCTGCAACGCCTCGAGCGCTGGCAAGCCGATCACCCGGGTACCGAGGCGCTGGCAAGCGAGCTGCCCTTTTGCGTCGATACCCTGAGCTTCGATCAGTGGCTGCAGTTCGTGCTGATCCCGCGCATGGAGCAACTGGTGTTGCTGCAGGCCCCGTTGCCGACCAGCGTGTCCCTCTATCCCATGGCGAGTGAAGTCTACAAGGACGAGCGGGCCGAGGTGGAAGGGCTGCTGCGCCTCATCGCGCGCTTCGATCTGCTGCTCACCGGCAAGATAGTGGAGCAGTGATGCACATCTCCTCCTCCCAGCGCCAGATAACAGGCTGGACTGACGGTATGGACCGCCTTTCCCGTCTCGGCCATGACCACAATATGCTGCCTATGGCTATCCTGGTGGTGCAATCATGAAGTTAACACTGCTTTATCAGGATGATTGGCTGGTGGCGGTGAACAAGCCGTCCGGTCTGCTGGTGCATCGCAGCTGGCTCGACAAGGCCGAGACTCGCTTCGCCATGCAGATGACCCGGGATCTCATCGGGGGGCGTCACGTCTACCCGGTACACAGATTGGACAGGCCCACCTCAGGGGTGCTGCTGTTTGCGCTGGATCCCGCCGTGGCCCGCACCCTGACCGAGGCCTTCGCTGCGCGCCGGGTGCAGAAAGAGTACCTGGCGCTGGTGCGCGGCTGGGCGCCGGACGAGGGGCTCATCGACTATCCCCTCAAAGAGCAGCTGGACAAGATAGCCGATGCCATGAGCAATCCGGATCGCCCGGCCCAGGAGGCGGTGACGGCGTTTCGTCGCCTGCATCAGGTGGAGCTGCCCCATGCGGTCTCCAAGAAGCATCCCACCAGTCGCTACAGCCTGGTGCGGCTCTTCCCCAAGACGGGCCGCAAGCATCAGCTGCGCCGCCATCTGGATCACCTGTTTCACCCCATCGTCGGGGATACCACCCACGGTGATGGCCGCCATAACCGCTTCTTCCGCGAGCATTATGGTTGTGAGCGCCTGCTGCTGGTGGCCCACAAGCTCAGCTTCGAGCACCCGGTACTCAAGGTGCCGATGCGGATCCAGGCCCCGCTCGGGCCAGAGGTACTGACTCTGTTTGGCAAGCTGGGCTGGCCGGCCAGCGAGAGCGACTACGCCGTTTAGTGCGCTCGATAATCTGTTGCCTCTGACTCGGCTGTGGCATGCTGTAGGCCACATCGTCAGAGGAACAGGTTATGGTTCAAAGAGATACCCCGTTAACAACCTCGTGCGTCCCCCTCATTTTGAACGTCAGCCCCCTAGGCCTGGCTCATCATCGCAGTGAAAGGAGCCCCCGATGGCACAGATAGACATACTGGTGGGCACAGTCTACGGCGCGGCCATGCTGGTGGCCGAGACCTTGAGCGATCACCTGCAGGCCAACGGCCATGTCTGCCAGATCTTCGAAGAGGCTGAGCTCGGCGATATCGACGCGTCCCGCTTCTTCCTGGTGATCACCGCCACCACGGGGCAGGGGGATATTCCCCCCAATCTTGAACCCTTTGCCTGCGCCCTGACCGATCGCGCCCCTTATATGAAGGGGTGGCGCTACGCCCTGATCGCCATGGGAGATAGCAGCTATGAGCACTTCTGCGGTGCCGGTCGCAGGCTGGATGGCCTGCTGCAGGAGCTGGCCGCCGAGGCCCTGGTGCCTCGCCTTGAGATAGACGCGACGGTGGAAGACGAGCCCGAGGTGGCCGCGCTCGCCTGGCTGAAAACATGGGAATATAAGCTCTAATTTATCGGTTTTGCTATTTCCACAATATCCCCCGTTGGCTTGCCGCGGGGGATCGTTATTTTGGGACTCACCCAACCGGCTTTTCAAATATATCCTGCACTTTGTCCGGTTATTTTCTAGGCATAAAACTTCCTTTCCCATCCGGGTTATTAATCGAGAGAGCGACAAACCGGAAAATTAAAAGTTCCCCATTGAAAGCGATTTCAGTCATGTTTTTGCCATGGAGTTGGCATTCAACAACTTATTCATCATCGCGAATTAATATTTGAAAGCGCTTTCTTTGTCTTTTGATTGCTCAGTTGTGGCTGTTTATGGGTGTTTTATTGCCCTCCTGGTGGTGGCGGCTGCGTCAATTCTCCTCCTGGGGGGAGGGCGGGTGATTTGTCGCCATTTTGTGAATCAGCTCATGTTTGTCGCGAAATTGGCTACTTATAATCGACCCCGGTTATCACCAAAACGTTTTTACGGTGATAAGAACTTGAATATTCAGGATCACACTCCCAGCGGGAATAAGGAAAATGAAAATGAAAGCAAAGTGGCTCCCGATTGCAGCAGCAGTGACCGCTGCCCTGGCTTCCCAAGCCGCCTTCGCCGTTGATTTCCACGGCTACTTCCGTTCAGGTGTTGGTGTTTCCGGCGACGGGGACATGGTTAAATACAACGTCAACAAGGTTGGCCGTCTGGGTAACGAAAATGATACCTACGGCGAAGTGCAATTGGGTCAGGAAGTCTTCAATAAGGATGGCAAGACTTTCTACGTAGATTCCATGTTTGCCATGTCTTCCAACGGTTCAAATGACTGGGAAGGCACTGGTACCGTTTGTAACTTCGACGCCAAACAGTGCAGCGGCGACTCCGACTTCGCACTGCGTCAGTTCAACGTCCAGGCCAAGGGGCTGCTGGGCTTTGCACCGGAAGCCACCCTCTGGGCCGGTAAGCGTTACTACCAACGTCACGACATCCATATCTCCGACTTCTACTACTGGAACATCTCCGGTGCCGGCGCCGGTATCGAAGGCATCCAGGCCGGTCCTGGCAAGATCTCCTTCGCTTGGGTCCGTAACGACCGCAGCGCTGCCGACGTGTTCGGTCAGTACACCCAGACCAGCCCGGGCGTGTACCAGAAGAATGAAGATTTGAACGTCAACACCCTGGATCTGCGTTATGCGGGCATCCCGCTGTGGCAAGACGGCTCCCTGGAAGTGGGTATTGACTACGCACTGGTCAACGAAACCGACGCCCAGAAAGATCTGCGCAACGACAACATGAAAGACGGCGTCATGCTGACTGCCGAGCTGACCCAAGGCATCTTCGGTGGCTTCAACAAGACCGTGCTGCAGTACGGTACCGAAGGCTACTCCAAGACCATGGCCTACTACGGTGACGGCTCCTGGTACGGTGCCGAAGCCAAAGACGGTGCCGATGGCTACCGTATCATCAACTGGGGCGTCATCCCGATGGGTAACTCCTGGGAGATGGGCCACCAGCTGGTCTACGGGGTAGGCAACGAGATGTGGGATGGCAACGACAAGACCGAGACCTTCTCTGCCGTCGTACGCCCGATGTACAAGTGGGATGACTTCAACAAGACCATCTTCGAAGGCGGTGTGTTCAAGGACAAGACCAGCTACACCAACGGTGCAGCGTCTGACAAGGACGGCGGTTACAAGCTGACCCTGGCTCAGGCCTGGTCTGCCGGTTCCAGCTTCTGGGCCCGTCCGGAAATCCGTGTGTTCGCCTCCTACCTGGCTAACACCGAGGACCAAGAAGTGTTCGAAGGCAACACCTCCAAAGATACCTATCAGGTTGGTGTACAAGCAGAAGCTTGGTGGTAAGCCCCCTCTTCAGTTAAGTTAGTCACTGCCCCCTTATGGGGGCAGTTTTGTTTCGCTGGATTTGGCAACCGGGTTATGGAGATAAGAAGAATGAAACTGGTAAAGATGTCTATCGCGGCCGTAGTTACCGCGCTGTTGGCCGGTTGTTCCGGTAGCATGGTGGTGCCCGTAGAGGAGCACGCCTCCATCCTGAGTAATGCCGGTGAGGCCAAGCAGGCGCTCGCTCAGGCGACCAGCTGTTGCAAGGGATTCAACGAATTCAATTATGTCGCCCTGCCTGAGGGAGACACGCTGCTGGCCATCGACAGCAAGCAGCCCAGTTATCAGTTTGACGAGGGCATGAGCTACTTTGCCGCCTATCGTCTGCCAACCAATACCGGCAATCTGGCCATCACGCTCGCCTCCCAGGTGAGCAAGACGGTGCTGATCCCCAAGGTGGTCATGCTGGATGCCCAGTTCAAGGTGACCCGCGTGCTGGGTAAGTCTGTCTTCACCTACCAGCCGGCCCACCTGCTCGACAACGACAGAATCGAAGGCAAGGTGTTCGTCGATCGCAGCATGCCGGGCAACCCGGCCGCCGAGACCTACATGGTGGTCTATGCCCCGGCCGATGAGCTGTCGGGCAGCACCACCATACTGCACCCGGCCAAGGCCTTCGCCCGCGCCAATCACACGGTCGAGCCGGATATCGCGGATCCCGTCATTCCGCATTCGCCCTGGGGCCTGGTACAGATCAAAACCGTCGACATGGCCAAGGGCCAGGGTCTCGAGGCCGTGTTCAAACCCGAGTATTCAGACAAGGTAGCGATGAGTCAGGCCAAGCCAGCCACCGCTGCCGTGGCGGCAACCGCCGCGACCACCGCCGTGGTGGCGGCCCCCAGCAAGCCAGCTCCGGCCATGCTGAGCGAGACCGAGACCTTCTACAACAGCCAGATCGAGAAGGCGGTCAAGGCTGGCGATATCGACAAGGCGATGCAGTTGGTGAGTGAAGCGGAACGGGCCGGTTCGACCAAGGCAAAATCCGTCTTTATTGATGCGGTGAAGCGCTCCCAGAAAAACTAATTAGCCGTATTTAGCCGGACTAATATTTATTTGAGGCCTCCTTGTTGGAGGCCTTTTTAATCGGTAGACTAGATCATAGAAAATAGCAATGCGTTACATTTTGTTACCTTGAGTTTCCTTTGGTATTAATGAGATTCTCTAAAATACAATGCGAAACAGCACTTCATGTTTATCCGTAATACTATAAAGATGCGGGATAATATTCCGAAATCGCTCTGATTATCCTCTTCTAATTATCTTGTGATCTCCCCTCCAAATTCATTATTCCCTTCGGCCCGATGGAAGAAATTCCGATATCGCTGGGTTATATTCATCTGGTCAAAATAAGCAAACCCGGTCGAATTCAGTACAAGGTCAGATGACGAACGCTGTCATCTATAAATTGACTGGATCGTGTACGGAAAAAAATCCATTCAGGAGCGCACACATGTTAAAAAATGCTTTCTCTAATCTGCAAAAGGTCGGTAAGGCGCTGATGCTGCCCGTATCGGTCTTGCCCGTTGCAGGTATTCTGCTGGGGGTGGGTGCTGCCCACTTCAGCTGGTTGCCGGAAATTGTTTCCCAGTTGATGGAACAAGCCGGTGGTTCCGTATTCGGTCAGATGGCGCTGCTGTTCGCCGTGGGTGTGGCCCTTGGCTTCACCAATAACGACGGTGTATCCGGTCTGTCTGCCATCGTGGGTTACGGCATCATGGTCGCCACCCTGAAAGTGATGGCGCCGGTCATGGGTGTCGAAAGCATCGATACCGGTGTGCTGGGGGGTATCCTCGCCGGTGGTGTGGCCGCCTGGGCGTTCAACCGCTTCTACAAGATCCAGCTGCCAGAGTACCTGGGCTTCTTCGCCGGTAAGCGTGCCGTTCCCATCATCACCGGTTTCGTTTCCATCGGTCTGGGCGTCATCCTGTCCGTCATCTGGCCGCCGGTAGGGGGTGCCATCGGTGCCTTCTCCGACTGGGCTGCCAACCAGAACCCGGTACTGGCCTTCGGTATCTACGGCGTGGTTGAGCGCTCCCTGATCCCGTTCGGTCTGCACCACATCTGGAACGTCCCCTTCTTCTATCAGGCGGGTACCTGTGTCAACGCTGCCGGTGAAACTGTTCACGGTATCATGACCTGCTTCCTGACCGCTGACGACGCTTCCCGCGCTGCCGGTAACGGCTTCGGTCAGCTGGCCGGTGGCTACCTGTTCAAGATGTTCGGTCTGCCTGCTGCCGCGTTTGCCATCGCGCACTCCGCCAAGCCGGAAAACCGCGCCAAGATCGTAGGTATCATGGCCTCTGCCGCCCTGACCTCCTTCCTGACCGGTATCACCGAGCCTATCGAATTCTCCTTCCTGTTCGTGGCGCCGGTACTGTACGCAATCCACGCTCTGCTGGCGGGTCTGGCCTATGTGCTGACCAACTCCTTAGGGATCGTACACGGTCACACCTTCTCCAACGGCTTCATCGACTTCGTGGTGCAATCACCCCGTGCCGATCACATGCTGCTGCTGGTGGGTCTGGGTCTGGTCTACGCCGTCATCTACTACGTGGTCTTCACCGTGGTCATCCGCGCCATGAACCTGAAAACCCCGGGTCGCGAAGACGAGACCGCGCAAGAGTCCAACGTGGCTCAGAGCAAGGACGAGATGTCTGCCGCCCTGGTCTCTGCCTTCGGTGGTAAAGAGAACATCGCTTCCCTGGACGCCTGCATCACCCGTCTGCGGGTCGGTGTGAAGGACGTGGCCAAGGTTGACCAGGCTGGTCTGAAGAAGCTGGGCGCCGCCGGTGTGGTGGTTGCTGGCTCCGGTGTACAAGCCATCTTCGGTACCAAGTCCGACAACCTGAAAACCGAAATGGATATCTGGATGAAGAGCAACTAATCGTTGCCTGACATCGAGAGTTCCGAAAAGGGAGGCGCAAGCCTCCCTTTTTGCTGGGCGCTATTTGTGCCTGGCAAGACTGAGGAGTGATCCCTGCATCGCTATCAGGTGGAGATGGTCCTAGTAGGGCTTCAAGGCTGGCTGGTGGCAGATAAACAGACTGCTTGTGTTAAATCTGGTGGCGGATTTCACTGCTTTTGCTACTAAAAAAGGCGCCCTGTGGCGCCTTTTTACAATGGAGTGAGATCTACAACTTCTCCAGATCCCGCTCTATCTCGCTTATCTTGTTCTGCACCACTTTTTCCAGGTGGCGCAGGTCACGCAAAATCTTCTGCTTGATGTCCGGGTCCGCCTGCACGTGCACGCCCTGGGTCAGGTTGTCCAGCTCATCCACCACGTACTTGAGGTTGGCGTTGATCTCGGTGACATCCTTGTACTCGTGGGTGCCTGAGTCGATCAGCATGGTCTTGCGCTGGCGCGGGTATTTGAATTTGACACTCTTGGCGAAGAACTCGCCCTTCTGCTTCTTGAAGTAGATCTTGAGGATGTCGTGATTGGCCTCCTGGCGCAGGGTATAGCTGTCCACTGAGGTGGGTTCCTGGATCCCCAGGCTCTTCAGATTCTCGTACATCGGGCTTCCTCGGTTTGAAACGATCCTGACCCATCTATCTTAACCGAGCCTCTGTGGCTTGCCTGTGACAGGGGCGCCAAATTCCAAAAGGGCCCCAAAAGAACCTTTCTGGTAACTGATCAAGACTCGCTACAGCGTTCAGCAGAATAAGGGGGATGCTGCGGATATCAGCCTTGGCTGCCAAGGCCTGGGGAGAGGCACAGATCTAAAAAAGGCGCCATCAGGCGCCTTTTTTGTTCCGCTGTGTCAGCCGGACATTATTCGTCGATGGAACGCAGCAGGGCGTTGATGCCGACCTTGGCGCGGGTCTTGGCATCCACCTTCTTTACGATGACGGCGGCGTACAGGCTGTACTTGCCGCACTTGGAGGGCAGGGAGCCGGAAACGACCACTGAGCCAGCCGGTACGCGGCCGTAGTGGATCTCGCCGGTTTCGCGGTCATAGATGCGGGTGGACTGGCCGATGAAGACGCCCATGGAGATGACGGAACCTTCCTCGACGATCACGCCTTCCACGACTTCGGAGCGAGCACCGATGAAGCAGTTGTCCTCGATGATGGTCGGGTTGGCCTGCAGCGGCTCCAGCACGCCGCCGATGCCAACGCCGCCGGAGAGGTGGACGTTCTTGCCGATCTGGGCGCAGGAACCGACGGTGGCCCAGGTGTCGACCATGGTGCCTTCATCGACGAAGGCGCCGATGTTGACGTAGGAGGGCATCAGCACTGTATTGGGAGCGATGAAGGAGCCTTTGCGGGCGGTTGCCGGCGGCACCACGCGCACACCGGCGGCCTTGAACTGCTCGGCGCTGTAGCCGGAGAACTTGAGGGGAACCTTGTCGTAGTACTGGGCGTCGTCGCCCTTGATGATGCCGTTGTCATTGATGCGGAAATAGAGCAGTACCGCCTTCTTCAACCACTGGTGAACCACCCACTCGCCGGCAATCTTCTCGGCGACCCGGGCACGGCCTGAGTCCAGCAGCTCGATGGCCTCCAGGATGGCGGTCTTGGTGGCGGCATCGACGGAGCCGGGAGTGATGGAATCACGGCGTTCAAAGGCCGCTTCGATGATCTGTTGCAACTCGGTCATGACAGGTTTCCTTTAAAAAATTCCGTTTGTTGTATCACACTTTTCCAATTGTTTTTAAGGGCCCCGGCCGATTTCTTCGAAAGAGCGGCGGTTTATTGTGCGTTGTTTGTTCAAAGGCTTGTTCTGATTGATAAATCAGAACGAAATCCGGCGTCCACTGAGGCCGTTATCCGATCCCTCGTCACCCTCTTCCCCGGGGGGCTGGGGGTTGAGCTGATTGACCAGCCGCTCCTCCAGCGCCTGCTGCTCAGCCAGGGTCAGGGGTTCACCGGCCAGGGTAGTGAGGCTGAAGAAATCCTCTACCCGCTCGCCTATGGTGGTGATCTTGGCCGCATGAAGCGACAAGCCGCACTGCTGGAACACGGCGCCGATGCGGGCCAAGAGGCCAGGGGTATCCAGCGCCGTCAGCTCCAGCAATGTGTGGCGTGCCTCGCGCTGGTTCGGGCCCTTGTGGGGCAGGAACACCACCCGGGTCGGCACGCTGAACTGGCGATGGCGCCGGGACAGGGGTTTGCTGCGCAGCACCAGCTTGCCCGGCTCCTGCAGCGCCTTCTCCAGCGCCTTCTTGATGGTGGCGGTGCGGTTCGGGCTGATGGGATCCCCGGTCGGCTCCAGCACGATGAAGGTATCCAGCACATAGCCGCTGTGAGAGCTCATGATCTGGGCGTCGTGGATGTTGAGGTTCTTCTGATCCAGGGCCGAGGCCACGGTGGCGAACAGGTTGGGGGTGTCACGGCAATAGATGAACACCTCGCTGCCCCCGCGGGTGGGCTGCTTGCCGATGAGTACCAGGGGCGCCGGATTGTCGCCGTGCTTGAGGATCTTGCGGCTGTGCCAGGCGATCTGCTCCGGACTGTGGCGCAGGAAGTAGTCGGCCTTGAAGTCGCTCCACAGGGCATTGACCGCCTCTTCTGACACCTCGCGCTGGGCCAGGATCTGCCTGGCCTGGCGCTGGTTCTCGCGGATCTTGAGGCGCATGTCCGGCGGGTTCTCCAGCCCCTGGCGTAGCGCCTTCTGGGTGGCGAAGTAGAGCTCCCGCAGCAAGGTGCCCTTCCAGTCGTTCCAGAGGGTGTCATTGGTGGCGCAGATGTCGGCCACGGTCAGGCAGTAGAGCAGGTCGAGGTGCAATTCGTCGCGCACCTTCTGGGCAAAATCGCTCACCACTTCTGGGTCATAGATGTCCCGGCGCTGGGCGGTGACCGACATCAGCAGATGATGGCGCACCAGCCAGGCCACCAGGCGACTCTCGTAGCGATCCAGCCCGTGCAACTGGCAAAACTCCAGGGCATCGACGGCGCCCAGTTCGGAGTGATCGCCGCGCCGGCCCTTGGCGATATCGTGGAACAGGGCGGCGATGCTGAGCAGCTCGGGCTTGCGCAACTGGGTGAACACCTCGTGGCAGAGCGGATGGGTCTGCCGGCTGGCCGGATTGGCGAAGCGATGAATGTTCTGCAGCAGACGATGGGTGTGCTCATCCACAGTGTAGGCGTGGAACATGTCGAACTGCATCTGGCCGACGATAAGGTTCCACTGGGGCAGATAGGCCGCGAGGATCCCGTACTTATGCATCAGAGTGAGCGGCTGGCCTATGCCGCCCGGGTGGCGCAGCAGCGCCATGAAGAGGCGCCGGCACTCGGGCAGATCCTGCAGCCAGCAGCTGAGGGTGCGTCTGGCCTCCCGCAATTGGCGCAGGGTGGCGGAGTGAATGCCGACTATCTCTGGGTGCTGGGCTATCTGGTAGAAGAGCCGCAGTATGGCGGCGGGATCCCGGCCGAACAGCTCCGAATCCACCGCATCGATGAGCCGGCCCCGCAGCTGGAATTCGTCGCTGATGCGGCGCACGTCCATGGCGGTGTTGCCGAGGATGGCCTCGTCAAACAGCTGCAGTAACATCTCGTTGAGCTCGGCCACCCGCCGTACCGTCTGGTAGAAGCGCTTCATCATCTGCTCGACCGGGCCATTGCCTTCCCCCTCGAAGCCCAGCATCTGGGCCACGGTGCGCTGGCGATCGAACAGCAGGCGGTTGTCCCCCTTGTTGATGGCCATGTGCAGGGCGAAGCGCACCTTCCACAGGAAGTTCTGGCAGTCCAGCAGTTCGCGGTACTCGGCCCGGTTGAGGAAGCCGTGGCTGGTCATCTCGAACAAGGTGGTGGCGCCGAAGTGGCGGCGGGCGACCCAGGCCAGGGTCTGGATGTCGCGAAGGCCGCCAGGGTTGCTCTTGAGATCCGGCTCGAGCTTGTAGGCGGTGCCGAGGAACTGCTGGTGGCGCAGGCTCTGCTCCTCGCGCTTGGCGCGAAAGAACTCCTCGCTCGGCCAGAAGTGCTGGGGCTGGGTGGCGGCCTGCAACTGCTCAAAGCCAGCCAGGCGACCCGTGATGTAGCGCGCCTCTATGAGGTTGGTGGCGACCGTGATGTCGGCCCGGCCCTGCTCGATGCACTCGCTCACGTTGCGCACCGATTGCCCCACCTCCAGCTTGAGATCCCACAAGAGGGTGATGAACTCGCCGATGCGCAGCCCCAGCACCTCGTCCAGCTCGTCCCCTTCATAGAGGATGAGCAGATCGATGTCGGAATGGGGGTGCAATTCACCCCGGCCATAGCCCCCCACGGCGATCAGGGTGAGGGGGGTCTTGTCGAAGCCGAATTTCTGCCACAGCCGGGTCAGCAGCTCATCCATGTATTCGGAGCGGGTGGCCACCAGTTCTATGATGTTGTCACCGGCGTCGAAGCGGGCATGGAGCCAGGCGAGGAAACGGCTCAGGTACTCCTTGCAGTTCTCGCGGGTGAGCTGATCGTCGGGCAACAAATGGGGGGAAAGCAGGCTGGCGTCCATGGCATCTCGTCGTCTTGAAAACACAAACCCCGGCATGGGCCGGGGTTTGATGTTAACCGTGTTTGATGAAGCGGTCGATAGTGTCATCGGGGCGCAGGGTCATCACCTCGCAGCCATCCTCGGTGACTAGCAGGGTGTGCTCCCACTGGGCGGAATCACCGCCATCCTTGGTGGTCACGGTCCAGCCATCCTTCGGGTTGACGCGGCAGTGATACTTCTTGCTGTTGACCATGGGCTCTATGGTGAAGCACATGCCGGGTTTGAGCTCCAGCTTGCCGCCGTTGCGATAGTGCAGGATCTGCGGCTCTTCATGGAACTCGGCACCGATGCCGTGGCCACAGTAGTCGCGCACCACGGAGAAGCCGGCCTGCTCGACGATGGGCTGGATCACGGCGCCGATCTCGGTAATGCACATGCCGGGACGGACCCGCTTGATGGCGGCGTACAGGCTGTCCTGAGCCACCTTGCACAGCTGACGGCGCAGCGGCGTGGTCTGGCCGACGATGAACATGGCGGAGGTGTCGCCGTGATAGCCGTCCTTGATGACGGTGATGTCCAGGTTGATGATGTCCCCTTCCCGCAGTTTCTTGTGGTTGGGAATGCCGTGACAGATCACATCGTTCACCGAGGTGCAGATGGACTTGGGAAAACCGTGATAGTTCAGCGGTGCCGGGATGGCTTGCTGCACGTTGACGATGAAGTCGTGGCACAGGGTGTTGAGCTCGTCGGTGGTCACGCCGGCTTTGACATGGGGGGCGATCATGATCAGCACGTCGGCAGCCAGCTGGCAGGCGACGCGCATTTTTTCAATCTCTTCCGGAGTCTTGATCTTGATGGACATGGGATCTCTCTTGCGGCCTGATGTTCATCTTGTCGATGAGTCATCATCAGGTAATGAAAAATAGATGCGTTTGCAATCAGGGCAAAATTTTATCCCCAACCCTCGCTTACTTCCAGTGTGATTGTCATCACAACGTCAGCCAGCCGTCGCAACTCGAGTCCCGGGATCCATTTTTAGGGGCGCGCTTGGTGGTGTCCTGACCAAACTTATGGTATAAAGCGCGCCGGAATGGGGAACTTGTGTCCTCTTCCATCACCCTTACTCAATAACACACACACATCGACACCTGTACCGGGGTGCCCCTTTGGGGTCGGTTACATGGGATGTGTGGAGGCCTAACCCCAATACAGAGGTATAAAATGGCTAAAGTTTCTATGCGCGACATGCTGCAAGCCGGCGTTCACTTCGGTCACCAGACTCGTTACTGGAACCCGAAAATGAAGTCCTACATCTTCGGCGCCCGCAGCAAGGTTCACATCATCAACTTGGAAAAAACCGTTCCGATGTTTGACGATGCCATGAACTTCATCAGCTCCGTAGCTGCCAAGAAAGGCAAGGTACTGTTCGTTGGTACCAAGCGTGCCGCGTCTGAAGCTGTTAAAGATGCCGCTGTTCGTTGCGACCAGTTCTATGTTAACCACCGCTGGCTGGGCGGCATGCTGACCAACTGGAAAACCGTTCGTCAGTCCATCAAGCGCCTGAAAGATCTGGAAACCCAGAGCCAAGACGGTACCTTCGAGAAGCTGACCAAGAAAGAGGCGCTGATGCGTACTCGCGAAATGGACAAGCTGGAGAAGAGCCTGGGTGGTATCAAGAACATGGGCGGCCTGCCTGACGTTCTGTTCGTTGTCGATGCCGACCACGAGCACATCGCTATCAAAGAAGCCAACAACCTGGGTATCCCGGTAGTTTCCATCGTTGATACCAACTCCAACCCGGACGGCGTTGACTATGTCATCCCGGGTAACGACGATGCTATCCGTGCTGTTAACCTGTACCTGAATGCTGCCGCTGACACCGTACTGGAAGCTCGCGCTCAGGACATCGTTGTTCAAGCCGAACAAGATGGCTTCGTTGAAGCTGAGTAATTAGTAAGGACTGAAAAGCCCTTATTAACCAAGCTGATGTAATTGGTTAGCAGGGGCCCTTGTGGCCCCTGTTTCTTGTCAAATCAAGACCGAGGATACTGGACATGGCTAACGTTACTGCCGCCCTGGTAAAAGAACTGCGCGAGCGCACCGCCGCTGGCATGATGGATTGCAAAAAAGCACTGGAAGAAGCTGCTGGTGATATCGAGCTGGCAATCGAGAACATGCGCAAATCCGGTCAGGCCAAGGCCGCCAAGAAAGCGGGCCGTATCGCCGCTGAAGGCGTGATCTTCGCCCGTACCGAAGGCAACATTGCTGCCATGATCGAGCTGAACAGCGAAACCGACTTCGTCGCCAAAGATGCCAGCTTCATGGCCATGGGCCAGAAGATCGCCGACATCGCCGCGACCCAGAAAATTGCTGACGTTGACGCCCTGAAAGCGGCCGACTTCGGTAATGGCGAGTCCGTTGAGCTGACCATCACCAACCTGATCGCCAAGATCGGTGAGAACATGAACCTGCGTCGCGTGATGCTGGTTGAAGGCGACAACCTGGGTACTTATGTACACGGTTCCCGCATCGGTGTTATCACCAAGCTGACTGGCGGTACCGCCGAGCTGGCCAAAGACCTGGCCATGCACGTTGCTGCCAACAGCCCGCAATTCGTCAAGCCAGAAGACGTGTCCGCTGAAGTCGTTGCCAAAGAGCGCGAAATTCAGATCGACATCGCCATCAACTCCGGCAAGCCGAAAGACATCGCCGAGAAGATGGTTGAAGGCCGCATGAAGAAGTTCACCGGTGAGGTTTCCCTGACTGGTCAACCGTTCGTGAAGGATCCGTCCATCACTGTTGCCGAGCTGCTGAAGAAAGAAGGCGCTGACGTTGTCTCCTTCACCCGTTTCGAAGTGGGCGAAGGCATCGAGAAGCAAGAGACCGATTTCGCGGCTGAAGTTGCAGCCCAGATCGCGGCCGCTCAGAAGGCCTAATCGAACCGGTTTTTCCGTTTCCCCAGACCGCGACTTATGTCGCGGTCTTTATATGACCAGGAATCAGTGACATGAGTACCAATCCCAAGCCTGCATACAGACGTGTTCTTCTGAAGTTGAGTGGTGAAGCCCTGCAAGGATCCGAGGGTTTCGGCATTGATCCGGCGGTGCTGGAACGGATGGCCCAAGAGATCAAAGAGCTGGTTGAGTTGGGTGTTCAGGTTGGTCTGGTCATCGGTGGCGGCAACCTGTTCCGTGGTGCCGGTCTTGCCAAAGCGGGCATGAACCGCGTGGTGGGTGACCACATGGGCATGCTGGCGACCGTCATGAACGGCCTGGCCATGCGTGATGCCCTGCATCGTGCTTATGTGAATGCCCGCCTGATGTCTGCCATCTCCCTGCAGGGTGTGTGTGACTCCTACAGCTGGGCCGAGGCCATCAGCCAGCTGCGCGCCGGCAAGGTAGTGATCTTCTCCGCCGGTACCGGCAACCCCTTCTTCACCACCGACTCCGCAGCCTGCCTGCGTGGCATCGAGATCGAAGCCGACGTGGTGCTGAAAGCCACCAAGGTTGATGGTGTATTCAACGAGGATCCGGTTAAGAATCCGGACGCCGTGCTGTATCATGAGCTCAGCTACAACGAAGTGCTTGAAAAAGAGCTCAAGGTAATGGATCTTGCAGCCTTTACCCTGGCCCGTGACCATGATCTGCCGATCCGGGTGTTCAACATGAACAAGCCGGGTGCGCTGCGCCGGGTTGTCATGGGTGAGCCGGAAGGCACTCTGATCCATCACATCGCTAAATAAGATAGACACGAGCCGCGTGGCGGCTCGTTCGCCAAAAGGAAAACCACTGTGATCAACGAGATTAAAAACGACGCCAAGGATCGTATGGCCAAGAGCGTGGAATCGCTCAAAACCCAGATGTCCAAGATCCGTACCGGCCGTGCTCACCCGAGCCTGCTCGACGGTATCCAGGTGGAGTATTACGGTGCTGCCACTCCTCTGAAGCAGTTGGCCAACGTGGTGGCGGAAGATGCCCGTACCCTGTCCATCTCCATCTTCGATCGCTCCATGATCCAGGCGGTGGAAAAAGCCATCCTGATGTCCGATCTGGGCCTGAACCCGTCCAGCAACGGCCAGACCCTGCGCGTGCCTTTGCCGCCGCTGACCGAAGAGCGCCGTCGCGATCTGACCAAGATCGTCCGCGCCGAAGCGGAAGGTGCCCGGGTTGCCGTGCGCAACATCCGTCGCGATGCCAACGCCGACTTCAAGGCGCTGCTCAAGGACAAAGAGATCTCCGAAGATGACGACCGTCGCGCTCAGGAAGAGATCCAGAAACTCACCGACGCTTATATCAAGCTGGTCGATGATGCTCTGGCCGCGAAGGAAAAGGAGCTAATGGAAATCTAAGCCTCCGACAGGTATATTACGAGCGCCGTGTAGTGCCCCTGCACGGCGCTTTTGTCTTTGTGGGAGAAATGAATGTCGCTTTTGGCAGCGCTAGGCGATAGCGCCAGCTCGTCCTTGCCTCGGCACGTCGCCATCATCATGGATGGTAACGGCCGTTGGGCGCAGAACCGTGGCAAGATGCGGGTCTCTGGTCACAAGGCGGGCGTGAAGTCCGTGCGTGAGGCCGTAACCTTCGCCGCCCGCGCCAAGATGGAGGCGCTGACGTTATTTGCTTTTTCAAGCGAGAACTGGCGCCGCCCGGAAGGGGAGGTGAGTGCCCTGATGGAGCTGTTCATGACGGTACTTGGCCGTGAGGTGAACAAGCTGCACAGCAACGGCATCCGGCTCAAGGTCATAGGTGACACCGCCCGTTTCAGCGATCGGCTGCAAGCCAAGATCGCCAAGGCCGAGGCGCTGACCGCCAACAATCAGGGGATGACCCTCAATATCGCCGCCAACTATGGCGGTCAGTGGGACATAGCCCAGGCGGCTCGCAAGCTGGCTCGCGCCGTGGCGGCGGGGACCCTGGATGTCGAGGCAGTCGATGAGACTGCACTGGCGCAAGAGGTATGCATGGCCGACCTGCCCCCCGTGGATCTGTTGATCCGCACCGGCGGCGATCATCGCATCAGCAATTTTGTGTTATGGCAGCTTGCCTATGCCGAGCTCTATTTTACCCCGGTACTCTGGCCTGATTTCAATGAGGCCGAGTTTAGTGAGGCAGTTGCCTCCTTCGTGGCTCGTGAGCGTCGTTTCGGCTGTACGGGTGAACAGATCCGGGAATTGATCGCCGAGCACCAGACCGGTTAAACCCGCTCCCAAGAGAGAGGTTCTTTTGCTAAAACAACGAATTATTACCGCATTACTGCTAGTGCCCATGGTGTTGGGGGCGCTGTTTTTCCTGCCGTTGAAATTCTTCGCCCTGCTGGCTGCCCTGGTCTATCTGCTGGCAAGCCGTGAGTGGAGCGCCTTCGTCTCCGCCAAGCCGCAGCAATGGCTGCCGCTGGTGTTCTGTCTGCTGCTCGGTGCCAGCCTGTTCTGGGTGCCGGTGGAGCAACTCTGGCTCCCGCAACTGCATCCCTTGGTGATGGGGGTGCTGTGGACCGCGGTCAGCTGGTGGCTGCTGGGCCTGCTGCTGGTGCTGCGCTATCCCCAGAGCGCCAGTCTGTGGAAAAAGTCCATCTGGCTCAAATCCCTGTTCGGTCTGGTGACCCTGGTACCCTTCTTCTGGTCACTGGTGGCGATCCGTGGCTACAACTTCTATCACGACCCCATGATGGGCGCCTGGATCCTGCTGTTTGTGATGGGACTGGTCTGGGCGGCAGATTCTGGCGCGTATTTTTTCGGCAAGGCGTTCGGCAAGCACAAGCTGGCGCCGGCCGTGAGCCCGGGTAAAACCATCGAAGGCATGCTGGGCGGCCTGTTTACCGCGAGCCTGCTGGCCATCGGTGTCACCTGGTTCATGGGCTTCGTACCCGCCAAGATGGCGGTGGTGCTGCTCTGCTCCCTGCTGGCCGTACTGGCATCCGTGCTCGGCGATCTCACCGAGAGCATGTTCAAGCGCGAAGCGGGCATCAAGGATTCCGGCACCCTGCTACCGGGTCACGGCGGCATTCTCGACAGAATTGACAGCCTGACCGCCGCCCTGCCGGTGTTCCTGCTCAGTTATCTGCTGCTCAGCCAGGAGTTTTGATGCCTAGCTCGCTGATGATATGGGGGGCCTCTGGCCCCATCTGTCAGTTATTCGTTCAGGAGTCCTGATGCTCAACTCTCTGGTGATCCTGGGGGCCTCCGGCTCCATCGGTCAGAGCACCCTCAAGGTGTTGCGGCAAAATCCTGGTCGCTGGCAAGTGCTGGCGCTGACGGCGGCCCACAGTGTGGATACCATGCTGCGCGACTGCCTCGAATTTTCCCCCCGCTTCGCCGTCATGGTGGATGAGCGCGCTGCGTGCGAGCTGGCCGAGCGCCTCAAGACCCACGGCGCAGCGACCCAGGTGTTGTCCGGTGCGGACGCCCTGTGCGAAGTGGCCGCTCACCCCGATGCCCACAGCGTGATGGCGGCCATCGTCGGCGCCGCCGGGCTGGCACCGACCATGGCCGCCGTGCGCGCCGGCAAGCGTATCCTGCTGGCCAACAAAGAGGCCTTGGTGATGTCTGGCGCCTTCTTTATGGAGGCGGTGCGCCACCATGGGGCCGAGCTGCTGCCCATCGACAGCGAACATAACGCCATCTTCCAGTGCCTGCCCGAGGCCATCCAGCGTCAACCCGGCTTCTGCGACTTGGCCGGGGCCGGCATCAGCAAGATACTGCTGACCGGCTCCGGCGGCCCGTTCCGCTATACCGACATAGGCGAGCTGACAAAAGTCACGCCGGCCCAGGCGGTTGCCCACCCGAACTGGTCCATGGGGGCCAAGATCTCGGTGGACTCCGCCACCATGATCAACAAGGGGCTGGAGTACATAGAGGCGCGCTGGCTGTTCAATGCGGCCCCCGAGCAGATCCAGGTGGTGATCCATCCCCAGTCGGTGATCCACTCCATGGTGCAGTACAAGGATGGCTCCGTGCTGGCCCAGCTTGGCAACCCCGACATGTGTACCCCCATCGCCCATGCCCTGGCTTATCCGGGCAGGATTGAGTCTGGTGTGGAACCTTTGGATTTCTTCAGTGTCGGAGAATTCAGCTTTATTCGTCCTGATTACGAACGCTATCCCTGCCTGCGGCTTGCCATGGTCGCCTGCCAGGAAGGGCAGGCGGCAACGACCTCCCTCAATGCGGCCAATGAAGAGGCGGTGGCGGCTTTTCTTGCAGAGCGGATCGGATTTATGGATATTGCCAGAGTCAATGAAACCATCATGACGGCACTGGGCCGCAGTGCCGCCGGATCCCTGGACGATCTGATTGCGCTGGATGGCATGGCGCGCGCCCATGCACAGCAACTGATAAAGGAACTTGCTCGATGAACGGACTGTGGTGGCCTCTGGCCTCTCTCTACGCCTTCGGGAATGATGTCGAGGTGACGCACTGATGGGCGGCGTCTTGTGGAACATAGGCGCCTTCATCGTTGCCCTCGGGCTGCTGGTGGCGGTGCATGAATTTGGCCACTTCTGGGTGGCGCGCCGCTGCGGCGTCAAGGTAGAGCGTTTCTCCATCGGTTTTGGCAAGGCTATCTGGCGCCGCATCGGCAAGGATGGCACCGAGTACGTGCTGGCCCTGATCCCGCTCGGCGGTTACGTCAAGATGCTGGACGGCCGAGTCGATGAACTCAAGCCGGGTGAAGAGGCGCAGGCCTTCAATCACAAGAGCGTCTGGGCGCGGATGGCCATAGTCGCCGCCGGCCCCATGGCGAACTTCGTGTTCGCCCTGTTCGCCTTCTGGCTGATGTTCATGATTGGTGTCCCGAGCGTCAAGCCTGTGGTCGGCGAGGTGCGTCCGGCGTCCATCGTGGCCGAGGCGGGCATCCTGCCCGGCATGGAGATAGTCGGCGTCGGCGATGAGGCGACCGGGGATTGGGAAGCCGTGACCTATGCCCTCATCAGCCACCTTGGCGATGACGCGGTCCAGCTCAAGCTCAAAGCCGCCGATACCAGCTATGCCATCGACAAGACGCTTACCCTGACGGGCTGGAAGTTTGACCCGGACAAAGAGTCCCCCATCGGCAGCCTCGGCATAGTGCCGCTCGGTGGCAAGGTGCTGCCCGTGGTGGATGCCATAGTCCCTAAAAGCGCCAGCGAAAAGGCGGGTCTGCAGGTCGGCGATCGCATCAAGCGGGTAGGGGATGAAGAGATTACCGAATGGACCCAGTTCGTCCAGCGAGTACAACAATCTGCCGAGCAGCCGCTGCAGGTGACGGTAGAGCGGGCCGGCAGTGATCTCACCCTGAGCCTGACGCCGGATGCGAAAAAAGTGCGCGGCCAGCTGATGGGGTTTGTCGGCCTGTCGCCGCAACTGGTTCCATTACCGGATGAGTATCGAGTTCTGTTACAGTATGGGCCTTTGCAAGCCTTGTGGCATGGTGTCCAGAAGACCTGGAGCCTTATCACGCTGACCTTTGACATGATTGGCAAACTGATCGGTGGCATCGTCTCGCTGGACAATCTGAGCGGCCCCATCTCCATCGCCAAGGGGGCCGGCAGCAGCGCCGATTACGGGTTGGTTTACTTCCTTGGTTTCCTGGCGCTGATCAGCGTCAACCTGGGGATCATCAATCTGTTCCCACTGCCGGTGCTGGATGGAGGCCATTTGGTCTACTTCCTCATCGAGGCAGTCACCGGCAAGCCGGTACCAGAAAAAATTCAGGAAGTTGGGTTCAGGATAGGCGCCGCCATTCTGATGTTACTGATGGGCATTGCGCTGTTTAATGATTTCGCTCGCCTCTGAGGCTAGAGCATCAACAAGGACACATAAGAACAAAATGGCTGTTAAAAAAGCATTGGTGTTGAGTTGCCTGCTGGGAGCCAGCTTCCTGGCTCAGGCGGCCCCTGCCTCTTTTGTGGTGCAAGACATTCAGGTCGAGGGTCTGCAGCGGGTGACCCTGGGCGCCGCCCTGTTGAATCTGCCGGTGCGGGTCGGTGATTCCGTCGATTCCGTGGCCCTGGCCAACGCCATCAAGCGGCTCTATGCCTCCGGCAACTTCGAAGACGTCAAGGTCTACCGTGACGGCCAGGTGCTGCAAGTCGTGGTGAAGGAACGCCCGACCATCTCCAGCATCGAGTTCTCCGGCAACAAGGACATCAAGGAAGAGCAGCTGACCCAGAGCCTGGAGTCTTCCGGCATCCGGGTGGGTGATCCCCTGGATCGCACCGTGCTGAGCTCCCTCGAGAAGGGCCTCGAAGATTTCTACTACGGCGTGGGTAAATACTCCGCCAAGGTCAAGGCCATCGTCACCCCGCTGCCCCGCAACCGGGTCGATCTCAAGTTCACCTTCGTGGAAGGGGAAGCGGCCAAGATCCAGCAGATCAACATAGTCGGTAACCAGGTGTTCCCGGAAGAGAAGCTGCTGGCCCAGCTCTCCCTCAAGGACGATGTGCCCTGGTGGAACTTCACCGGTGACCAGCGCTACCAGAAACAGAAGCTGGCGGGCGATATCGAAGTGCTGCGCTCCTACTACATGGACCGTGGCTACATCCGCTTTAGCCAGGAGTCCACCCAGGTCTCCATGACCCCGGACAAGAAAGGCGTCTACGTCACCCTGAACATCAAGGAAGGGGACCAGTACAAGGTCTCCGGGGTGCAGATCAAGGGCGATCTCATCGATCGCGGTGGCGAGATGAAGGGCCTCATCCCCATCGAGGCCGGCAGCGTCTACTCCGCTAGCCAGGTCACCCACACCGAAGAGGTGCTCTCCAAGTTCCTCGGTCGTTACGGCTACGCCTACCCGAAAGTGGTCACCTTCCCCCAGGTCAACGACAAGACCAAGGAAGTGGAGCTGATCGTCAACGTGGAGCCGGGTCCCCGTGTCTACGTGCGTAACATCAACTTCAGCGGCAACGTCACCACCAAGGACGAAGTGCTGCGTCGCGAGATGCGTCAGATGGAAGGCACCTGGCTCTCCTCCGACAACGTCGAGCAGTCCAAGACCCGTCTCAACCGCCTCGGCTTCTTCGAGACCGCCGAAGTGGACACCAAGCGGGTGCCGGGCAGCGATGACCAGGTCGATCTAGACTTCAAGGTCAAGGAGCAGCCGGCAGGTTCCATCAACGCCGGTATCGGCTACGGTACCGAATCGGGCCTGAGCCTGCAGGCAGGTCTGCAGCAGGACAACTTCATGGGTACCGGCAAGAAGATCGGTATCAACGCCAGCACCAACGACTACTCGAAGAACATCGATCTTAGCTATAACGATCCCTACTTCACCGTCGACGGTGTCAGCCTGGGCGGCCGACTCTACTACAACAAGTTCAGTGCGGCCGACGCCAACATAGTCGACTACGAGAACACCACCATCGGCTTCCGCCTCTCCAGTGGTTTCCCGGTCAACGAGAACAACCGTCTCGATTTCAGCCTGGGCTACGAGAACAACAAGCTGTCCCAGCCCAACCCCTATGTGCAGGTGGATGAGTTCTGGAAGGTCTATCAGGCCAACCTGGACGGCGAGAACCGCATGGTGTTCAACACCGTCGACGTCACCGCCGGCTGGACCCGTTCTACCCTCAACAAGGGCCAGTTCCCGACCGCGGGGGATCGTCAGCGGGTCAACGCCAAGGTGACCGTGCCCGGCATGGACCTGCAGTACTTCAAGCTCAACGCCGAAGACGCACATTATTTCCCGTTTGATGCGGATCACCAGTGGGTCATGCTGGCCAAGGCGCGTGCCTCCTATGGTAACGGCTACGGCAGCAACGGCGACTACGATCATGTGCTGCCGTTCTTCGAGAACTACTATGCCGGTGGCTTCGACACCCTGCGCGGCTTCAAGAGCAACACGGTCGGTCCGAAGGCGCTCTACTACTACAACCTGGGCGGTAACGACGTCATCCAGGGTACCGACAGCTCGGTCGGGGGCAACGCATTGGCGGTTGCCTCCCTCGAGATGATAGTACCGACGCCGTTTGCCTCCGAGAGCTATCAGCCCCAGCTGCGGACCAGCTTCTTCATCGATGCGGGTACCGTATGGGACACTACCTTCAACTACAGTGACTATCAGAACCGCTGCTTCAGTGGCTGTAACTATCTGATGGACTATTCGGACCCCAGCAACATCCGTATGTCCGCCGGTCTGTCACTGCAATGGCTCTCCCCCATGGGCCCGCTGGTCTTCGTGTTGGCCCAGCCGCTCAAGAAGTACGAAGGGGACGATACCGAAGTGTTCTCGTTCAACATCGGCCGTACCTTCTAACTGGCGCGGACGCACCCCCACTCAGGTGGGGGTATTCAATGATGGGACGCGCAGCCTGCGTGCCTCACCAGGTAACAAGCCGATCCCCGGGATCGCTTGCATAATCAGGTAAATCAGGTAGCCCTCAACCGAGGGACCAAGGAGTAAGTGTGAATAAAGCGTTGAAAGTAGCTGGTTTGAGTTTTGCACTGATGGCTGCCGGTATGGGCTCCGCCTGGGCTGAGACCAAGATTGCCGTGGTCGACATGAGCGAAGTCTTCCAAAAGCTGCCCCAGCGTGATGCCGTGGCCAAGAAGCTGAAGGGCGAATTCGAACCGCGCATGCGTGAGCTGCAAAAACTCGAGTCCGATGGTCAGAAACTGGTCGAAAAGTTCAAGAAGGATGAAGCCTTCATGAGCAACGAGCAGAAGAAGCAGAACCAGGAGAAACTGGCTAAGCTGCAAATGGAGTTCAACCAGAAGCGTCAAGCCTTCGAGCAGGACAATGGCCGTCGTCAGGCGGAAGAGCGTAACAAGATCCTGACCAAGGTGCAGGCTGCTATCGACTCCATCGCCAAGAGCAATGGTTACGATCTGGTGCTGGAGCGCAATGCCGCCCCGTATGCCGCCAGCAAGCTGGACATCTCTTCCCAGGTTATTTCTCAGGTAAGCAAGAGCAACTAATTGATGGCATTCACTCTCGCACAGCTGGCCCAGCAACTGGGGGCCCAGGTCCATGGCGATGGGACCCAGGAAATCCGCAAGGTAGCGACACTGGAAAAGGCCGGCGACGGGGACATTACCTTCCTGTCCAACAAGAAGTACCGGCCCTATCTGGAGCAGAGCAAGGCCACGGCCGTGCTCATCACTGAGGCGGATTTGCCTTTTTGTCCCACCAATGCCCTGGTGCTCAAAGACCCCTATGTGGGGTTTGCCCGGGTAGCCCAACTGCTGGACACCACGCCGCAGCCGGCCACGGATATCCATCCGAGCGCCGTCATCGCCGCGGACGTACAGCTGGGCGAGAGAGTGGCCATCGGTGCCAATGCGGTCATCGAGTCCGGCGTCGTGCTGGGGGATGACGTGCGCATCGGCCCGGGTTGTTTCGTTGGCAAGAATACCCGACTGGGAGCGCGCTCCCGGTTGTGGGCCAACGTCACCCTCTATCACAACGTGACCCTGGGCACGGATTGTCTGGTGCAAGCCGGCACCGTGATCGGGGCAGATGGTTTCGGTTATGCGAACGAGCGTGGCGAGTGGATCAAGATCCCCCAGCTCGGTGGCGTGACCATTGGCAACCGGGTCGAGATCGGTGCCTGTACCACCATAGACCGGGGTGCGCTGGAAGATACCCGCATCGCGGATAACGTCATCATCGACAACCAGTGCCAGATCGCCCACAACGTCGAGATTGGCTACGGCACCGCCGTGGCGGGCTCGACCGTGATGGCCGGTAGTCTCAAGGTCGGCAAATACTGTATCATTGGCGGCGCTTCCGTCTTTAACGGGCACATGGAGATCTGCGACCAGGCCACCGTCACCGGTATGGCCATGGTGATGCGACCCATTACCGAGCCCGGTGTCTACTCCTCCGGCATCCCCCTGCAAACCAATAAAGAGTGGCGCAAGACCGCCGCCCGGGTGATGCGTATCGAAGAGATGCACAAGCGATTGAGCCGAATTGAGAAAAAGCTGGATCAAGAATAACCACGATTGGTATAGGGTACTGTTTTGACTACTGAAAAGAAGAGCCTGGGCATCCAGGAAATCATGGATCTGCTGCCCCACCGTTATCCGTTCCTGATGGTGGACAAGGTGGAGAATTACGAGATCAGCGATGAGCGCAAGACCCTGCGTGCCATCAAGAACGTCTCGTTCAACGAGCCGATCTTTCAAGGCCACTTCCCGGCCAAGCCGGTGTTCCCTGGCGTGCTGATCCTGGAAGCCATGGCGCAAGCCACCGGCATCCTGGCCTTTACCATGGTGGGCAAGCCGTCCCCCAACGAACTCTATTACTTTGCGTCCATCGACAACGCCCGCTTCAAGCGCCCGGTCGGCCCTGGCGATCAGCTGGTGCTGGACGTGGAGTTCCTGAAAGAGCGCCGCGGCATCGCCAAGTTCACCGGTGTCGCCACCGTCAACGGTGAAATTGTCTGCACCGCCGAACTGATGTGCGCCAAACGCGAGGTGTAACCGTGATCGACCAGACTGCCATCATTCACGATACCGCCATCGTCCATGAGTCTGCAGTGATCGGCAAAGGGGTTGAGATCGGCCCCTTCTCCGTCATTGGAGCCGAGGTGGAAATCGGCGATAACACCTGGGTGAGCTCCCATGTGTTGATCAAGGGCCCGACCAAGATTGGCCGCGGCAACAAGATCTTCCAGCACACCTCCATCGGTGAGGATTGCCAGGACAAGAAGTACGCCGGCGAGCGTACCTTCCTCGAGATCGGCGACAACAACGTGTTTCGCGAGAACTGCACGGTGCACCGTGGCACCACTCAGGATAATTCCCTGACCAAGGTGGGCAGCGGCAACCTGTTCATGGTCAACGTGCACGTGGCTCACGACTGCATCATCGGTGACAACTGCATCTTCGCCAACAACGCGACCCTGGCGGGTCACGTGGTGATCGGTGACTTCGTCATCTTCGGTGGCCTCTCCGCCATTCACCAGTTCGGCCGCGTCGGTTCCCACGCCTTCGTCGGTGGCTGCGCCGCCCTGAACAAGGACGTGCCGCCCTATGTGATGGCCGCCGGCAACTACGCCAAGCCGTTCGGGGTCAACTCCGAGGGACTGCGTCGTCGTGGCTACAGCCCGGAAGCGATTTCTGCGGTAAAACGCGCCTACAAAGAAATTTTCCGCTCCGGCAAGACCATCGAAGAGGTGCTTCCCGTGCTGACCGAGATGGCAGCCAGCGAACCTGCCGTCCAGCTCTATGTCGATTTCCTCAAAGACAATGAGCGCGGGATCATTCGTGCCTAAGCCTATTCGCATCGGCATCGTCGCCGGAGAGACCTCCGGCGACATACTGGCTGCCGGTCTGGTACGCGAGCTGCAGGCCCGCTACCCCGACGCCCAGTTTGAAGGCATCGCCGGGCCTGGCATGCAGGCCCTCGGCGTCAAGGCACTGTTCGAGATGGAAGAGCTTTCCGTCATGGGCATCAGCGAGGTGCTCGGCCGTCTGCCCCGCATCCTGCAGGTGCGCCGCGAGCTGCTGCGCCACTTCATTGCCAATCCGCCCGATATCTTCATCGGCGTGGACGCACCGGATTTCAATATCGGGGTGGAGCTGAAACTGCGCCGCGCCGGTATCAAGACGGTTCATTACGTCAGCCCCTCCGTCTGGGCCTGGCGCCAGAGCCGCATTCACAAGATCAAGGCCGCCACCGACATGGTGCTCGCCTTCCTGCCGTTCGAGAAAGCCTTCTACGACCGCTTCGATGCGCCGTGCCGCTTCGTCGGTCACACCATGGCCGATGCCATCCCGCTTGAACCGGATCAGGCCGCAGTGCGCAAGGAGCTGGGCATAGACCCGTCCCGCCGCTGGCTGGCGGTACTGCCGGGCAGCCGCACCGCCGAGGTGGGCTTCATGGCTCCCGTGTTCCTCGAGGCGTGCAAGCACCTGACGGTGCACTGCCCGGATCTCGGCTTCATCGTGCCCCTGGTCAACCAGAAGCGGCGCGAGCAGTTCCTGGCCATCAAGGCCGAGGTGGCGCCGGATCTCAACATGGTGTTCCTCGACGGCCAGGGCCGCGAGGCCATGATCGCCGCCGATGTGGTCATGCTCGCCTCCGGCACAGCGGCGCTGGAAGCCATGCTGGTGAAAAAACCCATGGTGGTGGGCTACAAACTCAAGCCGTTCAGCTATTGGCTGGCCCAGTGGCTGGTGAAGACGGATTATGTCTCCCTGCCGAACCTCTTGGCGGACAAGATGCTGGTGCCCGAGCTCATCCAGCACGAGTGCACCCCTTGCAACCTGGTGGACGAGGTGAGCAAGTTGCTCGATAACGACAACAGTGAACTCATCGCGACCTTCACCCGTCTGCACAAGAAAATCCGTTGCAACGCCGATGTGCAGGCCGCCGACGCCGTGGCCGAGCTGTTGGGCAGATAGATTGGCTATAACGGGCGCTATAAGCGTGATGTTGTGCTGACACTGGCCCTGCGGGGCCGGTTTTGATTCAAGGCTTTGATATGCAAATCGAGATTCCACAAGACAAGCGGGTAGCCGGGGTTGACGAGGTGGGTCGTGGTCCCCTGGTGGGGGATGTGGTCACCGCCGCCGTGATCCTGGATCCCGCCAATCCCATCCAGGGGCTGGCCGATTCCAAGAAACTCTCCGAGAAAAAACGCCTCGCGCTGTTTGACGAGATCAAGACGAAGGCCCTGGCCTGGGCCATCGGCCGCGCCAGTCCGGCGGAGATCGACGAGCTCAACATCTTGCACGCGACCATGCTGGCGATGCAGCGTGCGGTGGCCGGACTTTCCGTCGCCCCCGAGCTGGTGTTTATCGATGGCAACCGCTGCCCGGCTCTGCCCATGGAGGCCCGCGCCGTGGTCAAGGGGGATAGCCTGGTGGCCGCCATCAGCGCCGCCTCCATCCTCGCCAAGGTGACCCGTGACGCCGAGATGATAGCGCTCGACAACCGTCATCCCGAGTACGGTTTTGCCCGCCACAAGGGCTATCCGACCGCGGAGCACCTCGCCATCCTGGCCGAGCGCGGGCCCCTGCCCGAGTATCGCAAAAGCTTCAAACCGGTGCGCCGGGCGCTGGGGATCGAATAAATGGCCGAACCTCGCTTCATCCACCTGCGGGTCCACTCCGATTTTTCCATGGTCGATGGCCTGCAAAAAATCGGCCCCATCGTCGGCGCGGCCGCGGCCAACAATATGCCGGCCCTGGCCCTGACCGATCAGATGAACATGTGCGGCCTGGTGCGTTTCTATGGCTCGGCCCACGGCAAGGGGATCAAGCCCATCGTCGGTGCCGACTTCTGGGTGCAGAGCCAGGAACTTGGTGACGAGCAGTTCCGCCTCACCCTGCTGGCCATGGACAACGACGGCTACCAGAACATCACCTTGCTCATCTCCCGCGGCTACCAGCGCGGTCATGTGCAGGGCCGCCCCGTCATCGACAAGGAGTGGCTCGCCGATCACGCCAAGGGAGTGATAGTGATCTCCGGTGGTCGAGAGGGGGATGTGGGCAAGTTCCTGCTCAAGGGCAACCGCCAGATGATGGAGCAGAGCCTGGCCTTCTATCAGGCCCACTTCCCCGATACCTATTACCTCGAGCTGCAGCGTACCGGCCGGCCCGATGAAGAGGCCTATCTGCACATGGCGGTGGCCGTCGCCACCGAGTTCGACTTGCCTGTGGTCGCCACCAACGAGGTGGTGTTCCTCAACGCCGATGACTTCGATGCCCACGAGATCCGGGTCGCCATCCACGATGGCTATACCCTGATGGACAAGCGTCGCCCGCGCCGTTACAGCCCGCAGCAGTACCTGCGCAGCCAGGAAGAGATGCTGGATCTGTTCGCCGACATCCCGGAGGCGCTGGAGAACTCGGTGGAGATCGCCAAGCGCTGCAACGTGACGGTGCGCCTCGGCGAGTACTTTCTGCCAAACTTCCCGACCGGTGACATGAGCACCGAAGATTTCCTGGTGATGAAATCCAGGGAGGGTCTGGAAGACAGGCTCGCCTTCCTATTCCCGGATCCAGAGGTGCGCGCCGCCAAGCGCGGCGAGTACGACGAGCGCCTCGAGATCGAGCTCAAGGTCATCAACCAGATGGGCTTCCCGGGTTACTTCCTCATCGTGATGGAGTTTATCCAGTGGTCCAAGGACAACGGCATCCCCGTTGGCCCGGGCCGGGGCTCGGGCGCCGGCTCCCTGGTGGCCTATGCCCTCAAGATCACCGATCTGGATCCGCTGGAATTTGACCTGCTGTTCGAACGCTTCCTGAACCCGGAGCGGGTCTCCATGCCCGACTTCGACGTCGACTTTTGCATGGACCGACGGGACGAGGTGATCGAGCACGTCTCCGAGATGTACGGCCGGGAGGCTGTGTCCCAGATCATCACCTTCGGCAGCATGGCGGCCAAGGCGGTGGTGCGGGACGTGGGCCGGGTGCTGGGTCACGCCTATGGCTTCGTGGATCGCATCTCGAAACTTATTCCGCCAGATCCTGGCATGACGCTCGCCAAGGCGTTCGAGGCCGAGCCCAAGCTGCCTGAGCTGTACGAGCAGGACGAGGAGGTGAAAGACCTCATCGACATGGCGCGCCGGCTGGAAGGTGTTGTGCGCAACGCCGGCAAGCACGCCGGTGGCGTGGTCATAGCCCCCACCAAGATCACCGACTTCGCGCCGCTCTATTGCGACGACTCCGGCCATCACCCTGTCACCCAGTTCGACAAGAACGACGTGGAATACGCGGGCCTGGTGAAGTTCGACTTCCTGGGGCTGCGTACCCTCACCATCATCGATTGGGCGCTCGGCATGATAAACCCGCGGCTCGCCAAAGAGGGCAAGCCGCCGGTCGACATCGCCGCCATCCCCATCGATGACAAGAAGTCGTTCGCCCTGCTGCAACGCTTCGAGACGACGGCGGTGTTCCAGCTCGAATCCCGCGGCATGAAGGATCTCATCAAGCGGCTGCAGCCCGACTGCTTCGAAGACATGATAGCCCTGGTGGCCCTGTTCCGACCGGGGCCGCTGCAGTCCGGCATGGTGGACAACTTCATCGAGCGTAAGCACGGTAAGGAAGCCATCTCCTACCCGGACGAGAAGTGGCAGCACGAGAGCCTCAAACCCATACTCGAGCCCACCTACGGCATCATCCTCTATCAAGAGCAGGTGATGCAGATAGCCCAGGTGCTGGCGGGCTACACCCTCGGCGGCGCGGACATGCTGCGCCGGGCCATGGGTAAGAAGAACCCGGCCGAGATGGCCAAGCAGCGTTCCGGCTTCGAGGAAGGGGCGGTCAAGAACGGCGTCGACGGCGAGTTGGCGATGAAGATCTTCGATCTGGTGGAGAAGTTTGCGGGCTACGGCTTCAACAAGTCTCACTCCGCCGCCTATGCGCTGGTCTCCTACCAGACGCTCTGGCTCAAGACCCACTTCCCGGCGGAATTCATGGCGGCGGTCATGACTGCCGACATGGATAACACCGACAAGATAGTGACCCTAGTGGACGAGTGTCAGCGCATGGGCCTCACCGTGATACCGCCAGACGTGAACACAGGCCGCTACCGCTTCTCGGTGAACGAGGACGGTCATATCGTCTACGGTATCGGCGCGGTGAAGGGGGTAGGGGAAGGCCCCATCGACGCCATCCTCAGCGCCCGGGATCAGGACGGTCCCTTCCGGGACCTGTTCGATTTCTGCAACCGGGTCGACATCAAGAAGCTCAACAAGCGGGTGATGGAGAAGCTCATCTACTCCGGCGCCATGGACCGCCTCGGCCCGCACCGCGCGGCCCTGATGGCGACCCTGGAGGAGGCGATGCGCGCCGCCGAGCAGCACGCCAAGGCCCAGGCGGTGGGCCAGGTAGACATGTTCGGGGTGCTCACCGAGGAGATTGACGACGTCAAGAAGGCGTTCGCCAACGTGCCCCACTGGCCTGACAAGGTGTGGCTGGAAGGGGAGCGGGAGACGCTCGGTCTTTACCTCACCGGCCACCCCATCAACCAGTACAGCAGCGAGCTGCGCCGATACACCTCGGGCCGGCTGTGCGATCTGCACCCCACCTCCCGGGACACGGTCACCACGGCGGCGGGGCTGGTGATCGCGGCTCGCAGCATGGTGACCAAGCGCGGCAACAAGATGGGGATCTTCACCCTGGACGACAGATCCGGCCGTCTGGATGTGACTCTTTTCAGTGAAGCGCTGGAAAAATATGAAGAATTGATGCAAAAAGACCGTATTTTGGTGGTTTCTGGACAGGTCAGCTTTGATGACTTCTCCGGTGGCCTTAAAATGTCGGCCCGCGAATTGCTGGATATTAACGATGCGAGGGAGCGTTTCGCCAGGGCGATCCGCATTTCCCTCGATGAACAACGCATTGATGAGCGCTTTTTCCCGCGTTTGTGCGAGATTTTGGAACCCGCCCGTGCCGGAGTCTGTCCGGTTCAGGTAAACTATCGTCGGCCCGGTTCCCGGGCGCGATTGACGCTCGGTACCGAGTGGCGGGTGACGCCCACCGATCAACTGATAGATGACTTGCGAGTCCTGCTTGGACGAGAGCGGGTTGAATTGGTTTTTGATTAGAGGATCTATTGTCCCTATGAGTCTTTTTCTGGATTTTGAACAGCCGATCGCCGAATTGCAGGCGCAGATCGATGAACTTCGCCATGTGAGCGAGCATAACAATGCCGTGGATCTCAGCGAGGACATTCGCCGGCTGGAGAAGAAAAACGAAGAGCTGACCAAGAAGATCTTCGGCGATCTGGGGGCCTGGCAGGTATCCCAGATGGCGCGTCATCCCCAGCGCCCCTACACCCTCGACTACATCGAGCAGATCTTCACCGACTTCGACGAGCTGGCCGGCGATCGCGCCTATGCCGATGACAAGGCCATCGTCGGCGGCATCGCCCGTCTCGACGGCGAGCCCGTGATGATCATCGGTCACCAGAAGGGTCGTGAGACCAAGGAGAAGATCAAGCGCAACTTCGGCATGCCGCGCCCGGAAGGGTACCGCAAGGCCCTGCGCCTGATGGAGATGGCCGAGCGCTTCAAGATGCCGATCATCACCTTCATCGACACCCCGGGCGCCTACCCTGGTGTGGGTGCCGAGGAGCGCGGCCAGTCCGAAGCGATTGCCCGCAACCTGAAGGTCATGGCCGGTCTGACCGTGCCGGTAGTCTGCACCGTCATCGGTGAAGGCGGCTCCGGCGGCGCACTGGCCATCGGCGTGGGTGACCGCGTCAACATGCTGCAGTACTCCACCTACTCCGTCATCTCGCCGGAAGGGTGCGCCTCCATCCTGTGGAAGAGCGCCGACAAGGCACCGGTCGCCGCCGATGCCATGGGCATCACGGCCCAGCGTCTGAAGGAGCTGAAGCTCATCGACGCCATCGTCGAGGAGCCCCTCGGCGGTGCCCACCGCAACGTGGAGCTGATGGCTCAGCGCCTCAAAGATCGCATCAAGCAGGATCTGGACGCCCTGCGTCCGCTGGACAGCGAGCAGCTGCTGGAGCAGCGTTACCAGCGTCTGCTGGGCTACGGCTACTGCTAAGCCCCGCATCCTGAACCGAGATCTGAAACCCCCGCACGTCGGGGGTTTTTTTATGCTGCAATGTGCTTATATTGTGGTCAATCTGATGCCAATTGTCGCATGCGACAGCGCAAACCCCCTGTGGGATCAAGTCAGCGCCAATTAATCGGCGAAAAAAGTGGGATCTGGCTCCCGTTTTGCTTACAGTGCCCTCCTTCCGATCGGCAAGATTGGAATGCCCGCAAGGATGCTCTCCAGACGTAACCAGGCTGGCCTCGCCAGACTCGCAGGCATATTCACCGCCCCGGCGGCACCGTTTTTAGCCTTCCAGCGTCAGCTGCCCAGTTACGTCACTCTCATCGTGCACAGCCTCCATCTGCAGTGAGTGAATCATGAGCGAATCGGTTTTTGAGATCCATGACTGGACCCTGAGGGTCGACGACAACATGCTGTGTCGCCCGGAGCGCGAGGTCTACCTCGAGCCCAGGCTGGTCAATCTGTTGCGGTTTCTGGCGAGCCACGCCGGTACCGTGTTCTGTCGCGACGTCCTGATCAACGAGGTGTGGGACGGCGCCGAGGTGACCGATCAGGTGGTCACCCAATCCATCTTCGAGTTGCGCAAGATCTTGAAAGACGGCCGCAACGACGCCGCCGACTATATCGTAACCGTACCCAAACGTGGCTACAAGCTGGTGGCGCCGGTGCGCCCGCTGCAGGTGGTTTCCGTGGTGATGGCCGATGAGCAGCCCGCCTCCGAGGCTCGCTCTGCCGCCCCCAGCCAGCCAGTGGTCGCCAGCGACGAGTACCACAGCGCGGCGCCCTTCCCGGCCGGCCCCCTGACCCGCGCCATCTCCACCCATGCAAGGGACGGTAAAAGCCGCCGGCGGATGATAGGGTTCGACTTGTTCGTGGCTGTGGTGCTGGTCACCATCGTCAGCCTGCTCAGCTATCAGCACGCCAGCCCCCAGGTGCACTCCATGCTGGATCCCGGCCTGCTGGTGTTTCGCTTTCACTCAGGTATCGATGGCGACAACGAGAACGTGCGCCTCGCCGACGGCATCACCCGCGCCCTGATGGGGGAGGTGGCGGCCGCCACCCCGCTTCGGGTGCAATACGGCGCCACCGCCCTGATGGGGGGGATCCGGCCCGGCAAGGAGCTGAGCGTGCGGGTCTCCCGCCAGCCCGGGGGCACCTATCTGGATCTGGAGTACCGCAACATCAACACCAACCGGGTGCTGTTCAGCCACCAGTACCAGATCAGCCGCCACAACGTGCATGAGGTGCTGCAAGAGAGCAGCCAGGATCTGCTGCGGGTGCTGGATCAGGCGGATGCCACCCCTGGGGCGGGCTGGCCCACGGACAACGGGGCCTTGATGGCTCTGATGGAAGCCCATTACTACACCAACAAGCAAGACCCTGTGGCCCTCAGGCGTGGTATCGAGCTGCTCGACGCATCGCTTCTGGCCCAGCCGGATCAGCCGCTGCTGCTGGCGGAGCGCTATCTGGCGGGGGAGGCGCTGGCCACCCTGGCCGGCAATCCCCAGAGCGATCACCTGCAGCAGATAGGTGCCCATCTGGCGAGCGTGGTGCAGGGGGATGCTGTCCTGCCGGCGCGGGTGTGGGAGGCGCTGACCCTGCAAGCCATCCTGGGGGGTCAGCAGCAGGAGGCGAACCGCTTGTTGGCGCAAGCCGCCGGCCGTGGCCGCACCGTGCTCTATCACATTCTGAAGGGCAAGCTGGCGGAGCTGGACGGCCGCCCCGAGGTGGCGGGGGATGCCTACAGCCAGGCCTTCCTGATGGAGGCGACCGAGCAGACCTATCTGCTCTGCCAGCGACTCGGTTTCTACAGCAACATGGAGACGCTGGCGCCGGCCCTGTTCAACACCCTGGGTCAGAGCAAGGTGAAGCTGTTCTGACCGTGAGCTAACTCCTTATCGACCAGGGCCGCCTGCGGGCGGCCCTGGGTCTGGTGCCATCTGCGCACTTCCGTGCTCTGCCCCCGCCTTGCTGCACCTTCTCTACCCATCTATTCCATCTATCCCGTCTAGCTTATCCACTTCCTCACTATCTCCAACACCTTCGCTAGCCACGACATCCCTCCCTGCGCTGCGCTCACTGTGATACTTGGCTCGCCCTTATGGCTCGCTCGCAGTCGAGATCGCGACAAGCCGTGCCGACCCTGCCTCTTCCATTACCCCGAACAAGCGAACCCTCTGCTTTTGTTGATATGACAGATGGCTTGCGCTGCCTTCGCCCTGTTTATCGCTATTTATATTCTGCCAAGCCGTGGTTTGTGCACGGATTGTGTCGATTGACGCAGCCAACTCTGGGCCAGGAGAGGGGGTCGGCGGGGGGTGAATAACCGTTTTCTGCCCAGACCTTGGCCTGGCTCGGGTTGTTGTGGGGTTGGATGGATCTGTTTGGCCCATCAAGGGGCTCAGGAAAAATATCAAGGTGGCGCGGATCCCGTAAGCGGTGTCATCAAGGGGCGAGTTGGGATATCAGGGTTTTATCAAGGTGGTTAGTGGCTCATCTATCAAGATGCTGTTTTTAAATGAATTTTATGATTATCAGGGACAGGGGCAAAAAACTTCACTCATGGTTTTATCCCTTAGCGGGTCTTTATGTTTTCCGGGGAGGGGAGGCCTAGTCTGTGGCCAATCCGTTGGTGGTGCAGCTGCCTGACGACCGACTTTTATATCGACCCGGAGTATTTATGTCCCTAGATACGAGCAAGAAGATTGGCCTTATCGCCTGTACAGGTGTAGTGGCCGGTAACATGATGGGGAGCGGCATCGCACTGCTGCCTTCCGCCCTGGCCACGATCGGTTCAATTTCCGTGTTCAGCTGGGCCATCTGCCTGGTGGGCGCCATGGGGCTGGCCTTCGTATTCGCCCGCCTCGCCACCAAGAACCCGCAAGAGGGTGGCCCCATCGCCTATGCCGGCGAGATCTCCCCTGTGTTCGGCTTCCAGACCGGCGTGCTTTATTACCACGCGAACTGGATAGGCAACCTGGCCATCGCCATCACAGGCGTCTCCTACCTCTCCGTCTTCTTCCCCATCCTCAACGACCCCATACCGGCGGCCGTGGCCACCATAGCGGCGGTCTGGATCTTCACCTTCGTCAACCTGCTCGGCGGTAGCTGGGTGAGCCGACTCTGTACCCTGGGCCTGGTGCTGATCCTGCTGCCCGTGGTGGGCACAGCCGTGTTCGGTTGGGATCACTTCGACATGAACGTCTATCGCCAGAACTGGAACACCACCAGTGGCACCGACACCCATGCGGTCATCAGCGCCGTGCTGATCTGCCTCTGGTCCTTCGTCGGGGTCGAGTCCGCCGCCGTCTCCTCCGGCATGGTGAAAAACCCCAAGCGCACAGTGCCGCTCGCTACCATGCTGGGCACCGCCATCGCCGGTGTCATCTATATCCTCTCCACCCAGGTGATCAGCGGCATGTTCCCGGCCGGTGAAGTGGCCGCCTCCGGCGCGCCGTTCGCCATGGCCTCGTCCGCCATCTTCGGCAACTGGTCTGCGCCTTTTGTGTCTGCCTTCACCGCCCTGGCCTGCTTCACTTCTCTCGGTTCCTGGATGATGCTGGTGGGCGAGGCGGGCAAGCGAGCCGCTCACGATGGCAACTTCCCGAAGATCTACGGCGAGCTGGACAAGAACGGTGTCGCGAGAAAGGGGCTGATCCTGGCGTCCCTGATGATGACGGCGCTGATGATCTGTCTGACTGCCTTCACCTCCCAGTCCGCCCATGCCGCCGACCTGTTCAACGTGCTGACTACCGACGCTGTGCTGCTGACCATGCTGCCTTACTTCTACTCCAGCATTAACCTCATCCGCTTCGAGGGCATGACCTCCCGCAACCTGGGCGCCATGATCTTCTCCGGTGTCGCCTGCGTCTTCTGCCTGGTGGCGCTGATGGGGGCCAAGGGCTCCAACCTCACGGCCACCTTCGTGGTGTCGCTCATCATCCTGATGTTCTACGCCAAAAAACAGGGTCTGCGTCAGCACGACTCCCTGCTAAACGAGCAGACCAGCCACTAATTCCGTTTCCCTTTTCCGAGCGCTCTCCACTCACCATCCCTGATGGAGAGCGCCCCATCACGTGTGGAGCATCAAGATGAATATCATTGCCATCCTCAACCACCTGGGCGTGTTCTTCAAAGAAGAGCCCATCCGCCAGCTGCAAGCCTCCCTCGAGCGCAAGGGCTTCGAGGTCGTCTACCCGGTCGACGTGGCCGATCTGCTGAAGCTCATCGAGAAGAACCCCCGTGTCTGCGGCGCCATCTTCGACTGGGACAAGTATTCCCTCGGCCTGTGCAAGGAGATCCACGATCGCAACGAGAAGCTGCCGATCTTCGCCTTCGCCAACGACCAGTCCACCCTGGACATTCACCTGACCGACTTGCGCCTGAACGTGCACTTCTTCGAGTACCGCCTCGGCATGGCCGATGACATCTGCCTCAAGATGGCCCAGGCCACCAACGAGTATCAGGATGCCATCCTGCCCCCTTTCACCAAGGCGCTGTTCAAGTACGTGGAAGAGGGCAAATACACCTTCTGTACTCCGGGTCACATGGGCGGTACCGCATTCCAGATGAGCCCGGCCGGCAGCATCTTCTATGACTTCTACGGCCCCAACGCCTTCAAGGCGGACGTCTCCATCTCCATGCCGGAGCTCGGCTCCCTGCTGGATCACTCGGGCCCCCACAAGGAGGCCGAGGAGTATATCGCCCGTACCTTCAACGCGGATCGCTCCTACATCGTCACCAACGGCACCTCCACCGCCAACAAGATCGTCGGCATGTTCTCGGCGCCGGCGGGCAGTACCGTGCTGGTGGATCGCAACTGCCACAAGTCGCTCACCCATCTGATGATGATGAACGACGTGACCCCCATCTACTTCCGTCCGACCCGCAACGCCTACGGCATCCTGGGGGGCATTCCCCAGAGCGAGTTCAGCCGCGAGACCATAGCCGCCAAGGTGGCCGCGACCCCGGGTGCCAAGGCCCCGCGCTACGCCGTGGTGACCAACTCCACCTATGACGGCCTGCTCTACAACACCAACTTCATCAAGCAGACCCTGGACACCCCCTATATCCACTTCGACAGTGCCTGGGTGCCCTACACCAACTTCAGCCCGATCTATGAAGGCAAGTGCGGCATGAGCGGCGACGCCATCCCGGGCAAGGTGGTCTACGAGACCCAGTCCACCCACAAGCTGCTGGCGGCCTTCTCCCAGGCCTCGATGATCCACATCAAGGGGGACGTGGAGGAGGAGACCTTCAACGAAGCCTTCATGATGCACACCTCCACCTCGCCCCAGTACGGCATTGTGGCGTCCACCGAGATCTCCGCCGCCATGATGCGTGGCAATACCGGCAAGCGGTTGATCAAGGACTCCATCGTGCGCGCCATCTCCTTCCGTAAAGAGATCAAGCGCCTGCGGGAGCAGAGCGAGGGTTGGTTCTTCGACGTCTGGCAGCCGGACGACATCGACAACGTCGAGTGCTGGAAGCTGGATCCGAAAGATGACTGGCACGGCTTCAAGGGCATCGACGATGACCACATGTACCTGGATCCCATCAAGGTCACCCTGCTGACCCCGGGCATGGGTCGTGACGGTCAGTTGCTGGAGCGCGGTATCCCTGCCTCCCTGGTCTCCAAGTTCCTGGACGAGCGCGGCATAGTGGTGGAGAAAACCGGCCCCTACAACCTGCTGTTCCTGTTCTCTATCGGCATCGATCAGTCCAAGGCGATGCAGTTGCTGCGCGCCCTGACCGAGTTCAAGCGCGGTTATGACCTGAACCTGACCATCAAGAGCATACTGCCGGAGCTCTACCGCGAGGATCCCAGCTTCTACGAAGGCATGCGCATTCAGGAACTGGCCCAGCGCATTCACGAGCTGACCAGCAAGTACCGTCTGCCGGAGCTGATGTTCAAGGCGTTCGACGTGCTGCCTGAGATGAAGATGACCCCGCACCTGGCCTGGCAGCAAGAGCTGGCCGGCAACGTGGTGGAGGTGCCGCTGCGTGACATGGTGGATCGCATCAGCGCCAACATGATACTGCCGTACCCGCCGGGAGTGCCCCTGGTACTGCCGGGCGAGATGGTGACCCAGGATTCCCTGCCGGTGCTGGAGTTCCTGGAGATGCTGTGCGAGATCGGGGCCCACTACCCGGGCTTCGAGACCGACATCCACGGTCTTTATCGCCAGACCGATGGCAGCTACACCGTCAAGGTGCTGCGTTAATAAAGAGTGATGACAACGGGCCGCAAGGCCCGTTTTTCCCCTCAGGCTTATCTGTTTTTGTGAGTCATCATGAAGCGAATTCTCTCCATTCAATCCCACGTGGTGTTCGGCTGCGCCGGCAACAGTGCCGCCGTGTTTCCCATGCGTCGCTTGGGGATAGAGGTGTGGCCCGTCAATACGGTGCAGTTCTCCAACCACACCCAGTACAGCGAAGGCTGGCAGGGGATGGTGATGCCCAAGGGCCATATCAGCCAGCTGATGGCGGGCCTTGCCAACATAGGGGTACTGGGCCGGTGCGATGCTGTCTTGAGCGGCTATCTCGGTTCGGCCGAGCAGGGGGAGGAGATACTGGCGGCGGTGACCAGACTCAAGGCCCTCAATCCCGATGCCCTCTACTTCTGTGACCCCGTCATGGGGCATCCCGACAAGGGGTGTATCGTCGCCCCCGGGGTCGCCGATTTTCTAAAAAACCGGGCGCTCCCCTGCGCCGACATGTTGGCCCCGAATCTGCTGGAGCTGGAACAGCTGACGGGCAGGGAGATCCACAACCTGGCCGAGGCGCTGGCGGCTTGCCAGCAGTTGCGGGACGGCGGTGTCAAGCTGGTGCTGGTCAAGCATCTGGGGCGGGCCGGATTCAATCTGGACAGTTTCGAGATGCTGCTGGTGTGCGACGAGGGGGCGTATCACATCGCTCGCCCCCTCTATGCTATGCATCGCCAGCCTATCGGGGTGGGGGATCTGCTGAGCGCGACCATGCTGGCCAATCTGGTGGACGGTTGCGATCCCGTGACCGCGTTCGAGCTCACCAACGCCAGCGTGGACGCCGTGCTGGCCCGAACCTGGCTAGATCAGGCCGGCGAATTACAGCTGGTGGCCGCCCAGGACGAGCTGGCCGAGCCCCATGTGCGCACCCGCGCCACTCGGCTCTAGCCAGCCCGTGATGCGGTCGTGATCAGCCGGCGCGGCGGGCCAGCACACCCTGGCGAGCGGAAATCGGCTGGCTGCGGCGCTGACTCAGAGGAGCGCAGGCGAGCTTGAGGCGACGCCATTCTCGCCACAGCAGCCAGCACAGGGGCAGGGTCAGCAGCAGCACTGTGGCGGGCTGGGCCAGCAGCACGCCGTCACGGCCCCACCAGAGCGGCAGCAGGACGATGAGCGGCAGCAGCAGCAGGGTCTTGGCAGTCGAGATGAGCAGGGCCTGCTTGGTGCGGGCCATGGACTGCAGCAGCACGATACCGAACATGATGATCCCCTCCAGCGGAATGGCGCCGAGGTTGAGGGTCAGGCTACGCACCGCCGCCGCCATCAGCTCGGGATCCTGGCTGCCGGTGTAGAGCATGGCCAGGGGTTGTGGCAGCAGCTGGATCAGCAGCCAGACCGCGAGGCCGTAGATGAGCGTGATCTTGAGCCCCATCTCCATCAGGAACTTCAGATCCCGATGACGCCTGGCCCCCGCCGCCTGGCTGACGAGCGGCTGGATGCCGAAGGCCAGCCCCTGCAGGATGACGATGAACACAGCCTCGGTGTAACCGGCCACGGTGAAACCGGCCAGATCCTTGACCGAGCCGTGCACCATCAGCTGGCTGTTGTGCAGCAGCAGCAAGAGCCCGAGGTTGAACTGGGCGATGAGGCTCGGCAGACCGGTGAACAGCAACCTGGGCATGGCCGGCAGGTGGGGCACGAGATGGCGCAGGGAGAGGCGCAGCTTGGCATAGGGGGTGAAGAAGTAACCCAGCCCCAGCAGGCTGACGACGCCCTCCGAGATAAGGGTCGCCTGGGCGGTGCCGGTGAGCCCCAGCCCCCACAGGCCCACCATCAGGTAGTTGAGCACTATGTTGAGGATGGCACCGCTGCTGACCAGGATCATGGCCAGCGCCGGGCGGCCGTCGTTGCGCAGCAGATAGGGCACCGCCAGGTTGCTGGCCAGCAGCAGGGTGCCGCCGCCAATCCAGTAGAGGTAGTCACCGGCCTGTTGCCAGATCTCGGAGCCTTGCTCTATCCCCAGGGCCAGCAGGATGTCGGTGCGCCAATGGTGCAGCAGCAGGGGCGCAAGGATCCCCAGCAGCAGGACCAGCCAGAAGGCATTGACCAGGGCCTGGCGGGCCAGCCTGGTATTCTTTGCCCCTTGCTGGAAGGAGATGGCGGTAGCGGCCCCCATGGCAATCATGGCGGCCAGACCAATCAGCACCATGATGACCGGGTAGACCAGGTTGATACCGGCAAGGCCCGCGGCCCCCACGTAGTGACCGACGAAGATGCCATCCACCAGGTAATAGGCACCCGAGACCAGCATGGCGAGGATGGAGGGGAAGGCATAGCCCCAGAAGCGACGGGTCATGGCCCGTTGACGCAGGGTGAAGTAAGCAGACATATCTGTTCTCTTGAGGAGTTCGATTATCGAGCAGACAGTCTAGATTAAGATGATTTAGTTGATAATCAGCTTTCTACTTAATGAATTGCTGAGTAATTTTCAGTAATTAGCGCGGCTGATGATAGGCCTTGAGCATGTCGATCAGGGCCCTCAGGCCGCTGCCCAGCTGATGCCGGCTGGGATAGAAGAGATTGAAACCTGCAAAGCTGGGGCTCCAGTCATCCAGCACACTCACTAGCCGGCCCTGTGCCAATGCTTCCCTCACCTCGTCCTCCTGACAATAGGCCAGCCCCAGCCCGGCCTCGGCCGCTCCCAGATAGAGGGCCGGGGTGCTGGTGGTCAGCGGCCCGCTCACCTCTATTTCCAGCAACTTGCCGTCGGCGGCGAAGGCCCAGCGATAGTGGTGGTGAGGGGTGAGGCGATAACCGATGCAGTCGTGCTGGCTCAGCTCGCTCGGGTGAGCGGGGGCGCCACGGGCTCCCAGATAGGTTGGCGATCCCACCACCAGATAGCGCTGCTGCGGCCCGAGGGGGACGGCGATCATCTCCTTGGGCAGCAGATCCCCATAGAAGATGGCGGCGTCGTAGCCATCCTCGATGAGGCGCGGCATCAGCTCCAGCTCCACCACTTCCACCTGCATGCGCGGGTAGCGCACCAGATAGTCGATGAGCACGGGCACCAGCAGCTCCTGAATGGCGGCCCGGGGCGCACAGATCTTCAGCCGCCCGACCGGCTCATCGCTGTGGTGGGTCAGCTCGTCGAGCGCCTCTTCCAGCTGGTTCAGGGTCGGCAGCAGTTGCGTCAGCAGGCGCTGACCCGCATCAGTGGGCACCACGGCCCGGGTGCTGCGGTTGAGCAACCTGACCCCCAAACGCCGCTCCAATCCCTTCAAGCTGTGGCTGAGGGCGGAGGCCGAGACCCCGAGTTCGAGGGCGGCCTTGCTGAAACTCCGGTGGCGGGCGACGGCGGCAAATACCGCCAGCTCGGCGAGATCGGTGCGGGTGATGGTCATCTTGGCTCGGCGGCTGGAGAGGGAAAAGCAAGGGTACGCCAAGGTGGCGACGCGCACAATCCGCCGCCAACCAGGCTCATGTTACGGGTTTGTTGATCTCGATAAGTATTGGAATCTATTGAAACAATTTTTAATTGTTAAAAAATACTAACAAATTGGCACTCAAAATGTGAGCTGACGCGACCGAAAGGCGACCACAGTCAAACTTTGGTTGATTAATTCAAAAAAACGCTGTGATTAATAAGGCCATTTAATTAGAGTCAGCCCATCGAACGAGATGCGTGTTTCTGAATTGTTAAATCAGGGCCGTATTCCAACCGAGTTCAGGATCTCACACCCCAATTTGCTGCCAAGGTGTTGCCGCAGGGAGCGGAGCTCTGTTTGGCACGGTGTGAGAGGGAAGACCAAGGATGAACAGCAGGCGTTCCAGGGAAGTGGAACCAGGCCGGGTGGCCAATAAACAACGAGATTCCATTTTCCTTGATGATAGGAACAACATATGTCCGACATGAATATTGCAGTTGATGGTCGTTTAGCCAGTCAGGCTTCCCGTGGCATCAATAAGGCCGATCTGGTCTGGATGCTGGGTCTGTACGGTACCGCTATCGGTGCCGGCGTGCTCTTCTTGCCGATCAACGCCGGTGTAGGTGGCCTCTGGCCGCTGCTGGCCATGGCCATCCTGGCCCTGCCGCTGACCTTCTTCGCACACCGCGGTCTGACCCGCTTCGTGCTGTCTGGCTCCACCCGTGATGGCGACATCACCGAAGTCGTGGAAGAGCACTTCGGCAAGACCGCAGGCAAGTTCATCACCCTGCTCTACTTCTTCGCCATCTACCCGATCCTGCTGATGTACTCGGTAGCCATCACCAACACCGTCGAGAGCCTGATGGTGCACCAGCTGGGCATGACTGCTCCGCCCCGTGCCATCCTCTCCCTGGTACTGATCCTGGGCCTGATGGCGATCGTTCGCCTCGGTGGTCAGGTGATCGTCAAGGCGATGAGCGTGCTGGTATTCCCGTTCGTCATCACCCTGATGGGTCTGGCGCTCTACCTGATCCCCCATTGGAACGGTGCCATCATCACAGAAGCGCCTGCCCTGTCTGACGCCTTCAACGGTGACTTCATCAAGACCCTGTGGCTGGCCATCCCTGTCATGGTGTTCTCCTTCAACCACTCGCCGATCATCTCCTCCTTCGCGGTGGACAACAAGGGTCGCTACGGTGAAGGCGCCGAGAAGAAGTGCAGCAACATCCTGCTGGGCGCTCATGTCATGATGGTCATGACCGTCATGTTCTTCGTGTTCAGCTGCGTACTGAGCCTCTCCCCGGCTGATCTGGCTGCCGCCAAAGAACAGAACATCACTATTCTGTCCTACCTGGCCAACCACTTCGACAACCCTGTCATCGCCACCGTGGCACCGCTCATCGCCATGGTCGCCATCAGCAAGTCCTTCCTGGGTCACTACCTGGGGGCGCAAGAAGGCATGAACGGCCTGATGGCCAAGGCGCTGCGCGAGAAGGGCAAGCAGGTTGATACCAAGCAGCTCAACAAGGTCACCGCAATCTTCATGATCCTGACCACCTGGGCCATTGCCACCATCAACCCGAGCATCCTCGGCATGATCGAAGACCTGGGCGGCCCCATCATCGCCATGCTGCTGTTCCTGATGCCGATGTACGCCATCGCCAAGGTGCCTGCCATGCGCAAATACGCTGGCAACATCAGCAACGGCTTCGTGACCATCATCGGCCTGATCGCCATGTCCGGTATCATCTACAAGCTGATTGCCTGATAACTCCGGCAAGTGCTTGTGAGAAAGCCGCCTCGAAAGAGGCGGCTTTTTTTGTTTTGGACACAGGTGCTTAACAAAGGAGCGGGAGCGGCCTACCATGGTGGGCGGTTTTTCACTTCGGACAAGGGACATGTCGACGTTAAAACAAGAGTTGGGACTCTGGCAGGGGATGGGATTGCTCGCCACCTCCCTGTTGGGCACAGGGATCTTCGTGGTACCGGCCACCGCGGCCTCGCTGGCGGGAGGGGCGTCGCTGTGGGCCTGGGTGCTGCTCATCGTGCTGGTGCTGCCCATCGCCTTCACCTTCGCCCGGCTCGGACGCCGTTACCCCCATGCGGGCGGGGCGCCGCACCTCATCGGCCTCGCCTTTGGCAATGGCGCCGAGCGCTTCTCCGCCTTCCTGTTTCTGGCTGTGCTGCCGGTGGGCTTGCCCGCCGCCCTCACCATAGCCGCCGGTTTCTGGCATGCCTTGTTCAACCTGGGGGAATGGACCCTGTGGGCCATCCAGCTGCTAACCCTGCTCGGGGTCTTCCTGCTCGGCCTGCGCGGGGCGCGCTCCTCCGGCAATCTGCAACTGCTGATCGCCCTGGCCATTCTGGGGCTGACCCTGCTCATCTGGTTCAAGGGGGAGATCAGTTGGCGCGATGCGGCCCAGCCCTTGCCCACGGCAGCCGAGTGGCCCGCCATGGGCACGGCGCTGGCGGTGATGTTCTGGTGCTTCGTGGGGCTGGAAGCCTTCGCCCACATGGGGGAGGAGTTCAAGCGGCCGGAGCGGGATTACCCTATAGCCCTGCTCGGTGGCGTGCTGCTGGCGGGGCTCATCTACTGGATCCACTCCCTGGTGGTGCTCAAATATGGCCTCTACGGGGATGAGGCGAAGAACGCCACCGCCATTCCGGCCCTGCTTTCGCTCTTGTTCGGGCCCACCGCCAAGTGGCTGGTGGCCATTTTGGGCTATCTCTCCTGCTTTGCCAGCATCAACATCTATCTGCAGGGCTTTGCGCGGCTGATCTGGAGCATGGCGCGGGAGGGCAAGCTGCCCGCCTCCTTATCCAGGCTGTCTGCTCGGGGCGCTCCCCTGAATGCCCTGTGCTGGGTGCTCGCCATCTGCCTCGTCTCCATCACGTTGATCCTCTGGCTCAAGCTGCCGCTGGATGCGCTCATCCGCTACGCCAATGGCAACTTCGTGCTGGTCTACCTGCTCTGCATGGCGGCGGGCTGGCGCCTGCTCGGGGGCATGGGCAAGGGGTTGGCGGGGCTGAGCGTGCTGCTCTGCCTGGCGGTGCTGGTGGCGCTCGCCTCCGAGGTGCTCTATGCGGTGCTGCTGAGCCTGGGCTACGGTCTCTTCTCCGTGTGGCGCCGCGCCCGTCGTCGGCGCCTGCACGATGAGGGCTCCCTCTCCGCCATCAAATGATCCCGGCGGATAACCCTATGGCAAAAGCCCCGCAGTGCGGGGCTTTTTGTTGGCTAGAGATTGCCTGGCAGATCGCTGCGCAAGATGGCGTAGTGGTGCAGCGAGATAAACTTGCCGGCCTTGATCTCGCACTCCCGCGCCGTGCCTTCATAGTGAAAGCCGACTCGCTCGAGCAGGCGCGCCGAGCGGGTATTGGGCTCCTCGACCACCGCCAGCAGCCGGTGCAGATCCGTGGTGCGGTAGATCAAGGCCAGAGCCTGGGGCAGGATCTCGCCCATGATCCCCTTGCCCCAGTATTCGGGATAGAGCCAGTACCCTAGCTCGGCGCACTTGTGCTGCGGGTCGGCGTCGTTGTAGCCGACGGCTCCCATGGGCTCATGGGTATTCGGGTCGCGGATCAGGAACCAGGCGCCGCTGCCGCTCCGGGTTATCTCGGCGTACCAGTCCATCTGTTCCTCACAGGCCGCCAGGCTGTCGTAGCTGACGCCGTAGTAGGCGATAACGTCGGGATCCGACAGGCCGCGGTAGATGTGGGCCAGGTCGTTGGCCTGGATGGGGCTGAGAATGAGGTTGGCTGCTGATGGGGGTGACATAGGTGTCTCCTGGCGGCCATCGCTGGCCGCCCTTGGGTCAATGGGATAGATGGAACAGGTGGATCAGCACTCGTTGAGGCCAAGACATGCGGTGAGCTGATGCAACTCGTCGCGCCATGCCTGTTGCAGCCTTGGGGTCTGATGCCTGGGTTTGCGGGCGAGATCGGCTGCCAGCAAAGCTTCCAGCTCGTACCAGCGCGCCAGTTGCCGCTCTTCGTCAGACTCAATGCCGATCTGTGGTGCGCTAGTCGGATCGAGCGAGTCGTGGGCAGGGTCCCACTGCTGACTATCGATCAGCTCGGCATAGGCACGCTCGGCGCTGTGAGCCTCCACAATCCGCCCCTCCTTTATCAGCCAGAAGCGGTTGCAACTGTGCTCGATCAGATCCCGGTCGTGGGAGACCAGCAAGACGCCGCCGGCGAAGCCATTGAGCGCCTCGGCCAGCTCCTCCTTGCCTGCCAAGTCCAGGTGGTTGGTGGGCTCATCGAGCCAGAGCAGATGGTGATTGCCAAGGGAGAGGGCGAGAAACAGCAGCCTGGCCCGCTCGCCGCCACTTAAGGTGGCGACCCCTTGGCCGTGGCGGCTGTAGGGGAAGCCCGCCCGGATCAGGGCCTGGCGCAGGGCCACCGCTGGCAGAGGTGCCAGGGAATAGAGAGCATCGGTGAGGGTGTCCTCGTCGCAGAGCCGCTGCAGAGACTGATCGTAATAGGCGATGCTGGCACCCGGATGCCAATACCAACCCTCGCTGGGTGACTGGGTGCAGAGCTCGCTCCAGCACTGGCGCAGCAGGGAAGACTTGCCCGCACCGTTGGCGCCGAGCAGGGCGACCCTGTCACCGGAGCGCAGCCTGAGTTCCTCGGCCCGCAGCAGGGGTGGCAAACCGGGGGCCGGGCATATGTCGAGCGCTTCCAGTCGCAGTAGGGCATCGGCGGGCAGACTCAGGCCACGCAGCTCGAGGCGCCAGGGGGCGTTGGCCGCGACGACGCTCTGCTCCTCCTGCAGCTTGATGATCCGCTTCTCCATGGACTTGGCCTGGCGCACCAACTTCTCGTTGTCATGCTCCCGGCCCCAGGTGGCGAGGCGCTTGCTGCTGGCGCTCAGACGGTCTATCTCCTTCTGCTCGTCGGCCCGGCGCTGGCGGGTCTGCTCGTCCTCCTCGGCTAGCGCCGTCCTTGCCTGGCTGCAGGGGAGGGCGAAGCGGTGGATCCGGCCGTCTCGCAGGATGAGGGTATCACTTGTTACCCTGTCGAGCAGGCGGGCATCGTGGGAGACCAGCACCAGGGCGCCGCGCCAGCCCAGCAGAAACTGCTCAAGCCAGAGCAGAGATGGGAGATCCAGGTGGTTGCTGGGCTCGTCGAGCAGCAGCAGATTGGGCTGGCGCAACAGGGCGCGGCCGAGTTGCAAGCGGGTGTGCTGGCCGCCGCTCAGCGCCTCAACCGGCAGTTCCGCCTGCTCCTCCAGTTGCAGGTCGGTTAGCATTTTGTCCACCTGCCAGTCGAGGGCGGGGTCCATCCCCATGGCATCGAGCAGCACGGCACGGGTGCTGAGGCTCTGCAGTCGTATGGGCAGATGCTGCGCCACGAACTCGCAGCGGCAGAGGCTGGCTTGCTGCACCCGCCCCTCATGAGGCTGGCACTGACCGGCGAGCAGGGACAGCAGGGAGCTCTTGCCACAGCCATTGGCACCGATCAGGCCAATGCGATCGCCGCTCTGGATGCTGAGATTGAGGTTGTCAAGTAACGGAAGGTGTCCCGCAGTCATCTGCAGGGAGTGGGTACTCATCAGGGTTGTCATGCTCTTGCTCTCTTAACTATCGGGATCAGAAATCCCTGTCATCAGGAGCGCTGGCGACAACGGCAGAGTCGAGAAAGGTCTCGGTATAGGAAGGAGTCGGCTTTGCTCGAACCCGCTATCGCAGCGCGATGGTATGCAGGCAAGAGCACTCGAATGTGCCGAACAGGCGAGCCGAGAACATCGGACACGCTTGGATAACCATTTTTTACCTCCTTGTGTTTCGTTATGGCTGGGTGAGGGGATTATAAGCGCAGAAAAAATAACCGTCTATCGGGAGAATAGAGGCGCCGTAGCAGCACCATGGGGAGCGGCGTGTACAGGGCTGCGCCACAACAAAAACGCCCCGCGGTGCGGGGCGCCTGAAACAAAGTGGGATCAGGTGTCAGTCGCGGGGGGTCTTGAGGGCCTGGATCACATCATCGGTGGGGGCCAGTTCAGTGACATGATTGAAGCTGTCGAGCCCCTGTTGCGGGTTGATGGTGAAGGCATCGGCGCTGATATAGCCGCCGGTCCCGGCGTTCTCGACTATGACGATGAGCTCGGGCTGCTTGTCTCCGTTGAGATCCTGCAACTTCAGGGCCTTGATGCTGCCGTCCCGTCCCATCACCTTGCCATCGATGAACTGATCGAGGGGAAACTGGGGGTTGGCACCTGAGTAGAGGCGCACGTCGTAGCTGCCGATGGAGGCGGGTTCGCCGCGCCCCTCGGCGACCGTGATCACCTGGCCCGAGGGCAGCGTCAGCTGCTGGAAGAAGCCCTCCGCCGCCTGGGAGGTCAGGGGCAGGCCGAGCAGACCGAGAGTAATAAATAAGGCTTTCATGGATGTGACCCTTGTTGCTGCTTGCGTTGCTGTGTCAGTGGCAGGGGACCAGCCCCTGCCGTGTCGTTGCCCTGATTACCAGATCTTGACCCGTTTGGCAGGGTCCAGATAGAGCTTGTCACCGGGCTGGATGTTGAATGCCTCGTAGAAGGCGGGGATGTTCGGCACCACACCGTTGACCCGATACTCGGGCGGGGAGTGGGGATCCGAGGCGAGCAGCATCTGCATCAGCTCGGGTCTGTACATACCCTTCCACACCTGGGCCCAGCCCAGGAAGAAGCGCTGCTCGCCGGTGAAGCCGTCAAGCACGGGGGCCTCCTTGCCATCCAGGGACAGCAAATAAGCCTTGTGGGCTATGGTGAGGCCGCCGAGATCGCCTATGTTCTCCCCCAGGGTGAACTGGCCGTTGACGTACTGGCCCTTGATGGGCTCGAAGCGGTTGTACTGGGCCACCAGCCGGCTGGTGCGGAAGCGGAACTCCTTGAGGTCGGTCGGCGTCCACCAGTCGCGCATCACGCCGTCACCGTCGGATTTCGCCCCCTGATCATCGAAGCCGTGGCCCATCTCGTGGCCGATGACCCCGCCGATGGCGCCATAGTTCACCGCATCGTCCGCCTGCATGTCGAAGAAGGGGGGCTGCAGTATGGCGGCCGGGAACACTATCTCGTTGTTGCTCGGGTTGTAGTAGGCGTTCACCGTCTGGGGTGACATGTGCCACTCGTTTCTGTCTACCGGCTTGCCGAGGCGGGCCAGGTTGTCGGCATATTCGAAGGCGCGGGCCCGTTGCAGGTTGCCTACGAGATCGTCGGGACGGATGCTGATGGCGCTGTAATCCTTCCACTTATCCGGGTAGCCAATCTTGGGTCTGAACTTGGCGAGCTTCTCCTTGGCCTGGGCCTTGGTGGCCGGTGACATCCAGTCCAGCTCCTCTATGCTCTGGCCGTAGGCGGTGCGCAGGTTTTCCACCAGCTGCTCCATGCGTTCCTTGGCCGCGGGCGGGAAGTAGTGCTTCACATAGAGCTGTCCGACCGCCTCGCCCAGGTGATCGTCCAGCACCCCGAGGGCCCGCTCCCAGGGGGCGCGCTGCTTGGGCGTACCGCTCAAGGTGGTGCCGAAGAAGGCGAAGTTCTGGGCATCGGTCTGGCTGTCGAGGTAGGGGGCATAATCGGTGATGAGGTGCCATTTGAGGTATGCCTGCCAGTCCGCCAGCGGGGTCTGGCGCATCAGGCCGTCGAGGGCCGCGAGATAGCTCGGCTGGCCAATGACCAGACTCTGCTGGCCGGCGAGACCTGCCTCACCGAGGTAAGCATCCCAGGGGATGCTGGGGGCGAGGCGCTTGAGCTCGCTTACCGGCCCCTTGTTGTAGTTCTTCTCTCTGTCCCGCAGGGCCACGTTGTCCCACTGGATCTTGGCTAGCCGGGTCTCGAGGGCTAGCACCCGCTTGGCCTTGGCGGCGGCATCCGGCTCGCCGAAGCGGCTCAGCATGCCGGCGATATGCTGCTCGTACTTCTTGAGCAGCGCCTGGCTCGCGGCATCCGTCTTGAGGTAGTAGTCCCGGTCCGGCAGGCTGAGGCCGGATTGGTAGAGATAGACAGCGTAGCTATCCGGCGCCTTGGCATCGGCGTCTATCCAGAAGCCGAAGGGGGCGTTGCCGCCACTGCGGCCGCTCTGGGCGAAGGCGCGGGCCAGGCTGTGCTGGTCACTTATCCTGTCGATGTCGGCGAGCAGGGGCAGCAGGGGGGCCGTGCCCTTGGCGTTGCGAGCCGCCTGATCGAGATAGCTGTGATAAAGATCGCGGATCTGCTGGGTCTCCGAGCCCGCAGGAGCCTTGGCATCCAGCCCTTCCACCAGCACTCGCACATCGGCGAGGGACTTGTCCCGCAGCATGTAGAAGGCGCCATCGGCGGGTCTGTCGTCCGGGATCTTGGCGGTGCCGAGCCAGTGACCGTTCACATAGCGGAAGAAGTCGTCACCGGGTTTGACCGAGGTATCCATGTTGGCCAGCGCGAGGCCGGAGTGCTTGTTGCTGGTATCCGGCGCCTGACTGCAGCCTGCCAGCAGGGCCAGCCCGATGAGGCCGGCGAGTATGCTTTTCTTATTGTTCATTGTTTGATTCCAATTCGGGTTATTCAGCTTCCCAGCCCAGATCGGGAAGAATCTCACTCTAGCAGTCGGGTTAGCGCTTGATAAGCCTGACTCTGCTAAGATCGGCCCGACCATTTTGGGGAAGCCAATGATTTCTCGTATGTATTCTCGCTTTTGTCAGACCCTGCCGGCGCCCGAAGGTTCCAGCGGTCTGTTGGTGGCCTTCAGTGGCGGGCTCGACTCCACCGTCTTGCTGGTGCTGGCGGCGCAGTTTGCCCACGAGCACGGGCTCGGGCTGCGGGCCCTGCACGTGCACCACGGCCTGAGTCCCCACGCGAACGACTGGGTGCGCCACTGCGAAGGGGTGTGCCAACGGCTGGCGGTGCCCCTCATCGTTGAGCGGGTGCAACTGGCGTTGGGCAATGGCGAGAGCCTTGAAGCGCAGGCGCGAGAGGCGCGCTATGAGCGCCTCGCCGCGCATCTGGGGGAGGGAGAGTGGCTGCTCACCGCCCACCATCAGGACGATCAGCTGGAAACCCTGCTACTGGCCCTCAAGCGCGGCGCCGGGCTGCGAGGCCTGGCGGGCATGGTGCCGAACCAGCCGTTTGCCGCCGGTCGCCTGTTGCGGCCACTGCTCGAGACCGGGCGCAGGGAGCTGGCCGAGCTGGCCGACACCCTGCCCTATGGTTGGGTGGAGGATGAGAGCAATCAGGATACCGAATACGATCGCAACTTCCTGCGCCAGCAGTTGATCCCGCAGCTCAAGGCGCGCTGGCCCGCCATGGCCCAGACGGCGGCGCGCAGCATGGCCATCTGCGCCGAGCAGGAGGCGCTGATCACCGAGCTGGCCGAGGCAGACTGGCTGCAGGCGAGGGAAGGGGAGGCGCTGCGCATAGCGCCCCTGCTGGCCTTGTCGGCCATCCGGCGCAACAACCTGCTGAGGCACTGGATCCGCCGTCAGGGCGGGGATATGCCCTCGCGCGAGCTGCTCGGCCTGCTTTGGCAAGAGGTGGCACTGGCGCGAGAGGATGCCAATCCGCAGTTGCGGCTAAATACGCTGGAGTGCCGCCGCTTCCAGGGGCAACTCCATCTGGTGCGGCCCAATCTGGCACCGTGCCACGAGGTGCTGCCCATCCGGATCGGGGAGACGGTTGCGCTGCCGGACGGATTGGGACACGTCAGCGTGCAGGGGAATGTGGCGGGTGAGGGGTTGCGGGCGCCGCGCTCAGACGAGCCTTTGTCGGTCCGTTTTCAGGTGGCGGCGGGCTGCATGCTCAAACCGGTGGGGCGCGGGGGCAGCCGGCGCCTGAAGAAGTTGTTGCAAGAGCATGGGGTGCCCTCCTGGCAGCGTGGCCGCCTTCCCATCCTCTACTACGGCGAACAGGTGGCGGCGGTGGCCGCTCTCTTCGTCTGCGACGGTTTTCTGGCGCAGGAAGGCGGCATTCATTGGCACTGGCAGCAGGCCGCCGCTGCCGAGTAATACCGGATAGCTAAGGCAGGCCACCCTGGTCTGCTGGTGAGGCGGGACACCAACCGGCACTCGCCTTGCGTCGGGAGGCGAGTGGCCTGAGTCGCTACTCCGATGAACCCGTCACACCGGCCTTCTTGCGGGCATAGAGGTGGGCATCCGCCGCCTCGTACAGGCTCTGCACATCCACCCCGGAATGCCAGCTGGCAGCCCCCAGGCTACATCCCACCGCGAAGGCGCTAAGCTCCTTGTGGCTGCGCAGCACGTGCTGCAGCCGTAGCCAGACCGGGCGCCAGGCCTCGGGTTCGGCGGGTTGCAGCAGCAGGGCGAACTCGTCGCCGCCGAGGCGAAACGCCTGATCCGTGCTGCGGATGCAGCCGGTGAGCAACTGGGCGAAGCGGCTCAGCACCAGATCTCCCACCGGATGACCCCAGGTGTCGTTGACCAGCTTGAACCTGTCCAGATCCAGCAGTACCAGTACCAGGCCGTGGGACTCCCGGCAGTGCTGTTCCACCGCGCGGCCGATGGCCTCATCGAAATAGGAGCGATTGCCGAGCCCGGTCAGGTGATCGAGCCGCACCTGCTGCTCCAGCCCGTCGAGGCGCAGATAGAGCGGCAGCGGCAGGCAGAGCAACTGATGACATTGCTCAAGGAGTCGCTGCTGGTGGCTGCTCATGGGGTGCTCCAGCTCGTATTGCAGCAGGCCGAGTTTCTGCTCGTGCTGACCACGGAGCTCGAAGTGGTAGCTGTGCAGCACCTGTCTGGCCTGGGGTGGCTGGGAGATGAGGACGTGGGGCCGGCCACCGTCAAAATGGAGGGCATGGATCCGGACAATGGTTGCCGCCCGCTCGGCAAAGGTTGCCAGCAGGGCGCCAAGATCCCGTTGCGCCAGCAACAGCTCGAGCAGCTGGTTGCGATCCTGACTGGCCAGCGGTCTGAGCCGCTCCATCTGCTGCACCCACTGCTCTATGCCATGTCCGAAGCCATTCAATGACGATGTGTTTTCCATGTTGCAGCCCTTAAGCCTCTCCACTCATTGTCCCCTCTCTTGCAATCCTTGTGCCCAAAATATGCTCGATGGGAAACAATGGGCTGGCTAGTCTTAACGTCATAAAAAGTGCGTAAAAATGGCGTCGTGGCGGCGGGTTTATTCCGCTCGCCATGCCGACCGAGTCAGGTCTGTTCTCTCATGTTCTGGTCACCCGGTTCGACCTGGGAGAGGCGCGGCGGGGTCCGGTTTTGGGGTTGGAGATCAGCAGATATCACCATCATGGGTAATGTGGTGGTCAGTTATCTGGCTTGGTGTGGTCAAAGCAGCTGAAAAGGGAGGTGAAAGTGTATGCAGATGTATTGATCCTGCTGCTTGCCGCCGTCCTGCTGGTGGCGATTTTCCGGCGTCTCGGCCAGCCGGTGATCCTCGCCTACCTGTTTGCCGGCATGTTGCTCGGTCCCCATGGCGCCGCCATCGTCACCGGTCAGGCCATGATGCAGACCATAGGGGAGCTCGGCATCGTCTTCTTGATGTTCTCCCTCGGCCTCGAGTTCTCGCTGCCAAGGCTGCTCTCCATGCGCAAGCTGGTGCTGGGGGTTGGCGGCCTGCAGGTGTTGCTCACCACCTCGCTGTTCTTCGGGCTCGCCTGGTGGTGGGGGCTGAGCCTGGCCCAGGCGCTGGTGGTGGCGGGCACGCTGGCGCTCTCCTCCACCGCCGTGGTGATCAAGCAGCTCGGCGAGCTCAAGCAGATGCACACCCGGCGCGCCCAGCTCGGGGTGAGCGTGCTGCTGTTCCAGGATCTGGCCGTGGTGCCGCTGCTCGTCATGATCCCCATCCTGGCCCAGCCCGAGGTGCAGGGTAGTGCCCTGCTGGCGGAAATAGCCTGGGCTTCCCTCAAGGGGCTGTTCGCCCTGTTTGCCCTGCTCGCCGTGGGCAAGTGGCTGTTGCCTTTGGTGTTTCACGAGGTGGCGCGGGCCCGTTCAGATGAGCTGTTCGTGCTCTGTGCCCTGCTGGTGGCCCTCTTGGCCGCCTCCCTCACCCAGTGGATGGGACTCTCCATGGCGCTCGGCGCCTTCCTGGCGGGCATGATGCTGGGGGAGTCCCACTATCGCCATCAGCTGGAGGTAGACATCAAGCCGTTTCGGGACGTGCTGATGGGGCTCTTCTTCATCACCATCGGCATGACCATGGACTGGCAGCTGGTGGCCCAGGCCTGGTGGCAGGTACTGGCCAGCGTGCTCGGACTCATACTGTTCAAGTCCCTGCTGGTGCTGCTGGCGGGTCGGCTGATGGGGGAGCGCAAGCGCGACGCCATGGCGGCCGGCATCATGCTGAGCCAGGTGGGGGAGTTCGGCTTCGTGCTGCTGGCACTGGCCAGTCACCATGGCCTGCTCGACCATCAGCAGGTCTCTTTGCTCATCGGCATCGGCGTCAGCTCCATCGCCCTGACCCCCTGGCTGGTGCAAAAGGCCCAGGGGCTCGCCCACTCCCTCACCGACACGGCCCTGCTCTCCCGCTCCGAGGTGGCCCAGTCGGGCCTGAGCAAACATCAGCACGTGATCATCGCCGGCTTTGGCCGTACCGGCCAGACCTGCGCCCGTTTCCTCAAACTCGAAGAGCTGCCCTTCCTCGCGCTGGATCTCGATCCCGAGCGGGTGAGCGAGGCCAAGCTGTCAGGGGAGCAGGTGGCGTTTGGCGACGCCAGCCGGCGCGAGATCCTGCTGGCCGCCGGCTTGCTGCGGGCGCGGCTGGTGATCATCACCTTCGACGATCCCAAGCGGGTCGATGCCATGCTGATGCTCATTCGGGAGCTGGCGAGCGGGGTCAAGGTGCTGGTGCGCACCCGGGATGACAGCTTCCTCGATCGCTACAAGCAGGCCGGTGCCTTCGAGGTGATCCCGGAGTCCCAGGAGGGGGCCCTGATGCTGGTCTCTCATCTGCTGGTCAACTGCGATATCCCCATCGGCCGGGTGATCCGGCGTATGGAGCATGAGCGCAGCAGCCAGTACCGCTTCCTACACGGCTTCTACTGGGGGGATCAGAGCGCCAGCAACCTGGAGACGGATCAGCGGCTCGAGCGACTGCATCCCGTCCTGCTGCACGATCAGGCCTGGGCTGTGGGGCGCAGGGTGCGGGAGCTGGCCCTCGGGGAGGTGAGGGTCAAGGCCATCCATCGCGGTGAGCAGAGTCTGGAACCCAGAGCAGAGCTCAAACTGGCCGCCGGAGACAGGCTGGTGCTGTTTGGCAATGCGGTGGCCATGGAGCAGGCCGAGCAGCGGCTGCTGGAGGGGCACTAGACCACCCCTCCTTGCTCAAGCCTCCTCGCGGATGCGCTCTTCTATGTCCAGGAAGGCCTCTATGCGTTGGCGCTCCGCCAGCGCGTCCTGATAACCGAGCTTGATCAACTGCTGGCAGTAACCCGGATGGAACATCAGGAAGCTGGCCAGGCTGCTGCTCTCGTGGCCGTTGACCCCGAGAACCCGCAGCAGGCGGCGCAACTGGGTCGGCAACTTGTGCAGATAGTCGAGGGCGATGAGGTCCAGATCCTGGCTCGGCCTTATCACGCAGGTCTCCACCTGGCGCAACTTGAGACGATTGCGCTCCCGCTCGGGAATGAGGGAGAGGGTCTGGTTGATGCGCCCGAGCCGCTCCAGATCCGAGTTGAGGGTGTCGGAGAAGACGGTGTTGAGCAGGTGCCCGGCGATGTTGGAGCTGGTCAGGTGGCCCTGGCGGGGGGCCGCGCTCCCCTGATGGGGGGAATCCAGGGTCACCAGCAGGATCCGCTCCGCACCCAGATGGATGGCGGGGCTCAAGGGGCTCAGCTGGTGGATGGAGCCATCCCCGTAGAAGCGCTCGCCGATGCGGGTGGCCGGAAAGACGAAGGGCAGCGCCGAGGAAGCCAGCAGATGATCCGAGGTGAGCAGGGTACGGAGGCCCCGCCGTCTGGCCCGCTCCCAGGGCTGGTGCTCCGCCCGTCCCTGGAAGAAGGTGGTGGAGAGACCGTCGTCATAGTCGGAGGCGGTGATGGCGATGGCCTCCAGGCTGCCGTAGAGGATGTTGTCATCGATGCGGTGATAGTCGATGACCTGATCCAGCAGGCGGCGCAGAGGGGCGTTGTCGAACAGGTGGAAGGCGCGGTTGCTGTCCGGGCTGATGAGGCCGGCCGAGCCCTGATACAGGGTGCGCCACAGCAGCTGGCAGGGGTGGAAGTCGAAGATGTGGTGGGTCTCGAAGCGCCGCCAGACCCACTCCAGCTTGCGTACCCCCAGATGAAAACAGGAGGCATAGCAGGCCAGCGCCGTGACATTGAGGGCGCCGGCCGAGGTGCCGCACAGGATGGGAAAGGGGATGCCGAGGTTGCGAGGATAGAGCTCGGCCACTGCCTTGAGGACGCCGACCTGATAGGCGGCGCGAGCACCGCCACCGGTCAACAGAAGAGCTGTATTGGGTTTGGCCATGGGATTGCGCCTTATTGTTGCCACCGGGCAATTTAACTATAAGGCGCTGTATCGAATATAAAAATGGGCCGCCCCATCATTTTTTGGGGCGGCCCGTTTGCGGCAGTCACAGGGGATGAGATCAGGCCTGGACCGGCGGCTGGATCAGCTGATCGAAGGCGGCGAATACCGGCGGGCTTGCCAGGATGCGGCCGTGGCCCAGGCCCCGGGTGCTCACCAGCCGGGTGCGCCCATCCTGGGCCGCGCGCAGGGAGTCCTGATGGGGGGCGAAGCGGTCCTCCTCGTCGTGGACGATCAGGGCCTGGCCGGTGCGGCTCACCAGCCTGCCGAGGGGATCCACTGTGCTGAGGGGATGCTGGTACTCCTGCTCGATCTCTTTGACCACAGCATCGAACAGCCGGATGGAGTAGCCGGAGCGCGCCACCATGCCATAGAGCTGGGGCACGTAGTCGAGCACAGGGGAGATGAGCAGCAGCGGCAGCCTGTCGAGGGCGGGATGCTGGCTTGCCAGGGTGACGGCCCCCCCCATGCTGTGGGTGATGACCCCCTCGATGGGGCCTACGCGCTCGAGCAGCTCGTCAAAAGCGCGCACGAAGCGGGGCAAGTGACCTGTGTGGCCCTCGCTTTGGCCGTGGGCGGGGTGATCGTAGGCCAGCGCAGTAAAGCCCTGCGCCGCAATGTGGCTCATCAGCGGGTAGAACTGGCTGGCGCTGCCGGACCAGCCGTGCATCAGCAGCCAGACGGGCCCCTTGCCGAGCCGATAGCTCATCAGGGTACCCTCGCGGGTATGCACCGCCTGCTGCACCAGACCCGCAGGCGCCGGGGTATCCCGGTCTGGCCGCTGGGGGGTCAGCAACAGTTTGCTGGCGGTGCGTTTGGCGTGGGCGGGAGCCAACGCGTGGTGCAGTCGGGTGCCGAGGCCCAGCAATACCTTGCTCGGGCTGAAGCGGCGGGTGCTGAAGTAGATCTTGCTGCTCATGGTCATCCTGTCGTTTTTATGTGCGAACGGTCGTGCTTTTTTGTCAGTTTTTAAAAACTAGCGCCAGCTCATCAGCAGATTTTCCACCTCGGGCCAGAAGTGGCGGGTGGGATCCTGACACAAGTCCAGCGCATTGAACACCTGATCCCCGAGATAGAGGCCATAGAGCCGGTAAACGGCTCGCCAGGGATCGAGCTCACTGCGCCATTCTCCTCTGGCCTGGCCCTGCACCACCTGGCGGGCCAGGTAATCGAGCCAGAAGCGTACCAGCTGGCGGGCGGCTTGCTGCACCTCCCCCTCCTGGGCCGAGGTCCAGGCATCGAGAAACATGCAGCGTCCGGCAAAGCTCTGGTTCCAGGCAAGCCAGGCCTGGAGCAGGGCGATAAGCTTGGCCTGCTGGGTGGGGAGCTGCTGCTGGCGCACCGGCTGGATCACCCGCTCGCGGAACACCTCGCCGGAATAGGTCAGCACGGCGATCTGCAGGTTGTCGCGAGATTGAAAATGGGCAAACAGGCCGCTCTTTGACATCTCGCACGCACTGGCGAGAGAGCCAATGGTCAGGCTCTCCAGCCCTTGCTGGCTGGCCTGCTCGAAGGCGGTCTGCAAAATACTCTCGCGGGTCAACCGGCCCTTGCTCATATCGGCTCCTCAATATTGCCTGCAGCATAAAGTACGATCGTACTATTTGTCGAGGGATGATCTCCTTGGCCGCCTTTTGGTAGGCATCAGTCGTCCTTGATGCCCATCTGCTGCAGGGCGATCACCGCCTGGGTGCGATTCTTGACCCCGAGCTTCCTGAAGATGGCGGTGATGTGGGCCTTGATGGTGGCCTCGGAGACGTTGAGCTCCCAGGCGATCTGTTTGTTGAGGCTGCCGTCCCGCAGCATGATCAGCACCTTGTACTGCTGGGGAGTGAGGCTGGCGAGCTTGCTCGCGAAATCGGGGCCATCCTCGGATTCGGGGTGCAGGAAGATCCCCTCCGGTACCCAGTTATCCCCCCCGATCACCGTATTGAGGGCACTGACCAGCTCCTTCATGGGCACGGACTTGGGGATGAAGCCCAGGGCACCGAGCCGCAGCACCTGTTGGATGATGGCGGCGTCCTCCGAGGCGGAGACCACGACGATGGGTAGGTCCGGGTACTGGCCGCGCAGATAGGCGAGTCCCTCGAAGCCATTGGCCCCTGGCATCTTGAGATCGAGCAGCAGCAAATCTACCTCGGGATGTTCTCCCAAGAGATGGGTCAGGCTGTCGATGGAGTCGGCTTCCAGCAGGCGGGCGTCGTCGATGGCCATGTGCACCGCTTGATAGAGGGCGCCCCGAAACAGGGGGTGGTCATCTGCGATGACGATGGTAAATTGGCTATCCATTGCTCACATCATTGCTAACTGATTGTTTTGAAAAATCAAACTAGCACCGCGCCCGCAAGGGGTCAAACCCGCAGGCGTGCAAATGTGAGACGGCCATGAGATGTCGTGCCCACGGGCCGACCCTGGTCATCAACAACCCAAGCAGGAGGCAATAAATGGGATCCTTGGTATTGACGGTGGGGACAGGTTCCACCTGGTCGATGAGGGCGGCGCTGGTGCTCGGTCTGAGCGGACTGGCGTGGCAGGAGCAGGTGTTCGATCTGGAGGATGCCAAGGCGCTGGCGCGGTTAAAACGGGTCTCGCCGACCGGGCTGGTGCCCTGGCTGGATGATGGCGAGCTGCGGATCCACGACTCCCTGGCCATCGCCGAATACCTGCACGAGCTCAGCCCCGAGCGGCGGCTCTATCCCGCCGATCGGGCCGAGCGAGCCCTGGCCCGCAGCCTGTGCGCCGAGCTGCATTCGGGATATGGCCAGATCCGCAGCCGCTTGCCTTTCTTCCTGGGGGCGCCGACCCAGTGCGAGCCGCCGGTGGAGACTATAACCGAGCTGGCCCGTCTGCAGACGCTCTGGTCCCAGGCGAGGGGCGCCTTCTATTTCGACGAGGCGGGTATCCTGGACGCCTTCTACGCCGTCATGGCCTATCGGCTGGCAAGCTATGGCATCCAGCTGCCTGGTCAGGCCGGTGCCTATCAGCAGTCCCTGCTGGCCTGGCACCTGTGGCAGGAGACGCTAGTCAGGGCAAGGCTGCAGTGGCCGGAGCTGGCTCGCCAGCCAGTCTGAGACGAGAAAGAGAAAGGGGAGCCCATGGCTCCCCCTTTTTGTCATCCGTCAGGCTAGCTGCCGGGTTATTTCTGGCGTCCTGCGAAGACCACCACCACCTTGTCGGCCCCTTTTTCGCGCACGAAGCTGTAGGGGGCATCAGAGAGCTTCTTGTGACTGCCCGCCGCCACCGCCGGGTGGGTGGCTCTGAACTGGCCGAGACGTTGCCAGTGCTTGACCAGCTCGGCCTTGTCACCGCTCGCCAGCTCCTGCCAGTTCATGTCGCTGCGCACGCTTTGATCGAACACGCCTCCATCCTTGGCAAGCCCGCGGCCGGATTCATCACCGTAGTAAAGCTGGATGCCGCCTGGCAGCAGCATAAAGCTGTTGGCTACCCGCCGCTGCAGCGACACATCCTGATAGTCGCCGAAGAACAGCTTGGTGTCGTGGGAGCTGATGTAGCTCAGCACGTTGAACTCGGGATCCTGATTGATGCGGCTGGCGTAGCTGGCATAGGTGGGTTCGGCAACCGCCATGCACTGGGCCTGGGGCAGGGCGAACTCGCGCTGATAGTCGAAGTTGATCAGGGAATCGAAGCCGTTCTGGTACCAGAAGTCCTTGGCCACCCCGTGATCCCACACCTCGCCCACCATGTAGAACGGCAGGGCATCGAGAGCCTTGCTCGGGTTGGCGGCCTTCCACTCCTTGAGGGCCGCCGTGCCCTCCTGCTTGAGCCTGGCCCAGACCGCCGGCTCCAGGTGCTTGACGGTATCGGCGCGGAAGCCGTCGATGCCAAAGCGGCGCACCCAGTCGGTGTGCCAGGCGATGAGGTAATCACTCACGCTGGCATTGGGCAGTGGTTTGGCCCGGGTGTCTTTCTTCGCCGCGAGCAGGGGGGGCAGTCCCACCGCTTTGCTGGACTCGGTTAAGAAATCCGGCAGGCCTGCCACCGAACCGGTCACATCGTCGGTACCGGGTTGGGGGTAACCTGGCAGACCGGCCCGCACCCAATCCGGCCCCCACCACTTGCTCCAGTCGCTCGATTGATAGTCGATAAACTGGTTGTAGCCATGCCAGTTGAGGCCGCCGCTCGGGCGCCAGTCGTTCCAGCGGGCGGGGAGTTTTTCCGTGTTCTGGGTCAGGCTGTCGAGTCCGAGATCCTGCAAGTCAGCCAGGGTGGCGTAGCCGGCGTGGTTCATCACCACGTCGAGAATGATGCGCATGCCGCGCTTGTGCGCCTCGTCCACCAGCGTCTTGAGGCTCTCCTCGTCGCCGTAGTTGGGATCTATCTTGGTGAAATCCAGCGCCCAGTAGCCGTGATAGGCGTAGAAGGGGAAGTTGCCCTGCTCGCCGCCGCCGATAAAGCCATGCACCTGCTCCACCATGGGGGTGATCCAGATGGCATTCATGCCCAGCGACTTGATGTAGTCGAGCTTCTCGGTCAGCCCCTTGAAGTCGCCGCCGTGCCAGGTGGCGACCTCGTCCTGGCCATCCTTCTGGCGGCCGAAGCTGTGATCGTTTCCGGGATCGCCGTTATGGAAGCGGTCGGTCAGCAGGAAATAGACGCTGGCCTGATCCCAGCTGAAGGGCTCAGCCTTGGCCGCCGCCACGGGCTCGAGCAGCAAGAGGCCGCCGCTCTCTTTGGATGGGGTCAGGGTCAGCTTGCCCCCCTTGACCAGGGCCTCCTGTCCTGAGTAGGCATCCCGCAGCCGGGTGCCATCGGGCCAGACCCCTTTCAGGGACACTGTGACCGGGCCGCCATCCCATGCGATGCAGGGCTCTTCCGGGGGTTGGCGCTTGAATTCGCTCTTCTTGGTAGCCCGCAAAACCTTGAGGCTCGGGGTGTCCGGGTTGAAGGTGAACTCATAGTCCCCCGCCAGCATCACTCTTAACGTGAAGCTCTGATCCTTGGCGCACTTGTCCATGGGCTGGGCCGTGCCAAATGGCAGCGGCTTGGTTTCGCTTGGACCGAAGCTGGTGCCGCAACTGTTGGCGGCATCGCCGATGCGGATCTGATGGCTGCCCTTGCTTAAAGAATGGGTCAGGCTGATGGTGCCCTTGTCCAGCGTCAGCGCCCCGGCCACCGGCTTGCCATCCACATAGAGGTGCACTTGCGGGGCCGCCAGGGCCGGGCCGGCAAGCAGGGCTAGCCACAGGGGTGACAGGCGGAGATCGAGGCGAAGGGGGGGACGCATAAGCCATTCCTTGAGCAAAGTGAGCGGGTCGGATTCCGTTGAGGAGCTCATTCTAGGGGGCTGAGAGGAGGGGCTGGATCGGTAAAATCCCGATTTGTGAGGTGAGTTCAAATGGTTACGTTTTCAAGAACGGGAAAGTGTGATGCCCGCCATGCTGACCCAGAGGAGAGCCATAAAAAATGCCGGTCGAGTGACCGGCATTGTTTGGGCGGGTTTTTCGTCAGACGGTAAAGAACTTGAAGTTGACGAAGGCCACCGCGATGAAGGAGGCAACCATGCCGCTGATGCACAGGATGGCCGGGCGGATGGCGGGCCAGCGGTGGGTCAGCAGTATGATGGCCAGCAGGGTCGGGTAGAGGCCGAACATGTAGCGTGGCATGGCGTTGAGCCCCGTCATCAGCGGTATGGTGCAGCAGATGAACATCAGGGTCGCCTCGGCCCAGCGCTTCTGGCTGAACAGGTAGCCGTTCAGGCACCAGCCGAAGATCACCATGATGGAGAGGTAGGCCTTGCGACCGCCGAGCTCGAAGCCGCTGAGCCACCAGTCAAGGGGGCTGTCCATGTAACGGCCCCAGGCCACCTGGATGTGCTTGAACGCCAGCGCATCCCCGGTGAGGTGATAGAGGTAAACCATGTAGGCGAACAGACCGAACGGGATGAGCCAGAGGGTGAAGACCACCTTGAAGGCGCGTTCGGTGAAGCGGAAGAACTCGCGCCAGCCATAGGCTTGCAGCGCCAGGATCAACACCGGGAACACCATCATGACCCCGAGATTGCGGGTGCCGGAGATGAAGACGCCGAGGAAGGCCACCATCAGCCACTGCTCGCGATAGGCGAACAGGAACATGCCCAGCATCAGCGCCATGAACATGGGCTCCGTGTAGCCAGACACGAAGTAGGCGGAGAAGGGGGAGAAGGCCAGCAACCAGACCCCGAAACGGGCCGTGTCGTCCCCCAGCTTGAGTTGGCGCAGCACCAGCAGCATCAGCGGCAGGCTGATGAAGAAGGCGATGTTGGCCACCAGCATCAGGCCGATCAGGCTCTCGATGTTGAGCAGGCTGGAGAGAGCCCCCGAGATCATCGGGTAGAGGGGCATAAAGGCCCAGTTGGCCGCGTTGCCCTTGCTGAGCCAGCGCGGGTAGAGGTCATAGCCGTTTTCGATGATGCGCTGGAACCAGACGCAGTCGAACTGGCAGTAGGCCTGCAACGGACCGATACCGGGGGCGCCGTAGAGCTGGACACCGAAGTAGCCCATGCCATAGAGGGCGGCTCGGCTCAGCACGAAGGCGGCGATGATCATCAGCCAGTCACGGCTGCTGATGGCCAAGGAAGGGCGGTAGGGCCCCGCGGCAGCGGGGGTAGGCATTGTCATGTCATTCATCAGGCAAATACCCAGACGCGAGAGAGAAGATAGGTGAGTATGGTGACGGCCAGGGTGGCGATGACCACGGGCAGCAGGCCGGAGAGGCCGGCAAACAGCAGGCCGCTCAAGAGCAGGTTACGTACTGCCAGGGAGAAGAGTGCCACCAGCAGGAACTTGCCAGCCGCCCCCTGCTTCTGGAAGGTGATGTAGCGATGGCCGAAGAAGGAGAACCAGAAGGCCACTCCAAAGGCGATCGTGGTGACCAGGTGCTCCGAGATATCGGGCCAGCTGTGAAACAGTGCGAACGAGGTGCCAAGGTCGACGAGGGTTGCTCCCCCGCCGACGAAACCGAAGCGAACCAGACGCCAGAATTCCTCACGGGAGATCATTGGGGCGTCGGCTCCTGCTCGTCCTGTTTGGTGGCGGCATCTTGCCCCTTGTCAGCCTGCTGGGCGTACTGGCCGTAGACCCCTTCGATGAGGTAGACGGGGCGCTGCTTCACCTCGACGAACATGCGGCCAATGTACTCGCCTATGATGCCGAGTGACAGCAGTTGGATGCCGCCGAGGAACAGCATCACGGACATCAGGGAGGCGTAACCTGGCACGTCTATGCCAAAGAACAGCACCTGGGTGATGATCTTGAGGATATAGAGGAAGGCGATCAGCGAGACACCGACCCCGACGTAGCTCCACACTCGCAGCGGCCAGCTGGAGAAGCTCAGCAGACCATCGAGGGCGAAGTTCCACAGCTTCCAATAGTTGAACTTGGTTTCGCCGGCGTGACGGGCGGGCCGCTCGTAGGGCACACCGACGGCGCGAAAACCCGCCCAGGCAAACAGACCCTTCATGAAGCGGTTGCGCTCCGGCAACTGCTTGAGCGCCTCGACCACCTTGCGGTCGATCAGGCGGAAGTCGCCGGCGTTCTCCGGCAGCTTGGTGCTGGTGGAGAGCGCATTGAAGAAGCGGTAGAAGCCACCGGCGGTCAGGCGCTTCATCGGGGTGTCGGCGCTGCGATCGACCCGGATGCCGTAGACGGTGTCATAGCCACCGGTCTGCCACAGCTTGACGAATTCCAGGATGAGGGCGGGGGGATCCTGCAGATCCACGTCCATGGGGACGATGGCATCGCCCTTGGCCTGATGCAGGCCGGCGGTCATGGCCGCTTCCTTGCCGAAGTTGCGGGCCAGGTTGACCAGGGTGACACGGGGATCGCGGGCGATGGCCTGCTCGACTACTTCGCGGGTACGGTCGCGACTGCCATCGTTGACGAACACGATTTCAAGCTGGTCTTTGAGGGGGGCCAGTTCGTCGTCTATCGCGCTGATGAAGGCGTCTATGCTCTCTTCTTCGTTGTAAACGGGCACGACCAGAGAGAGTCGAAAATCGGCATGCGACATGGGAACTTCCTTATTAGAAAATCACGTTTAAGAACTGATTTTTAGCGTTTTATCTTCACTGGGCCACGGTCAGGCGCACAGACTGTACGTTGAGCGGGGTCGGGGCAGAGAGGGCCAGGAAGTTCGGGTGCTTGGGATCGGCGGTCAGGGAGTCACCCGGCAGGTTGAGCCGGATCTCGTTGATGCCCGCCTTGGCCAGCTTGACCGTGGTGGTGAAGTCGTGACCCAGGGCCACCTTGAGCAGGGTACCCGCTTCCGGGCTGTAGATCCTGGCCTGGATAGTGAGCTGCTCCGGTTGGGCTTGCTGCTTGGGCAGCACGAAGTAGAGGCCACCCTGACCGCTCAGCTCGGTACCCTCGGCGCTCGGCTTCTTGGCCCAGCCTTCGCTGGAGAGGAAGCGGCTCGGCTTGGTCAGATTGAGTTCGTTACCCGGCTGGTAGGTCATGCTGGAGTTGTGTTCCCAGAAGCGGGTCTTGCCTTCCAGGTAATAGAGCTTGTAGGCCAGGCTAACGTTGGGGTGAGCAGCCAGATAGAGGGTGTAGAGGTAAAAACCGCTCAATGCCAGGATGGCAGCCAGAAAACCGAACTTTTTGTAGGTCATATCACTCACTCGACGCCTGACGGATGGGTAGGCAGATTTCGCGCATATGCTAATCCAATTGCAAAAAAAGCATAGTAGATCACAAAAATAAATTTGCTCACATATTAACCCCAATGTCCCTGCTCGCCAAATGCCTTTGGGAGCCAGATTGACCCTGCTCTATCTGGCATGTGGATCCGCACAGAGGGCCTGCCACCCGCTGGGGTGAACGCCGGGGTTTCTCAGGCAAATGGCTGATATTGCTCATCGCTGTGGCAGGATCTGTCGCCATTTTCCCAAGGCACCCTTAACATGGCGAGTCCCATCGTCAAGGATGATCCATGAGGCTGCCACTTCTCTTCTGTCTGCTGTTCGCATTGCCTGCATCGATGGCGTGGGCAAGCTTGCTCTGTCCCTCTCCCCTGCGGGTCGGTTTCGACAACTGGCCTCCCTACCATTATTACCAGCAAGATGGCGAGACCCGGCGCATGCGCGGCTTCGCGGTGGAGTATCTCGATGCGGTATCGGCCCGGCTGGGATGTCGCCTCGTCTATGTGGAGCGCCCCTGGAAGCGGGTGCTGCACGATCTGGCCCGGGGGCGGCTGGATATCGCCATGGAGGCCTATTTCTTCGACGACCGGGCCCGCTATGCCTGGTTCTCCGATGCATACAACCCGGGGCGCACGGCGCTCTGGGTGCGCAAGGCCGATCTCTACGACGAACAGGACCTGGCAACCTGGCTGGGGAAAGGGCACAGATTGGGGGTGACCAAGGACTATTACTATGGTGCCGAGATAGGCACACTGCTGCGCCGCTACCCCCACCAGGTGAGCGAGGTCAATGACGTGCAGAACTATCGCAAGCTGCAACTGGGGCGGATAGATGGCTTTCTCGGGGATAGATTGGCCACCCCCTGGGGTCTGAAGAGAGAGGGGCTGGCCGGCGGCATAGTGCCCCATGCCATGAGGGTCTATGAGACGCCGACCCATTTCATGCTGAGCAAGCAGACTCTGAGTGCCGAGTTTGTCGCCCGCTTCAACCAGGCGCTCGGCGCCGTTGGCAAGAGTGACGAGCATGCACTTATCTGGCGTCGTTACGCGTCCCCTCGCTAGCAAAGTCCCCGGCATTCCAGCATCATGGGGGCCTGACCGTGGCGCCAGACAGGCCGAAGTGAACCGATTTGAGGTAAGCGTGGTAAGAAACATGGGTAAGAAGTATTGGTTGGCATTGGCGAATCTTATCTGGCTGGGTTGCTGGCCAGCGGGCATGGTCCATGCCAGCGAAGGGCAGATCCAGGTGGCCAGTCCGAGTATCCAGCACGACTGGTATCAAAACAGCACGGCCGAACAGGCGCGCCACGAGCTGGAGAGTCAGCTGCAAGAAGCCGTGCTCGCCCAGCTGCACCCGGATTTCTACCGGCTCTGGCAACAGTTGCAGAAGACCCCGAGCGAGCGGCGCGGCGCCCTCTATGACGAAGCCTTCGGCAAGCTGGCCCGCTTCCAGCAAGCCTGGCGCGCCATGGATCTGGTGGCGCGCGAACAGATGCAGACCCTCAAGCTCGATTTGACCAAGCCGCTGGCCCACGAGCCCGTTGGCGACAATCTGCTGGAGCAGGTCAAGCAGCTCAGGCCCCAGGTCGCCGAGTATGAGGCGGTGCGTGAGGAAGTGCGCAAGCTGCTGGCCATGCCCATGGCCAAACACTGGCCGAACCTGGACATGCCGACCCTGAGGGCTGGCGAAAGCTCGACCGAGCTTGGCCAGATCCGCTCCATTCTCAACGAGCTGGGGGACGGTGCGCCCAATCACCAGGACGCCACCTATGATGCGGATACCGAAGCCGCCATCAAGCAGTTCCAGCGCCGCCACGGCCTGACCGCCGATGGCATCATAGGCCGTCAGACCCGCTCCTGGCTCAATACCGGGCCGCAAGTGCGCGCCAGCCTGCTGCTGCGTAACCTCTGGCGCCGGGATCTGGTGGATCAGCTGGCCGGTCGCTACGTCTTGGTCAATATTCCCGACTATCGCCTGAGCGTGGTGGAGTCCGGCAACGAGGTCTTCACTAGCCGGGTCATCGTCGGCAAGGAGCAGCGAGCCACGCCGATCCTCGCCAGCGAGATCCGCTCCATCGTCCTCAACCCCGCCTGGCACGTGCCGCGCTCCATCCTGAGCAAGGATATCCTGCCCAAGCTGGGCCGGGATCCCGCCTATCTCGATCGGGAACAGTTCGAGGTGATCGATGGGGAAGGCAACCCGGTCCAGTTCAGCGAAGATGGCTGGCACCAGGCGCTGGCATCGGGCTTCCCCTATCGGCTGCGGCAAAAGCCAGGGGATCACAATGCCCTCGGTCGTTACAAGTTCTACCTGCCCAACAACGAGGCCATCTACCTGCACTCGACTCCGCGCAAGTCCCTGTTTGAGCAGGGGGCACGCGCCTTCAGCTCGGGCTGCATCCGGGTCGAGCATGCGGACGATCTGGCCGAGCTGCTGCTGGCGGACTCCCGTTATCAGCCGGACAAGGTCGCCAACATCCTCAAGGAGACCCAGACCAAATGGCTGCCGCTGACTACCCCGATCCCGGTGTTCACCGTCTACTGGAGCAGCTGGATCGATGACGAGGGTCGTCAGCAACTGCGCAATGACATTTATGGATTTGATCGAGTCAGCTTCCAGAGCCGCTTGTTGTGATCCCTGCCACAGAGTGAAAAGCCCGGCCCAGCGCCGGGCTTTTCTATGGGGATTTGCAGTTTGACAGGCCTTTTATCGGCAGGTAGTTTCTGGCTTCAGTATCAAATTTACTCACCTGTTTCACCTAAATATGCGATGGACGGATAACGGATGCTGGAACAAGAGATAAGCCGACGCCGTCTGCTGCTGGGGGCGGGTTGCCTGATGGGCACCAGCCTGCTGTCGTTTCCGGCCATGGCGAGTCGCAGCACCTCGGGCCGTGAGCTGAGCTTCTTCAACCTCAATACCGGCGAGCGAGTGCAGGCCAGCTATTGGGAGAATGGCCACTATCTGCGGGATGGACTGGCCGAGCTGAATCATATCTTCCGCGATTACCGCAGAAATGAAGTGTTTAATATCGATAAAAAACTGTTTGACCAGCTGTTCCTGCTGCAACACAAGTTGGGTCGTCAGGGGGAGATCCAGCTCATCTCGGGTTATCGCTCTCCCCAGACGAACAACCAGAAGCGCCGCAAGAGCCGAGGCGTCGCCAAGCACAGCTACCATACCCTGGGTCAGGCGGTGGATGTGCGCATCCCAGGTGTCCAGCTGGCGCACCTGCGCAAGGCGGCCCTGAACCTCAAGGTGGGCGGGGTCGGTTACTATCCGTCGGATAACTTTGTGCACCTCGACACCGGTCCAGTTCGCAGCTGGTAGTCTTTGGTATGGTGTGGCCCAAGGGATTGCGCCAGGGACTCGGACACGGGCCCCGTTCGCAGCTGGTAGCCACTGGTCACGAGGGGATGCCAGCTGCTAGGCTCTGGTCACTAGCCAGAGGAGAAGCAGATGAAGCAGATTCTGATCGGGGGCATGATCGCCCTGTTGTTGACCGGTTGCAGCAAGTTGAACCGTGAGAACTACGACAAGTTGAAGATGGGTATCAGCTACGCCGAGGCGAGCAGCATACTGGGCAAGGCAGAGCGCTGCGACGATGCGCTCGGGACCACCAGCTGCATCTGGGGCAAGGAGGGCAAGAACATCAAGATCCGTTTCATCGCCGACAAGGCCACCTTCTTCAGCTCGGAAGGGATCAACTAGGCCGCCGTCCAGTTTCAGTTCTCGCTAAAAAAGCGCCAGCAGGCGCTTTTTTATTGTCTGTTATTCGTCCGGCCAGGCCAGAAATTGGCGCGCTCAGTGGGTGGCGTACTGGTAATTGAAGGTGGGCAGCCCCCACTTGAAGCGCACCGCCAGCAGCCGCAGCACGAAGCCGATGCCGATGGCGCCAAAGGCGGCCCAGTCACTCGGCAAGCCCTGATCCAGCGCGAGGCAATAGAGCCCTGCGGTCACCAGAGAGACGGCGGCGTAGAGCTCACGCCTAAACACCAGCGGGATGCGCTGGCACAGCAGGTCACGCAGCACGCCGCCGAAGACGCCGGTCACCACCGCCATGATGCAGGCGATGCCGGCCCCGTGGCCCATCTCCAGCGCCCGGGCGGCGCCGAAGATGGAGAACACCACCAGTCCCAGGGCATCGAGGGCCATGAACAGCTTGCCAAGGTAGCGCATCAGGGGCGCACAGATGACGCTGACCAGGGCGGCGCCCGCCACCAGCACCACATAGTGGGGATGCTCCACCCAGAGCAGGGGATAGTGTCCCAGCAGCACGTCCCGGATGGTGCCGCCGCCGATGGCGGTCGCCGAGGCGATGATGACCACGCCAAACAAGTCCATCCGTCGCCGACCCGCCGCCAGCGCGCCAGTCATCCCTTCGGCCACCAGGCCGAGCAAGAAGAGTGCATGTAACATGAGTTATCCCAGGGTGCGAGAAAGGCCCGCATCCTAGCAAGCCTGCGTCAGTGCGACAAGCTATCTCATGTTTGCATTAGATTAAGTAATGAAAAGGGGGCGTTCGCCCCCTCTTTTGGTTATGTCACGTCCGCCTCAGCGGCGCAGTTGTTCATCCCGATACTGATCCACCCACATGGCGGTGGCGCCGCAGATGGCGACCGGCATCACGAACAGGTTCACCACCGGGATGGCGGAGAAGAGGGTGACCAGGGCGCCGAAGCTCAGGCACTTGCCACGGCGCTGTTTGAGGGCGTCACGCATGGTGATGAAGTCGATCTTGTGGTTGTCGAACGGATAGTCCACATACTGGACCGCCATCATCCAGGCGCTGAACAGGAACCAGAGCACGGGGGCCAGCGTCTGTCCCACCACGGGGATGAGGAACAGGATCAGGCAGCCGATGGCCTTGGGCAGGTAGTACTTCAGCTTGGTCCACTCGCGACCGAAGGTGCGCGGCACATCCTTGACCACGTCCAGCATGCCGGCATCGCTCACCGCCTCGCCGGTGAGGATCTGCTCCACCTTCTCCGCCAGCAGGCCGTTGAAGGGGGCGGCAATCCAGTTCGTCACCGAGCTGAACACGAAGGAGAACACCACCAGTATGGTGAGCAAAGCGATGGGCCACAGCAGGTAGTCGAGCCAGCTCAGCCAGGACGGGATCTGCTGATGCAACCAGGCGAACAGGTTGTCGAGTTGCAGCAAGAGGGCGTAGAAGGCGCCGGCAAACAGCACCACGTTGACCAGCAGGGGGATCATGACAAAGGTGCGGATCCCGGGCTGGCGGATGAGGGAGAAGCCGCGCAGGAAATAGTCAGCACCGCTGACCGAGTCTTTGACCATGTGAGGTGATTGGCTCATATGAGCTCCATCTGTTAATGGGAAACTGCCTGCATATTACAAACAAGCCTTTGATTTGGTAAAGTCACCCGTCCGTTCCTTTTCCGGCTCGCGTCCTCTGGATGATGGGTGTGGATGGACAAGTGCCAGCCCATGTTCAACCAGACCCAGGTTGGGATTGGGTTAGGCTGGCCGTCCACCTCCCCGAGACTGAGTTACCCTGATAGGCCCCCATGCGTCTGAAATTGATCAAACTCGCCGGTTTCAAGTCGTTTGTCGAGCCGACCCGCATCGAACTCAATGCCGACATGACCGCCGTGGTCGGCCCCAACGGCTGTGGCAAGTCCAACGTCATCGACGCGGTGCGCTGGGTGCTGGGAGAGAGCTCTGCCCGTCATCTGCGCGGCGAGAACATGACGGACGTCATCTTCAACGGCTCCCTTAACCGCAGCGCCCATGGCCGTGCCTCGGTGGAGCTGGTATTCGACAATCCCCACAACCGGGTACCCGGTGAATTCGGCCGTTTCAGCGAAATCTCGGTGCGCCGGGAGGTGCTGCGCGACGGCTCCAACCACTATCAGATCAACGGCCAGAAGTGCCGCCGCAAGGACGTCACCGATCTCTTCCTCGGCACCGGCCTCGGCCCCCGCAGCTACGCCATCATAGAGCAGGGCACCGTCAGCCGGCTGGTGGAGTCGCGCCCCGCCGATCTCAAGCTGTTCATGGAAGAGGCAGCCGGCGTCTCTCGCTACAAGGAGCGGCGCCGGGAGACAGAGCAGCGCATCCGCCACACCCAGGAGAACCTGGAGCGCCTCGGCGACATTCGCGGCGAGCTGGGCTCCCGCCTCGAACACCTCAAGACCCAGGCCGAAACCGCCGAGCGTTATAAACAGCTCAAGGGCCGTTCGCGCGCAGCCAGGGCCGAGCTTATCGGCTCCGAACTGTGGGCGCTGGAGACCCGCCTTGGCGAGGCCAAGAGCGAGCTGGCTCAGACCGAGCAGGCGCTGGCGGCGCTCGATACCAAGCGCACCCAGGACGAGGGGCGTCACGTCACCCTGTCGGTGGCCCGTCAGGAGGCCCAGGCCGAGCAGGCGAGCCGCCAGCAACAGATCTTCCTCGGTGGTCAGGCCATCGCCCGCCTCGAGCAGCAGCAACTTCATCACACCGAACTGGGCCGTGACTGGCAGGCCAGGCAGCAGGCCCTGAATGCGCGGATTTCCGATATCCGCTCACAGCTGACGCTTCAGCAGACGCAGCTGGCGGACGCCGTCATCAAGGAAGAGCTGGAAGCGGCGCGCCTCGAGCAGTGTGAGCAGTTGCTCACCGACCAGCAGGCTGTGCGCCTGGCCGCCAGCGAGCAGCTGGAGTTGAGTCGTCAGCAACAGCAACAGTGGCAACAGCAGCTTGGCCAGTTGCAGGGGCGGCTCAATCAGACCCGCGCCGAGCGAAACGGCCTGCAGGAGTTGCAAGCCAAGACCCGGCTGGCAAGGCTCAAGCTGGAAGACGAGCAGGCAGGCCCGCTCACCGCGGAGGAGACGTTGCAGCCCAGGCTCGATGCCCTGACCGCCGAGCTGGAAATAAGCCGGGGGCGCTCTGCCGAGCGGGAAGCGCAGTGGCAGGCGGCGGCTGCGCATCATGAGGCATTGCAATCCCAACAGGTGCGACAGAGCGGTCTACTGCGGGAATTGGACGCCCGCCTCACCACTCTCGGCCAGATCCTGGGGGAGCAGCTGCAGGGCGCCACCCTGGCGGATCGGTTGCAGGTCGCCCCCGAGTGGGCCCAGGCGCTGGACAAGGTGCTCGGCCGCTGGCTCACCGCCCAGCCAAGCGATGAGTGCAACTTCGAGCAGAATGGGCTCTGGATTGGTTCGGCGCAGCCAGCTGTGACTGGCACTCTGGCAGCGCAGCTGGACGGTGAGCACGTGCCCGCCTTCCTTAACGCCATCTGGTTGGTGGCGGACAGGGAAGAGGCGCTGGCCCGCCTGCACAGCCTCTCGGCCGGTGAGTCGCTGCTGACCCCGGCGGGAGATTGGTTTGGTTCAAACTGGGCCGATCTCGGCCAGGGTGGAGCCCTCGGTACCCTGGCCCTGCTCGGTGAACGTGAGCGGTTACACACCGAATTGGCCGTAGGCCGGCAGGAGCTGACTCAGCTGGAGGCGCAGCTGAGTGCGGCAGAGGCGACCCGTGCTCAACTGCAGGATGTCCATGAACAGGGTCAGCGGGAGGTACGTGAGCTGGAGCGGCAGTGGCAGCAACTGCGCGAAGCCTGGAGCCTGCAGGAGGGTCAGCGGCAGGCGCGGCTGCAGCGTCAGGGGCTGCTCGGCGAGGAGCTGCTGCGCCTGGACAAGGAGCAGGCCGATGAGGCGCTGCGCTTGGCCAGGGTCACGGAGCAACTGGAACTGGACGAGGCGCGCTTGGCCGAGCTGCAGGAGCAGGGCGAGCCTCTGACCGAGGCGTTGCAACTTGCCCAGGAGCGGCTCACCGCTGCCGATCGTGGGCTGGAGGAGGCGAGGGCACGCCGGGAGCAACAGCAGGCAGCTTGTCAGCGCCTGCTGCTGGAGCGGCAGAACCTGTCCCAGCTCATCGCCTTGCGTGAACAGGAGCTGGCTCGTCTCGGACTGGAGCTCGCGGAGCTCAGAGGGCCAGATGCCGAGGCGGTGCAGGACATCTCCCCCCTGCTCGCCGAGCAGCGGAATTTGGAGGCGCAGCAGCTCGCCTGCCATCAGCGCCTCGCCGAACTGGAACGTCAGCTGGCCGAGCTGGAGCTGGGGCGCAGCGCCGATCACAAACAGCTGGTGCTGATCCAGGAGAAACTGGCGTCGCTGCGGTTGGAGCGAGAGCGCAACCTGACCCGCCGGCAGGGGCTGCACGAGCAGTTCGAGGAGCTCGGCGTGCGCCTCATCGATCTCGATCAGGCGGTGCTCATCGCCGCCGATCGCGGCAAGTTGCGCCAAGAGATCCAGACCCTGGAGGCTCAAGTGGATGCGCTCGGCGCCATCAACCTGGCGGCGCTGGAAGAGTATGAGGAGGCGAAGAGTCGTTCTACCTACCTCGAAAACCAGTGCCAGGATCTGGAGCAAGCACTGGAAACCCTGCGCCAAGCCATTAAAAGAATTGATAAAGAGACACAAATTCGCTTCCGTGACACTTTCGATAAGGTCAATGAAGATTTAAAATCCCTGTTTCCAAAAGTGTTCGGGGGGGGCAGTGCCTGGCTTGAGCTGACCTCGGACGATCTTTTGGAGGCCGGAGTGAGCATCATGGCAAGACCTCCGGGCAAGAAGAATGCTACCATTGCCCTGCTTTCCGGGGGGGAGAAGGCGTTAACCGCCCTTGCGCTGGTTTTTGCCATCTTCAGACTCAACCCAGCACCCTTTTGTTTGCTGGATGAGGTGGATGCGCCGCTCGATGAAGTGAACGTCGGTCGCTTCTGTTCTCTTGTCAAAGAGATGTCGAGCACAGTACAGTTCGTTTACATCAGTCATAATAAGGTCTCCATGGAGATGGCTGAGCAGCTGATAGGCGTCACAATGCAAGAGCCCGGGGTTTCTCGCATTGTGTCGGTTGACATCGGTGAAGCCGTCGCTTTGGCTGAGCAAAACTAGAAAGAGAAGCAGCTAATGCAGGAATTGCGTTACATCTTGGTTGCCCTGGGCGGTATTGCCATCGCGGCATTGCTCATTCACGGGTTGTGGAGCAACAGAAAGAACCGTCAGGCACCGATCAAAGAGAAACCGCTCGGTCGGATGGAGTCCAAGTCACGGGAACGTGACAACGATGCGTTTGACAGCGATGGCATTGGCCAGGTCCGTGTAGTCAGTGGCGGGCGTCGTGCCGAGCCCAAGCTGCGTGGCGAAGAGGCCCGTCAGCCTGAAGCCAGCCGCCGTGCTCCTGTCCCCGATTTTGACGACGAGGATGACGACGCCGATCTGCCGCCCCCGGTAGTACGCAAGCCTGCTGCTCGCCCGGTCGCCCCGCCGCCTGCTCCCGTCTATGAAGAAGAGGAGTATGACGAGCCGGACGCCGAGCCTGTCGAGGAGGCGCCTGCCGCCCCGGTGCGCAAGCCTGCCCAGGTCATTCGTCGTACTCCCGTGCATCGCTCCCGTCCCCAGCGCGAACCCATGATGCAGCAGCTCGACGAAGAGCCGCTGGTGGAGCCGGCTTACGCCCAGGCGCCGACATTCGGTGCTCGCGAGCCTGCACCCGAGCAGCAGCCTCAGCCCCGCTATGCTGCGCCTGTGTATGAAGAGCCGGCTTACGATGACGAGCCTGCCTATGAAGCCGCTCCCGTGGTGGCCGAGCCCCGCTTCGAACAGCCACCGGTCGAGAAGATCTGGCAGGATGTCTATGTCATCAATCTGATGGCGCGTCCCGGTCACGATCTGCAAGGGGCGACCCTGCTCTCTTCCCTGCTGGCACTGGGCTTCAAATTTGGCGAGATGGATATCTTCCACCGTCACGAAGACCTGGGTGGCAAGGGTGAAGTGCTCTTCTCCATGATCAACATGGTCAAACCGGGCACCTTCAACCCGTATCGTATGGAGCAGTTCAGCACCCCGGGTGTGTCGCTCTTCATGCAGTTGCCCCTGCGCAGCAATGCCGCCTTCGCGTTCGAGCACATGTTGCAGGCCGCGGATCAGCTGGCAAGCGATCTCGACGCCATGCTGACCGATGCCAGCCGCAGCCCGCTGAGTGACGATGACATCGCCCGTTATCGCCACGAACTGGCCGCCTACGAGGCCAATCGCGACTAAGGCGCCCTTTGGGTCGACGAGCGTAAAAATGCGGTACCTGGGTGCCGCATTTTTGTTTGTATGGCTACCTTCTTATTTCAATCACAGTCCGAGACATTCCCATGAGCGACATCCTCTCCCGCCACCGTCAACTGTGTGAGCTGCTGACCGAATACGGTCATCAGTACTATGTGCTGGACAACCCCACAGTGCCAGATGCCGAATACGATCGCCTGATGCGCGAGCTGCTGAGTCTGGAGGTTGAGCATCCCGAGCTGAAGACCCCGGCCTCCCCCAGCGTGCGAGTCGGCGGTCAGCCGCTCGCGGCCTTCAAGCAGGTGCGCCACGAGATCCCCATGCTGAGCCTGGACAACGTGTTCAGCAGCGAGGAGCTGATGGCGTTCGAGCAGCGCATGCGCGACCGTCTGAAGCGAGGGCTTGATTTCACCTTCTGCTGCGAGCCCAAGCTCGATGGCCTGGCGGTCAGCCTGCTCTATGTAGATGGCCAGCTGGTACAGGCCGCGACCCGGGGCGACGGCGCCAGTGGCGAGGAGATCACCGATAACGTACGTACCATCAAGGCCATCCCGCTCGCCTTGCGTGGTAGCGGCTGGCCCACCCGCTTGGAGGTGAGGGGGGAGGTCTTCATGCCCAAGGCCGGCTTCGAGGCGATGAACGAGAAGGCATTGGCCGCTGGCGAGAAGGTGTTCGTCAACCCGCGCAACGCCGCGGCAGGCAGCCTGCGTCAGCTCGATTCTCGTATCACCGCGAGCCGCCCCTTGAGCTTCTATGCCTACGGAGTTGGGGTCGGTGGCGATGAACTGGGCAATTCCCACTTTGGTCGCCTCAATCAGCTCAAAGAGTGGGGACTGCCGCTGAGCCCCGAGGTAAAACTCAAGGAAGGGGCGGCCGGTTGCCAGGCGTTCCACGACGATATCCTGGCTCGCCGCGCCGAGCTGCCCTACGAGATCGATGGGGTGGTCTACAAGGTGGACGACATAGCACTGCAACTGGAGCTCGGCTTCGTGGCGCGGGCACCGCGCTGGGCCACAGCCCACAAGTTCCCGGCAGAAGAAGAGATGACCCTGCTGGAGAACGTCGAGTTCCAGGTCGGTCGCACCGGCGCCGTGACCCCGGTGGCCAAGCTCAAACCCGTGTTTGTGGGGGGCGTCACCGTCTCCAACGCTACCCTGCACAATGCCGATGAAATAGAGCGCCTCGGTGTCATGATCGGCGATACCGTGATCGTGCGCCGGGCGGGGGACGTGATCCCGCAGATCGTGGCCGTGGTGGAGGCCCAGCGTCCCCAGGATGCCCGCGAAATCCTGTTCCCGTCCCAGTGCCCAGTGTGCGGCTCTGCCCTGGAGCGGTTGGAGGGGGAGGCGGTGACTCGCTGCTCCGGCGGCCTGTTCTGTGAGGCCCAGCGCAAGGAGGCGATCAAGCACTTCGCCTCCCGCCGCGCCATGGACGTGGATGGGCTCGGCGACAAGATAGTGGAGCAATTGGTGGACAAGGGGCTGGTGAAGACGCCGGCAGATCTGTTCCGCTTAACCGCCATCCAGTTGGCCGGGCTCGAGCGGATGGGACCCAAGTCCGCGCTCAACCTGGTGGCAGCTATCGAGGCGGCGCGCAGCACCACGCTGCCACGCTTCCTGTTTGCGCTCGGTATTCGCGAGGTGGGGGAGGCGACCGCTTTGAACCTCGCCAACCACTTCCTGACCCTGGACGCCCTGCGCGCCGCGACTGTGGAGCAGCTGCTGGCGGTGGCGGATGTGGGGGACGTGGTGGCCAAGCACGTCTACTACTTCCTGCGTCAGCCCCACAACATAGAGGTGCTGGAGGCCCTGCTGGCTGCCGGCATCCACTGGCCGGCCATCGAGAAGAAGGAGGCCGCGGAGCAGCCGTTCGCCGGCAAGACCTTTGTGCTGACCGGCACCCTGACCCAGCTTTCCCGCAACGATGCCAAGGCGGCATTGCAGGCGCTGGGCGCCAAGGTGGCGGGATCCGTCTCTGCCAAGACAGACGTGCTGGTGGCCGGTGAAGCGGCAGGATCCAAGCTCGCCAAAGCACAGGAGCTCGGCATCACAGTCTGGACGGAAGAGGAGCTGCAGGCGGCACTTCAGTCCTGAAACCTGGCTCTGCAAAACAACAAACCCGGCTGATGGCCGGGTTTGTTGTGTTTGGGCTCAGTCGTGCCACTGGGCCTTGGACTGCCATCTGGGGGGCAGATGAAGTTGCCAGCGGGCCAGCTCGCCCCGGCTGAACACATACTCCCCACGCAGGGCGGCGCGCGGAGACAGGGCACTCGGAGAGGTGCCCGCCAGTATGGCATTGACCAGCTCGGCGGCCTTCTCCCCCTGAGCGTGGCCGTTGAGTACCAGGCCGCCGATGGCACGGCCCTTGCCAACCGAGAACTCCCAGAATGAGAACAGGGGCACCGGGCTGTGCTGGTTGGTCCATTCGATCACCTGCTGCTCGCTCACGTGGGCGCCTTGCTCATCCACCAGGGTGTGATAGAGGCCGATGAAGAGCGCCCCATAGCCCCGTTGTCGGCTGGTGAGCACTATCTCCTGCCAGCGTTGGTAGTCGTCGATCTGCTGGCTGTTGACCTGGGTATGGCCGACCCTTTGCTCGGCCTGGCTCCTGAATTCATCCTCGATGGCGGTGCGCGACACCTCGCTCTTGTCAAACAGCACCAGTGCCTTGTCTATCCCCCCCATCAGCTGGCTCATCTCGCTGATGTTGCGTTTGAGCAGCGGCCGCTCCAGCACGCCGGTGATGTTGGGGTGACCGACCAACCCCTTGTGGCGAGGGTTCTCGTTCATGCCGAGGAACACCACGGGCGTGCCTTCGGTGGCGATGCGCCGGGCGAGGGCGTTGATGGCATTGTCGTCACCGAGCACCACCAGGTCCGGTTTGATCCGTCGATAGGCGTTCATCGCCCGCTCGGCGATCTGATCGAGCTCCTGGCGGGGCTGGCGCTTGGTATCCATGTAGAAGTGACTGATGTGGTGATCCCCCCTGAGGTGCTCCTTCAGGCTGGCGCTGTAACTCTGATCCCACAGGTTGGCCGGGTGATAGCTGCTGATCACCAGGATCTCGGCGGCCCAGAGCCGAACAGGGAGCAGTGCCAGTAGTATTAGCAACACCTTGGTCAGGTTCATGTCCCTCTTGCCCTCCTTGGTTGAACACTGCACCCATTATGTGCGTTTTACCCAAAGCATGCCTTCGTCAATTGTTGTCGGAGGATGATGGCCTCTCTTCAGAACCCGAATTTGGCGCCAGCCCGCCCCCTGTCTGGGATGGACAGTAAAAGCCTCTTTTGACCCTGACTGTGAACTGCTCCACTCCTCTCAAAACCTGACATAGATCAAGAAATACGGTATCGCTTTGGTGCCTAATAGGCACCACATATAGGGTCGCATTCAAAAAAAATACCCATATATTGTGTTGTTAAGCTGTGTATAAGCGATATCCCTCTCACTGTCAGCCCAGGCTTGTCAAGCCTCGGCTGAATTTATTTGCGCCGAGGAACCGGTGTGGTGAAGGGGTCCAAACAAGGGTAAATCAGGGCCGCTCGCCTGGCCTTTAAACGGGGAAAACACATGAAACCGGTTGTGATCAAACGTGATGGATGCCGTGCACCATTCAATGCCCAGCTGATTGCCGAGGCGGTGAATCGAGCGGCAGCTGCGGTCGGCCAGGCCAACCCAGCGCTGGGGGAGCGGGTCGCCGCCACCGTCAGTCAGGAGCTGGAAGGGCGAGGTGAGGTGGACATCCACGAGATCCAGAACCGGGTCGAGAACCATCTGATGGCCTCCGATGACAAGGTCATCGCCCGTGCCTATATCGAATATCGCCACGACCGGGATCAGGCTCGCGAGGCCCGTGGTCGTCTGGCCCAGGAGATCCGCGGCCTGGTGGAGCAGACCAACGCGGCCCTGCTCAACGAGAACGCCAACAAGGATTCCAAGGTGATCCCGACCCAGCGGGACCTGCTGGCCGGTATCGTCGCCAAGCATTATGCCACCAGCCACATGCTGCCCCGCGAGGTGGTGCAGGCCCACGAGAGCGGCGATCTGCATTTCCACGATCTCGACTACTCCCCCTTCTTCCCCATGTTCAACTGCATGCTGATCGACCTGCAGGGGATGTTGACCCACGGCTTCAAGATGGGCAATGCGGAGATAGACACCCCGAAATCCATCAGCACCGCCACCGCGGTGACCGCCCAGATCATCGCCCAGGTGGCGAGCCACATCTATGGCGGCACCACCATCAACCGCATCGACGAGGTGCTGGCGCCCTATGTGACCATCAGTTGGCAGAAGCACAGGGAAGTGGCCGAGGAGTGGGGCATAGCGGATGTGGACGCCTACGCCATGGCCCGCACCGAGAAGGAGTGCCACGACGCCTTCCAGTCCCTGGAATACGAAGTAAACACCTTGCACACCGCCAACGGTCAGACCCCTTTCGTTACCTTCGGTTTTGGACTCGGTGACAGCTGGGAGTCTCGCCTCATCCAGCGCGCCATCCTCGGCAACCGCATCGCCGGCCTTGGCAAGAATCGCAAGACCGCCGTGTTCCCGAAACTGGTGTTCGCTATCCGTGATGGCCTCAATCACAAGGTTGGGGATCCTAACTACGACATCAAGCAGCTGGCGCTGGAGTGTGCCTCCAAGCGCATGTATCCGGACATCCTCAACTATGACCAGGTGGTCAAGGTGACCGGCTCCTTCAAGACCCCCATGGGTTGTCGCTCCTTCCTTGGCGCCTACGAGGAGAATGGCGAGCTCATCCATGAGGGGCGCAACAATATCGGGGTGGTGAGCCTCAACCTGCCGCGCATCGCTTTGAAATCCAAGGATGAGGCGGAGTTCTGGGACAAGCTGGACGCCGCCCTGGCGGTTGCCAAGACGGCGCTCATGTATCGCATCAAGCGTCTGGACGGCGTCAAGGCGCGGGTCGCCCCCATTCTCTACATGGAAGGGGCCTGCGGGGTACGCTTGAAGGCCGACGACAACGTCAGCGAGATCTTCAAACACGGGCGCGCCTCCATCTCCCTTGGCTACATCGGGGTGCACGAGACCATCAACGCCCTGTTTGGTACTCAGACCCACCTGTTCGACAGCGATGCGCTGCGTGAGAAGGCCGTTGCCATCATAGCGCGCCTGAGAGCCGCGACCGACGAGTGGAAGGAAGAGACAGGTTATGGCTTCAGCCTCTACTCCACCCCGAGCGAGAACCTCTGTACCCGCTTCTGCCGCATCGATGCCAAGGAGTTCGGCGTGGTGGCCGGAGTGACCGACAAGGGTTACTACACCAACAGCTTCCACCTCGATGTGGAGAAGCAGGTGAACCCCTATGACAAGCTGGACTTCGAGGCGGCTTATCCACCCATCGCCAACGGCGGCTTCATCTGCTACGGCGAGTACCCCAACATCCAGCACAACCTGGAGGCGCTGGAGAACGTTTGGGATTACAGCTACGACAAGGTGCCCTACTACGGTACCAACACCCCCATCGACGAGTGCTACGACTGCGGCTTCACCGGCGAGTTCGAGTGCACCTCCAAGGGCTTCACCTGCCCGCGCTGTGGCAACCATGACCCTGCCAAGGTGTCGGTGACCCGTCGGGTGTGCGGCTACCTCGGTAGCCCGGATGCGCGCCCCTTCAACGCGGGCAAGCAGGAAGAGGTCAAGCGCCGGGTTAAGCATATGTAAGCCAGGCGGCTGAGCGACGAGATGGCTCCTGATGATGAGGGAGCCTTTTTTATTGGCGGACCGAGTGCCCGTGATGGGGTGAGGAGAGAAGATGCATTATCACCAGTATTACCCGGTCGATGTGATCAATGGCCCGGGCACCCGCGCCACCCTGTTCGTGTCGGGCTGCGAGCACCAGTGCCCCGGTTGCTACAACCAGAGCACCTGGCGCCTCGATGGCGGCAAGCCGTTCGACCAGATCACGAGCGATCGCATCATCCGGGATCTCAACGACACGCGCATCAAGCGGCGCGGGTTGTCGCTCTCGGGCGGTGATCCGCTCCATCCCGCCAACGTGCCTTTTGTGCTGGCGCTGGTGAAGCGGGTACGGGCCGAGTGCCCTGGCAAGGACATCTGGTGCTGGACCGGTTACTTGCTCGGCGAGCTCAGTGCCCCCCAGCGGGAGCTGGTGGCCTTGCTGGATGTGCTGGTGGATGGCAAGTTCGAGAAGGGGTTGGCGGATCCCGGCCTGCTCTGGCGCGGCAGCAGCAATCAGCAGATCCACGATCTCAACGGCTGGCGAAATAATGGGGAGCGGATCCCCTGTCTGGTTTGCAGTTGAGGCCAAGGCTGTTTATGGTTAGCCCATCCGACGCTCTCAAATACCGTTAACGAGGAACCGAGATGAACAACCTGCTCAAGATCCTGCTGGCAATCTTCCTGCCCCCAGTGTGCGCCTTTATCCAGGTGGGCTTCAGCCTGCATTTTCTGATCAACATAGTGCTGACCCTGCTCGGCGGTCTGCCCGGCATGGTCCACGCGCTCTGGTTGGTGGTCACCGACAAACGAGCTTGATTTCTCCTCCGCCCTTAACAAAGGCCAACCTCAGGGTTGGCCTTTTCATAACAAACACCCCGGTCTGGCCGGGGTGTTTGTTATTGGGGGACGCTTGTATTGAGTGTGATTACTGCTCTTTGCAGGCGTTGTAGAGGCTCTGCCACTCACCCTCTTGATCCCGCATCTCAACGAAACCTTCCTTGCCCTTGTTCCACCAGACTACTTCGTGATCATCGGTATAACGGGCACCGGAGGCGGAGACCGCCTGGGGCAGGGTGTAATCCTTGCCATCCGGCAGGGCCAGCTTGATGAAGTTCAGGCTGTCGTCGGAGAGAGAGAAGTAGCGCACCTGTACCTTCTTGTTCTGCTCGCACAGATAGGTGACCGAATCGCCGCCGGTGACGCCCAGCTTGCCGGCACCCAGCTCACAGCCGCTGAGCAGCGTCAGGGCCCCTGCACCCAGTAAAAAGAGCTTGGCGTGTTTCATATTGAATCCTTCATCGGTGTCATATGGGGTTGAGCCTAACAGGCTGAGGCACAACTGCAACCTCCGGGGGACGGGCTTGCGTCGAGATGCGTCAGCCCAATGAAGGCAATTTGCAGACAAAAAAACGCCCCGGTAGGCATATCGGGGCGAAAGGGCGCGCATCCATGAGCGGCAGAAAAAGGATTCAATGACCGAAGCGGGTTGCCTCGAAGTGGTTCAACACCCGGTGGATGAGGTAACAGGCCAGCAGGGTGACCACGATGGCAAACAAGATGCTGCTGACCCGGTAGAGGGCGCTGAATACCAGGTCGTTGCCCGGCGTCAGGTACTGGCCGAACAGAATGCCGAGGGTGGTGAGGGCGCCGAAACCGACGCCGGAGCCGCTAGCCTCCTTCACATGGGCATGGCTGAACAGCATGGCGCCGAGCCAGAGCAAGGGGGTGACCAGCAGCAGTTGACCGGACCAGTCATAGAGCACCAGCTGGCCGAGAATGCCGAAGCTGACCCCGAGCAGGGTGCCCATGGCCCGCTTGCGGGCATAGCTCAGCGCTCCGTTCCAGTGCATGGGGAACAAGAGCAGCAAGGTGGTGGCCTGAGCGGACATGGAATCGCGCAGATCGAACAGCTGGAACACCATGAACGACAGGGTGGCGATGCTGGCGCCGAGCAGGGCCTCGTGGCGCATCCGGTGCGGCTCCTTGGGGGAGGCTGCCGGTTTGGGTCGCGGCTCCACATCTGGCAGCAGGGCCGTCATCAGATAGGCGATGAGCACCGACAGCACGCTGGCCCACAGGTTGCTGAAGATAAGATCGTTCAAGTCGGTCTCGGGGTAGCTGGCAAAGTGCAGCATGATGCTGAGACTCAACACGCCATTGGCGCCAAACAGAAACAGGCTGCCCCGGGACATGGCGGCGAAGCGATAGAGGAACAGCAGGAAGACGATGGGCAGCATCAGGCCGGGGTGGCTGCCAAACAGGCCCCCAAGCAGACCCACTTCCAAGCCGCACATCACGGCGGCGGCGATGAGCTGACGAGCGGCGTGGCCGTTCATCACGGGCACCATGCCGAGCAGCAGCATGGGGGTGACGGTGAAGAAGACCCCGTAGTTCCAGCCGAACATCTTGCAGAGCAAGAATCCCAGGGTACAGCCAAAGGCTATGCGCAGGCATTGGCGTAGCTCGTTGGCGGTGAGGGCCCTGTGCCACAGGTTCATGGTCGCCATCTCAGTAGATGTAGTGCAGCAGGCTGAGCAGATGGATCTGGCCGCGCGCGAACAGGGCGCTCAGGGCGTTGTCTGGCAACAGCTGGACGGTGGCGCGGGCGCCGGCCGGTAGGTGGGCGGGCAACTGCTCGAGCGCGAGATGCAGGCGCAGGCGCTGGGCATCGCGTACCCAGCGATCCGATTCGACTGGATTGGCCAGCAGGCCGTTGGCATCGAACTGACCGGCGCTGACCCCGGCATCCAGGCTGGAGACGCGGGCGGGATAGAGGCGGCCGGGTTCGCCATCAAAGGCGATCAGGGCGCGGCTGCCGGCGCTGATGTGGCGCAGGCTCTTCTCGCGAAAATCGGCGATCACGTCCACCTGCTCGGATACCAGGGCCAGCAGGGGGGATCCCGCCGTGGCCACGCTGCCCGGTTTGAGTTGCAGGTTGGTGATGATGCCGTCCTGGCTCGCATGGACCTGGCTGTAGGTGAGGTTGAGCTCGGCCTGGGCGAGGCGGTTACGGGCCTGGCGCAGCAACAGGTTGTCGTCACCGGACAAGCCCCGGTTGACCTTGGCCTGCTCCATGCGAGCCTGACTCGCCAGCAGATTGGCCTGAGCGGTACGGGCGGCGCTGTCCGCATCGTCTTTTTGCTGCTCGGAGACCATGTTGCGGCGATAGAGGGCATCAATGCGTGCCGCCTCTCGCTGTTTCTGGGCGGTTTGGGTCTGCAGCGAGCTGTACTCGGCCGAGACGGCGCTCAAGGTCGCATCCAGCTGGTGGTTCTGTTGCTCGGCTTGATCGAGGGCGAGGCGGGCCTGCTCGACGGCGAGCTGGAAGGGAACTGGGTCCAGGGTGAACAGCAGATCCCCTTGCTTGACGTGCTGGTTGTTGGTGACCGAGACCTCGACCACCTTGCCACTGACCTGGGGCGCCATCTTGGTGACCACCCGGGTGGCCATGGCTTGCGGCGTCAGCGGCATCTTGATGTCGGCGATCAGGAAGTAGCCAAATACCAGCACGAAGCAGGCGCTTGCCCATTTGATCCAGCGCTTGAATTGTTGATCCGGGGTCATCTTATTCTCTCTCTTCATTCTGGGCGGCTATTTTGCCGAGGGCGTTGGCGCTGATGCGGTGGACGATATCTTCAAATTGCGCCAGCTCTTGCGGGCTGATGCCGGTGAGCAATTCGCGGCGGATCACCATGATGCGATCCTCTATCTGATCCAGCAGTGCTTTGCCGGCAGCGGTCAGGGTGACGATGCGGGCCCGCTTGTCCTGGCTGCAGCAGTGGCGCTCGATAAGGCCCTGCTCTTCCAGCTGGCCCAAGGTGCGCATCAGGGAGGGCAACTCGATTTCGAGGGCCTCGGCGAGGGCCTTCTGACCGAGCCGGCCGCCGCGCTGGCACAGCTTCCACAGCGCGGTCCAGCGGGGATGGGTCAGACCCAGCGGCGCCAGTTCGAGATCGGCGACGGTACGCCACAATCGGTGCAGTCGTCCCAGTCGCTCGGCGAGGGACAATTCCCGCAGCATGTCCAGATCGTTTTCCATTTCTGTCGCCTCATTACTTAGCCTGCTAAGTATTATATTTATTTCGCAGGCTAAGTAAATAGTGTGATACAGCTCACGTTCAAGTAATAGTGCAAGGAGTGTGCTAGATGAGGGGGATAGTTGCTTCGCAGGCCTGGTCTGGCGAGAGGCGCCAGCCGGCAAATGGTGCTTAAGGTTTCAATGTTTTTATATGGCTTTGCAAGTCCGCTAACCGACAGTGGTGGAGAGGATCATTAGAGTAGCGCCACACCACATGTTGGAGCATAACAATGAAAAACCTCTCTACCCCCCAAGTACAAGCCAAGGTCGCCTGGAGCGACCAGCAGATTGCCGGCATGCCCATGATGATCTTCCTCGGGCTCGCCACCTGTGTCCTGTTCTCCGGCTGGAACGGCTCCCTGCCGCTCGGCATGGTGGGCGCCCTGGCCCTGATGTTCGTGCTCGGCACCCTGCTGACCGAGATCGGTGAGCGCATCACCCCCATCCGCGAATACCTGGGGGGCGGCACCATACTCGCCATCTTCGGCGGCGCCGCCCTGTTTGAATATGGCCTCATGCCGACGGCGGCGGGCCAGGTCATCACAGGGTTCATGAAGGAAGGGGGCTTTTTGAACTTCTTCATCGCCAGCCTGGTGACCGGCTCCGTGTTTGGCATGAGCGGCTCCCTGTTGAAAAATGCCGCCATGCGCTACCTGCCTGTGATCCTGGGGGGCGTGGTCCTGGCGCTGGTCAGCGTCGGTCTGGTGGGTACTCTGCTGGGATATGGCTTCAAGAATGCTGTGCTGCTCATCGGCCTGCCCATCATGGGCGGCGGCATGGGTGCCGGCGCCGTACCCCTGGTGGAGATCCTCTCCGGCCCCTTGCAGATGTCCAGCGCCGACCTGCTGTCTCGCATGGTACCGGCCGTGGTGATCGCCAACACCCTGGCCATTCTGGTGGGCACCATGCTGGCCCGTCTCGGCCGCCGTTATCCTTCCCTGACCGGCAACGGCAAGCTGATGATAAAAGAGAGCAGCCAGAGCGTGGCGGACGAAGAAGTGCAGCCGCCGACCTTGGAGAGCCTGGGGCTCGGTCTCTTCATCAGCTCCAGCATGTTCGTACTGGGCTCATTGCTCGGTAACTTCATCCCCATGCACCCCTTCGCCCTCATGATACTGGCGGTCGCCATCATCAAGGTGAGCGGCGTGTTGCCGCGCCGCTACGAGCAGGCTGCCGCCGACTGGTACCAGTTTGTGGTGAGCAACCTGACTCCCTCCCTGCTGGTGGGGATCGGGGTCGCCTATACCAGCATTCCCGAGCTCATCGGTGCCTTCTCGGTCAACTACTTCATCATGGTGCTGACCACTGTCGTGGGCGGCGCCCTGGGAGCGGCCATCGTCGGTCGCATGATTGGCTTCTATCCCATAGAGGCGGCTATCACCGGCGGTTTGTGCATGGCCAACATGGGGGGCACGGGGGATGTGGCCGTGCTGTCGGCGGCCCAGCGCATGAAGTTGATGCCGTTCGCCCAGATTTCGTCTCGTCTCGGGGGGGCCGTCATGTTGATCCTGGCCACCCTGCTCATCTCGCTGCTGGCATAAGGAATCGAATATGAACGACATCATGATGGGCACCAGCTTGCCCTATGCCGAACGCAAGCGTCAGGGCCTGATGGGGCGTATGCCCCACAAGGAGGAGTCCCTCTCCCAGCAGCGCCGCCGCATCTATCGACTGGTGTCTGCCATGCAGAGCCCCTTTGATCAGCATCTGCTGCTGCGCCAGCTACAAGAAGACAACCCTGTGCTGTTTTACGATCTGGTGCGCCACCACCTGCCGGAGCTCTTGCCCATCATCTACACCCCGGTAGTGGGGGAGGCCTGCCAGCGTCACAGCGACCTCTACCTGCGCAGCCACGGCCTCTACCTCTCCTGGCACGACAGGGACGATCTCGACGACATCTTCGCGACCGTGGAGCAGGAGGTGGATGTCATCGTCATCTCCGACGGGGAGCGGGTGCTGGGGCTCGGGGATCTCGGTATCGGCGGCATGGGGATCTGCATCGGCAAGCTGGCGCTCTACTCCGCCGCCGGTGGCATCAACCCGGCGCGCACCCTGCCCCTGTGCGTGGATGTGGGCACCAACAACTCGGAGCTCTTGGAAGATGACTCTTACCTCGGCTGGCAGGCGCCACGGGTGGATGGAGAGGCCTACTACAACTTCATGGACAGGGTGGTGGCCGCCATCCACAAGCGCTGGCCAGCCGTTGTGCTGCAGTTCGAGGACTTCGCCGGCAAGCACGCCGCGAATCTGCTGGCTCGCTACCGGGACCAGCTCTGCATGTTCAACGACGACATCCAGGGCACGGCGGCGGTCGCCTCGGCCTGCGTGCTGGCGGGTTTGCAGCAGGCGGGCAGCACCCTTGCGCAGACCCCTGTGCTGATCGTCGGCGCGGGTTCGGCGGGCTGCGGCATCGCCGCCATGCTGGCCCAACTGGCGGGCAGCCCGGAATTGGTCTGGCTGTTTGATCAGGATGGCCTGGTGTGCCGGGATCGCCTCAACCTGACCCCCTCCCAGCAGCCCTTCGCTCGTCCGTCCGAGCAGGCTTGCCTATACCTGCCAGAGCTTATTCAGCGACTGCGGCCAGGGGTACTGATAGGGGTGAGCGGCCAGGGCGGCCTCTTCACCGAGGAGGTACTCAACGCCATGGGAGAGGTGTGTGAGCGACCCGTGATCCTGCCGCTCTCCAACCCGACCCGCAGCGCCGAGGCGACCCCGGCCGAGGTGTGGCAGGCAACAAACGGGCGGGCCCTGCTCGCCACCGGCAGCCCCTTCGCCCCGGTAAGCGTTGCGGGGGAGGCGCGGGTGGTCTCCCAGTGCAATAACGTCTACGTCTTCCCCGGTATCGGTCTTGGCGCCTGCGCGGTCAAGGCGCGGCGCATCAGCGATGGCATGTTGCAGGCGGCGGTGCGGGCGGTCGGTGCCTATCCGCTCGCAGAGGGCCGGCTGCTGCCCCCCATCGAGCAGGTGGGGGAGGTGGCCCGCACCGTGGCGAGGGCGGTGGCGATTTGCGCCCGCGAGGAAGGATTGGCCGATTTTATGGGGGATCCCGCGCCTCTGATTGACCAGACCTGGTGGCGCCCTCACTATTGGTCCGTCCCCTGAGTTTGCAAGGTTAATCGATGAAACTGCGCCACCAGCTAGTAGCCCTCTCCCTCGGCCTGTCGCTGCTGCTGATCCTGATTTTGGGCGGCCTGCTCGCCCTCTTTATCCGCCACCTGCTGGAGAACAGCCTGCAGGAGAAGGGCAGCGATCTGGCGCGGGTGCTGGCGGCGGATAACCGGGTGGTGCAGGCCCTGCAACTGGGCAAGGATCCGGGCCTGCGTGACTATGTGCAGGGGATCTGCAAGCGCACCGACGCCGCCTACATGGTGGTGACGGACGAGCATGCCAGGCGCCTCAGCCACCCTTCCCCCGAGTTGGTGGGCGAGATCTTCCGCGGGGAGGATATCTGGCCAGCCATCCAGGATCTGAGCAGCTACTGCTCCAAGGATGTGGGCACCCTAGGGCCGGCCATCCGCTGCTTCTCCCCCGTGGTCGGGGCGGACGGGCGCGCCATCGGCGCCGTGGTGGTCGGTTACCTGATGCAGACGGTGGAGGGCATCTATCTGGAGCGGATCGCCCTGCTCATCAGCGCCATCGGCGCCGTGCTGGGCTGCGGTCTGCTGCTGGCGTTCTGGTTGCAGCATTTGCTGCGCCGCACCCTGCTGGACTTGGAGCCTGAGACCATAGTCAACCGCTTCGCCCAGCAGGATCTGGTGCTGGAGGGGATCTCGGAGGGGATCATCGCCCTCGACGGTCAGCACAGGATCAAGATGCTCAACAGCGCGGCTTTCTATCAGTTGCGACTGCCAGGCACCGGCCGCCACGCCCTGCTGGGACAATCCCTGGCCGAGCTGGCCCCCAGCCTGCTGCCGGCCCTGAGTCAGGAGGGCGGGGTGCATTTCACAGTGCAGGGGGAGGACTTCGTCGGCCACTGGCAGGAGCTCAGCGGCCGGGAGCCCGGGCGCATGCTCATCTTCAGCCGACCGGATGGCACCGGCAGCCTCGGCATGCAGGTCACTCATCTGCGCCAGTATGCCGAGATGCTGCGCATCCAGACCCACGAGTTTGCCAACAAGCTGGGCAGCCTATCCGGTCTGCTGCAGCTCGGTCACGTGGACGAGGCGGTTGAGCTCATCCAGCAGGAGAACGAGGCCTGCCAGAACATGCTGCAGGACCTGTTGCGGGCCATAGAGAACAAGCCGGTGGCGGGGCTTATCCTCGGCAAGTTCAGCCGGGCGCGGGAGCTTGGGGTCGAACTGGTGCTGGATCCCGGCTCGGCCCTCGGAGAATACCCGGCCGAGGTGTCGGCAGATCTCATCACCTGCCTTGGCAACCTGCTGGACAACGGCCTGCGCGCCGCCTGGGCGAATCGCGAGCATTGCCCCCCCAGGGTGCTGCTTTCCATCGATGACTTCGGCCGGCGGTTGGTGATCGAGGTGGAGGATAGTGGCGTGGGGGTGGACGAGGCGCTGGCGGACCATCTGTTCGACTATGGCGTCAGTCGCCAGACCGGAGATCATGGCGTAGGTCTCTTTCTGGTCAAGAAGACCGTGGCCCGCCGTGGGGGTGTGATAGAATGGCGACGCACCGCCGAGCAGACCACTTTGTTCGGTATCTATTTGAATAAAAACCAATTGGTGTGAGTCATGAAGCCAATTTTCACGCTTATTATCGAGGACGACGAGCGGATCGGGGCCATCCTTGGCGAGCTGGTCTCCTCGAACGCGGGTTACTCCCTGCTGGGGCGGGCGGAGAGCCTGGCCCAGGCCGATCTCATGCTGCGCGCCACCGAACCTCAACTGCTGATCGTCGACATCTCCCTGCCCGATGGCTCCGGGCTGGAGTGGGTGAACCGGCTGCGCAACCACAACCGCGAGGTGTTCGTGGTCATGGTCACCGCTTCTTGTGACGTGGAGACCATACAGCAGGCCCTGAACCTGGGGGTTCAAGACTACATCATCAAGCCGCTGCGACTGTTTCGTATCCAGCAGAGCCTGGATGAGATCCTGACCCTGCATCGCCGCCTGTGCGAGCGCGGCCTGCTCGAGCAGAGCGATCTGGACCGGCTGATGGGAAAGGGTCGCATCCAGCCGAGGGACGTGCGCGACACCCCCAAGGGCATAGACGCCATTACCCTGCGCCAGGTGCTGGAACTGCTGGCCGGGGAGCCGGACACGGCGTTTTCCACCGATACGGTGGCGCTGCGCCTGTCGCTAAGCCGTACCACGGCGCGCCGTTATCTGGAGTTTCTGGAATCTGAAGACAAGCTGGACGTGGATCTGAACTACGGTCAGCGCGGTCGACCTGAGCGGCGTTATCACTGGCGTCGCGTGAGCTAGCCGCTGTGGGAGTGAAGAAACAACAAGGGAGCCTCGGCTCCCTTGTTGTTTTGGTGTCTTGCACTGCCTTGGATAATCCTGGCGGCAGCTATCACTGCCTAGGCCTCTTCCAGCAGTGGAGTGCGTCTTCTGGCCTTGATCTGGGAGCACATGACACCGCCGAGGATCAGGCCGCCGCCGAGCAGATGATAGCCGTGGATGGGTTCCCCCAGGCTGGTGACGGCGATCATGGCGGTGAACAGCGGGATCAGGTTCATAAACACCGAGGTGCGCTCGGCCCCGAGGCAGGCCAGGCCGCGCATCCAGCAGTAGGCCGCCAGCAGCGAAGAAGCGAGCCCGGCGAACAACACCATGCTCCAGCCCTCCCGCGGCACCGCCAGGGAATCTGCGCTGAGAGCGACCGGGATGAGCAGCAGCACCGCCAGCAGGATCTGCACATAGAGGTTGAGCCAGGGGCCGAACGGCAGCTGCCAGCGGCGGATCAACAAGCCATAGAGCGCATAGCTGGCCGCCCCCAGCAGCATCATGCCATCCCCGGGATTGATGCCGTTGTGCAAGAGCGTCAGCGGCTGGCCCTGGCTCAGCAGCCAGAACACCCCGAACAGGGAGACGCTCATGCCCGCCAGCGCCTGCTTGCCGGGTTTCTGGCCGAAGAAGGCGGCGCCGATCAGCAGGGTCAGCAGCGGCAGCAGTGAGCCTATGACCCCCATGTTGGTGGCCGAGGTGCTGTGGGCTGCGTAGTAGGCGAGGCACTGATAGAGCACCATGCCGAGCAGGGAGAGCACCAGCAGCTTGCCGAGCCAGGGGCGAAACTCGGCCCGGCGGCGCCACAGCTGGGGCAGGCAGAAAGGCGACAGGGCCAGAGCCGCGAGCACCCAGCGGTAGAACGAGATGGCGGCGGGATCGACCACGCCGGCGGCAGCCTTGGAGACCACGGTATTGGTAGCCCAGATCAGCACCGCCATCAGGGGAAACAGGAGGGGGGAGAAGAGACGCATGGATGACTCCTTAATGTCAGGTTGCTAGTCTACCCCTGTCTTTCTGTTGTGAAGTAACGTAAAACTGACAATCTATCCCGCAGAAAGGACAACCCAGGTCCGGCGCTTCGTCAGAGGCTGGCTGCGAAACGGGCCTACTCCAGTCTGCTCTGCCAGTGCCATCCAGTGAGAGATAGCAGTGACATCGGCGGGAGCGCGGGCCATTTCATAACCAGAGGCAACACAGATGGCGCACCACTATCACCCCAGGGATCTGGAACTGCCGGAACCCAATCCACTCTACCTGCGCTATCAGCAGATCCAGGCCGACAGCGCCTGCGCCCCCCACAGCCACCCCTGGGGCCAGCTCAGCATGATCAGCCTGGGGGTGATGGAGATCGTGCTGGACGAGCAGCGGCTGGTGGCGCCGGCGGATTACCTCATCTGGGTGCCCGCCAATCTGGAGCACGCCTCCTACAACCAGCAGGCGCTGGCCTATACCTCCATCTATGTCAATCATGCCCTGGCCGCCAGGTTGCCCTGCGAGCCCAGGCTGCTGGAGATGACGCCGCTGATCCGCGCCATGCTGACGGATTTTTGCGAGCGCAAACTCGGCCATATGCAGGATGAGTGGGACCAGCGTCAGGCCGAGCTGCTGGTGGAAAAACTCGCCCACACCCGCTGCCAGGAGAGCTATCTGCCCATGAGTCAGGACAAGCTGCTGGCCCCCATGCTGGCGGCCCTGCGCAGTGACCCGGCCGATCCGCGCACTTTGGCCCAGTGGGCCGAGCAGCTGCACAGCACGGAGCGCACCCTGGCCCGGCGCTGCGTGCGGGAATTGGGGATGAATTTCGGTCAGTGGCGGGGGCGGCTGCGGCTCTTGAAGGCGCTGGCCTGGCTCAAGGGAGAGCTGCCCATTCAGGAGATTGGCTGGCGGCTCGGTTACGGCTCCACCTCCGCCTTTATCGCCATGTTCAACCGGGAGCTCGGCTGCTCCCCCCAGCGCTACCGCCAGCAGCTGGCCCAACCGGGTGGCTGACTACCGGCAGGCCGTGCGGCAAAAGTGGCTAGCGGGCTCGACGGAGAAAACGGAATAAGAAGAGGGCGCCTTATGGGCGCCCTCTGGCTAGGTGTAGATCCCTTTCCCCGTCAGAAGAAGCCGAGGGGGTTGATGTCGTGGCTTATCAACAGGTTCTTGGTGTTCTGGTAGTGATCCAGCATCATCTTGTGGGTTTCGCGGCCGATCCCCGACTTCTTGTAACCGCCGAAGGCGGCGTGAGCCGGATAGGCGTGATAGCAGTTGATCCAGACCCGGCCAGCCTGGATGCCGCGGCCCATGCGCCAGGCCAGGTTGCTGTCCCGGGTCCAGAGCCCTGCTCCCAGGCCATACTGGGTATCGTTGGCAATCGCCAGGGCCTCCGCTTCGTTTTTGAAGGTAGTAACCCCGAGGGCCGGCCCGAAGATCTCCTCCTGGAACACCCGCATCTTGTTCTGGCCGTGAAAGATGGTGGGCTGGATGTAGAAGCCCCCCTCCAGCCCGCTCACTCTGGCGGCGTTGCCGCCGATCAGCATCTTCGCCCCCTCGCCACGACCAATCTCCATGTAGCTCAGGATCTTGTCGTACTGCTCGCGGGAGACCTGGGCGCCGACCTGGGTCGCGGTGTCGAGAGGGTTGCCCTGCACGATAGTGCGGGCACGGGCCAGCACCCGCTCCATGAAGTCGTCGTAGATGCTCTCTTGCACCAGGGCGCGGGAGGGGCAGGTGCACACCTCCCCCTGGTTGAAGAAGGTCATCAGCATGCCCTCCACCGCCTTGTCGATGTACTGGCTCTCGTGCTGCATCACATCGGCGAAGTAGATGTTGGGGGACTTGCCGCCCAGCTCCACGGTGGAGGGGATCATCTTGTCGGCGGCGCAGCGCAGTATATGGGCGCCAATTTCGGTAGAACCTGTGAAGGCGAGCTTCTGGATCCGATCGCTGGTGGCCAGCGCCTGTCCGGCCTCGTTGCCAAAACCGTTGACCACGTTGACCACGCCGGGGGGCAGCAGATCCTTGATGAGATCCATCAACAGCATGATGGTGACCGGAGTCTGCTCGGCGGGCTTGAGCACGCTGCAGCAGCCGGCCGCGAGTACGGGGGCCAGCTTCCAGGTGGCCATCAGCAGCGGGAAGTTCCAGGGGATGATCTGGCCGACCACCCCGATGGGCTCCTTGAAGTGGTAGCTGACTGTGTTCTGATCCAGCTCGGCGGCCGAGCCCTCCTGGGCCCGGATGCAGCCAGCGAAGTAGCGGAAGTGATCCACCACCAGGGGCAGGTCGGCGGCCAGGGTCTCGCGCACCGCCTTGCCGTTCTCCCAGGTCTCGGCGACGGCGAGGCGCTCGATATTCTGCTCGATGCGATCGGCGATGCGCAGCAGCAGGTTGCTGCGCTCGGTGACGCTGGTCTTGCTCCAGCTGGGGAACGCCTTGTGGGCCGCATCCAGCGCCAGCTCTATGTCGGCTGCGTCGGAGCGGGCCACCTCGCAGAACACCCGGCCATCCACGGGGGAGATGTTTTCGAAGTAACGCCCGGCGCGGGGAGCCACCCAGTCGCCACCGATGAAGTTGTCGTAACGGGACTTGAAGCTGACCAGAGCGCCTGCCTGGCCGGGAGCGGTATAAATCATCTCATTATCCTTATGTGTGTGGTCTTGGGTCTGCGAGAGCGGGGAGCGAGCCTTCGCTCCCGTGCCATCGACTATCGCAAGGGGTGTGCCAGCGGGTCTGACCAGACCACAAAAGTTACAAAAACGTTATCAAACGGGGTGTGGCATCGTATCTTGATTAACCAATACGCCCGATTGCGCAGCCCTGACTGTGCCGTTTCTGGACAAGTGCCCGGACAGCTGTGCCCTTTTTGAACAGGAGGCCCGATGAGCGAACACCCCGTATCCAGCCCCATACAACGTTCCTGGCAGCGTTGCCTGCATCAGGGGCTCAGCCGCCAGCAGAGCGCCGAGTTGGATCTGCTGCCTCAGGGAGAGTTGTCGGCCCGGCTGGAGGCGAGCCGTGAACTCATCGCCTGTTTCCAGCGCTTCGTGTTGCCGCTGTTTGCCCAGCTGCTGGCCGGGCGGCCCTGCCGGTTGCTGCTGTGCGACGCCGAGGGGGCCATTTTGGCGGCCAGTGGCGATGACGGCTTCGCCCGCCACGCCGAGCGCATCTTCCTGCGCAGTGGCGCCCGCTGGGGGGAGGCGAGCAAGGGCACCAATGCCATCGGCACCGCGCTGGCCGAACAGAGCGAGGTGCAGGTGCTCGGCGCCCAGCACTTCTTCGCCCAGCACAGCTTCCTCAGTTGCAGCGCCTGCCCGCTGCTCGGGCCGGACGGTAGCCTGCTCGGGGTACTCGACATCTCCACCGATGCGGCCCACCACGGCGGCGACATGCTGGGCACGGTACGGCTGCTGGCCATGACCCTCGAAAATGCCTTGCTGGCCCGCCAACCGGGCTGGCTGGTGGATCTGGAGCCCCAGAGTCTCTGGTCGGCCCGCTTGCTGCTGGGGGAGGCAGGGGAGTTGCTCGGCGCCAACCGGGCCGGGCGGCTCTGGCTCGGCCAGTATCCCTTCGATGGGTTGCAACTGCTGCGTGAGCGGCGCGGCCTGCGGCTGGATGCCGACGTTGCGGCTACCCCCATCTCCACGCCGCAAGACTCGAAGTCTGTGCCGCTCAAGATGCTGGAGCGGGGCATCTCTCTGCTCATCGAGGGGGAGACCGGCAGTGGCAAGGAGCACCTGGTGCGGGCTCTGCACCGTAGATCTAGCCGACGGGAACAGCCCCTGGTGTGCGTCAACTGTGGCGCCCTGCCGGCGGATCTGGTGGAGGCCGAGCTGTTCGGTTACGTGGGGGGCGCCTTCAGCGGTGCCCGCAGCCAGGGCAGTCAGGGCTACCTGAGGGCGGCCCATGGCGGCATCCTGATGCTGGACGAGGTGGGAGAGCTGCCCCTGTCGGCCCAGACCCGGCTGCTGCGGGTGTTGCAGGAGCGGGCCGTCACCCCGGTCGGCAGCCACAAGCCGGAAGTGGTGGATTTCTGGCTGGTCAGCGCCAGCCACCGGGATCTGGCGGCCATGGTGCAGGCCGGCAGCTTTCGCGAGGATCTCTACTACAGGATCTGCGGCTGGCATCAGCCATTGACGCCGCTGCGGGCCTGGCCGGAGGGGGAGCGACAGGCGCTGATCCGCACCCTGCTGGCGGAAATGGACCCCGCCCTGCGGCTTGACGAGGCGGCCGAGCGGCAGTTGCTGGCGCACCCCCTGCCCGGCAATGTGCGTCAGCTCAAGCAGGTGCTGGAGGTGGCCTGTGTATTGGCGGAGGGGCAGGGGCTGATAAGGGCGGCGCATCTTCACCTGCCCGCCTTGCCGGCAGATCCCGCGGTGGCGGCCACGGGGCAGAGCCTGACCCTGCGCGAACAGGGGCGACTCGGGGTACAACAGACCCTGGCGGCGTGCGGCGGCAATGTGAGTGAGGCGGCGCGGCGCCTTGGCATCAGCCGGACCACCCTCTATCGGGCGCTGAAGGAAGGGGATTGAGGTCGCTGTCACTTTGCATTTTGCTTGTGTAATATGAGTCGTTCGAACACCTTTTCTCGTTATTTTTCCATGGCATGGAGTGCGTTATCGTGAACAGACGGACGATGTTGCGCGCTGGCTGAGCCAGCGTCATGGGCGCATGTGAGGCGCGTGTAATAACATCTTGGGATCGGCTTGCCGCCGGATCTTGGGGTGTAGAGTCCAGGCTCTTGTTTAGGTGTGATGTCGATGATCCCTTCCTATTCCCGTATGACCAATCTGCTGTTCTGGTTCTTGTTGGCCATCAGTCTGCTGGCGATCCTGCTGTTCGAGTTCGGGCCCGAGCAGCGCCTGAATATCTTGGCCACGACCGAGCTATCCGCCAAGGCGCAGGACGATCGGGTTCATGGCGGGCGTTCTGTCACGACCCTGGTCGGCGATGAGCACAGGCCTGCCATCGACTGCCAACTGCGTGAAGGTTATGAGTTCCCCTTCTGCGAACTGATCCTGACCCTGAGCGAACCCGAACGGGGGATCGATCTGTCCCATTTCGATGGCATGCGGGTCAAGCTCAGGGCCGAGGGCGGACAACCCCAGATCTGGCGCTTCTTCTTGCGCAACTACGATCCCAGCTACTCGAGGCCCGGGGATGATATCTCCCATAAATTCAATGAAGTGATGTTCCGCCCCAATGATTACAACGTGCTGCAGGATGTGCCGTTGGACGTATTTGCCCCCAGTTCATGGTGGGTGCAGCAGTACAATATCCCGTTGGCGGAGCAGGGGGCGGATTTGCGGCACATCTATGCTATCGAACTGGCCTCCGGCGACAGGATGCGGCCGGGTAACTATCAGCTGGAACTGGAGCAGCTGGAGTTCTATGGCCGCTGGGGCAAGCCGGGGGACTTTTACCGCTACCTGCTGATGAGCTGGCTGGCGTACGGGGTCCTGCTGTTTTTGATGCAATACCTGCTGGTGGGGGACAAGCTGCGCAAGGCCAGGGCGGCGCGGCTGGCGGCCGAGGCGCTGAGCCAGAGCCTGAGCGAGCAGAATCGCCGCACCGAGGAGGAGGCCCGCTACGATCCCCTGACCGGCGCCCTCAACCGGCTCGGCGGCGAGAAGCTGCTGGGCGAGCTCGGCGAGATGCCGCTCTCCTTCATCTACATCGACATAGATCACTTCAAACACGTCAACGATGCCCACGGTCATCCCATGGGGGACGAGGTGCTCAAGCACATGGTGAGCGAGGTGCTGCGCCATTGTGACGCCCTCTGCCGCCTGGTGCGCTGGGGCGGGGAGGAGTTCGTGCTGGTCTGCCTGCATTACGAGCAGGCGAGGGCCGAGGCGCTCGCCGAGCGGATCCGGGGGGCGCTTGAGTCGTACCCGAATTGGCCACTCGGGCTCAAGGTCACCGCCTCCTTCGGGGTGGCGGAGCGGCGCGGGGATCCGTTGGAGAAGACCCTCAAGCGGGCCGACGAGGCGCTCTATCAGGCCAAGGAGCGGGGGCGTAACCGGGTCGAGGTCGGCTAGTGGGAGGCGCCGCCTGGGTGGATGAGACCAGGCTGGCGCCGAGGGGGAGAAAACCGCTATGCTGCGCGGCCTTGGGTCCTGCCGCCCATCTCATCTTCTGACAAGGAGCTATCTCATGCCGCAACACCTTGGTGCCCTGACCCTGCTGGTGGCCGATTATGACGAGGCCATCGCCTTCTTCACCCTGGGGCTCGGTTTTGCCTTGCTCGAAGACAGCCCGCTGGACGAGCCGGGCAAAGCGGGCAAGCGCTGGGTGCGGGTGGCCCCGCAAGGGGCTCCGGGCTCGGCCCTGCTGCTGGCCCGCGCCGCCAATCCCGATCAAGAAGCCGCCATCGGCAAGCAGGGCGGTGGCCGGGTCTTCCTGTTCCTCGAGACCGACGACTTCTGGGGGAATTACCATCGCATGCAGGCCTATGGCGTTCATTTTTGTGAACAGCCTCGCGTCGAGCCTTACGGCACAGTCGTGGTGTTCGAGGATATCAGCGGCAACCGCTGGGATCTGCTGCAACGGTCCGCTGCCAACTGACACTGAAAACGTTTATTATCCCGCCCGTCATAAAGTCATAAAAGTGTCACAGAAAGTTCTAATAATTGGCGCACCCATCTTCACAGAGGAGAGAGAAGGGATATGGCTAAGCGAATTCTGGTGGTCGAGGACGAGGCACCAATCCGCGAAATGCTCTGCTTCGTGCTCGAGCAAAAAGGATATGAGACGGTTGAAGCGGAAGATTATGCCGATGGACTGGCGAAGGTGCGCGAACCTTACCCCGAACTCATCGTGCTGGACTGGATGATGCCAGGTGGCAGTGGCATCCAGTTCATCAAGCAGCTCAAGCAGGATGAGGTGACCCGCCAGATCCCCGTGGTGATGCTGACCGCCCGTGGCGAGGAAGAGGACAAGGTGCGTGGTCTGGAGGCGGGAGCCGACGACTACATCACCAAGCCCTTCTCTCCCAAGGAGCTCACCGCCCGTTTGCACGCCGTGATGCGCCGCGTCTCCCCCACCTCGGTGGACGAGGTGATCGAGGTGCAGGGGCTCAAACTGGATCCGGTTTCCCATCGCGTCAGCGCCGAAGAGAAGGCCCTCGACATGGGGCCGACCGAGTTCAAGCTGCTGCACTTCTTCATGACCCATCCCGAGCGGGTTTACAGCCGCGAGCAGTTGCTCAACAACGTCTGGGGTACCAATGTGTATGTGGAAGACAGGACGGTGGACGTGCACATCCGTCGCCTGCGCAAGGCCATCGAAGAGACGGGGCACGACAGATTGATCCAGACGGTGCGTGGAGCCGGATACCGCTTCTCAACCCGTCTCTAGGGGTCCCCATGTTGCAATTGCCTTCTGGTGGTGGCCCTTGTTCTTTGCTGTCTCTGGGAGCGCTTGATGTTGCAACGTCACCCCTGTCGGTGGTGACCCTTGCTCTTTGTCGTCTCTAGGAGATCTTAAATGTTGCAACCTTACGCCTGGCGGCGACAGTTGTGGCGAATGGCGTTCTTCTACGCCCCCTTCGTCTTGGTAGGTTGGTTGATAGATCATCTCGCGCTCTGCCTGCTGGTGGCGACCCTGCTGCACCTTGGCTGGCATTACCGCTTCCAGAAGCGCCTGTCTGACTGGCTGTGGCACGATCGCAGCCTGGTTCCTCCCAACGGCAGCGGCAGCTGGGAATACATTTTCAACGGTATCTACAAGTTGCAGCAGCGCCACCGGGCCCGCCGCCGCGAGCTGGCGGGCCTCATCCGCCGCTTTCGGGAAGGGGCCGAGGCGCTGCCCGACGCAGCCGTGGTGTTTCGCACCGACGGCAGCATCCTCTGGTGCAACCGGCTGGCGGAGCAACTGCTCGGTTTTCGCTGGCCGGAGGATGCCGGTCAGCACATCGGCAACCTCATCCGCAATCCCGCCTTCGTCGCGTATCTGGGCAAGGGGCAGTATGACGAGCCGTTCGAGATGAGCTCCCCCATCAACGAGGAGAAGTTTCTCGAATTCCGGATCATGCCCTACGCCGAGGATCAGGCCATGCTGGTGGTGCGGGACGTGACCCGGCTGCGCAGCCTGGAGAAGACCCGCAAGCACTTCGTCTCCAACGTCTCCCACGAGCTGCGCACCCCGCTCACCGTGCTCAAGGGCTACCTGGAGATGACAGAGGAGCCGCCGCCCCCGGCCATGTGGGCCAAGGCCCACAGGGTGATGATGGAGCAGACCATCCGCATGGATAACCTGGTCAATCAGCTGCTCACCCTGTCGCGCATCGAGGCCGCGCCTAGCGTGGATCTCTCCCATCTGGTGGACATGCCCGCCATGCTGGGGCTGCTGGAGCAGGAGGCGCGGGCACTGTCGGGAGAGAGTGCGCATCAGCTTGAGTTCAAGGTGCAGTCCGACCTGTTTGTACGAGGGGACCGGGATCAACTGCGCAGCGCCGTCTCCAACCTGGTCTACAACGCCATCCACTACACCCCGGCGGGGCGCAAGATCAGCGTGGAGTGGCGCAAGCAGGGCGCCATGGCGCTGTTCCTGGTGCAAGACGAGGGGGAGGGGATTGCGCCCGAGCATCTGGCGCGGCTTACCGAGCGCTTCTATCGGGTCGACAAGGCGCGCTCTCGCCACACCGGCGGCTCCGGGCTCGGCCTTGCCATCGTCAAGCATGCGCTGAGTCATCACGACGCCCAGCTCGAGATAGAGAGCCGGGTCGGCCATGGCAGCCGCTTCAGCTTCCTCATCCCCGCCCGCATGGTGGTAGTTAAATAACCATTTGAGTCAATTGGTTAGTGACAATATCAGGGCCGCTCGTGCGGCCCTTTTTTCATTTGTCATGATTCTGTCTCATGTCATTAAAGTGTCACATTAAATCCATAAATTTGTCACTGCCAGGTCAGATACTGGCGCCGTCTTAAGAACGGACCTTCAGCCACATTGGAGAGGAGGGGACGGAATACAACTTTGCAATCTGACTGATGCAGTCGGGTTGACCACGGCAAGACAGTGTTAATCGGCGCCATGTATTGGCAATAGCCTTCTGTAATTTTGGAGAGATTGGATGAAACTCAACAAACTGGCTGGTGTAATCGGATTTACCGCAGCAACCCTGTTTTCTGTCAGCGCTCTGGCTGCCGGTGTGGATAAAGAACTGCCGGATTACACTCCGACCAGCGGCATCTCGGGCAACCTGTCCTCTGTCGGCTCGGACACCCTGGCCAACATGATGACCCTGTGGGCCGAAGAATTTAAGCGCATGTACCCCAACGTCAACGTGCAGATCCAGGCCGCCGGTTCTTCTACCGCGCCGACCGCGCTGACCGAAGGTGTTGCCCAGTTTGGCCCCATGAGCCGTGCCATGAAGGCCGGTGAAGAAGAGGCATTCGAGAAGCGCTACGGCTACAAGCCTACCGCCATCCGTGTCGCGGTCGATGCCCTGGCCGTGTTCGTCAACAAGGACAACCCCATCAAGGGGCTGACCATGCCGCAGATCGACGCCATCTTCTCCAGCACCCTCAAGTGCGGCGAAGCCAAGGCTGCCACCAAGTGGTCTGATCTGGGTCTGGACGGCAGCTGGTCCTCCAAGGATCTGCAACTGTTCGGTCGCAACTCGGTCTCCGGCACCTACGGTTACTTCAAGGAGCACGCCCTGTGTAACGGCGACTTCAAGAGTGGCGTGAACGAGCAGCCGGGCTCCGCCTCCGTGGTGCAGTCCGTCTCCTCCTCCCTGAACGGCATCGGCTACTCCGGCATCGGCTACGTCACCTCCGGTGTGCGCGCCGTACCCCTCTCCAAGGATGGCAAGACCTTCATCGAAGCCACCTCGGATAACGCCATCACCGGCAAGTACCCGCTGTCCCGCTTCCTGTACGTTTACGTGAACAAGCATCCGAACAAGCCGCTCTCCCCGATGGAGCAAGAGTTTGTGAAGATGATCCTCTCCAAGGCGGGTCAGAACATAGTCGCCAAGGACGGTTACGTGCCGGTACCGGCCAAGGTGGTACAGGCCGACCTGAAGAAGCTGGGCGTGATGTAATCCCCTCGCCTCGGTACGACAGACAAACGAGCCCCTTGCGGGCTCGTTTTTATTGGTGCAACGGGATCTTTTTGGTCGCATGAACGGATTGTCGGCTTGCACCCGAGGGCGGCATTTCCGAAAATGAGCTAATCACCTCATGGTAAAGGATCCCTTCATGCGTGCCTCTTCCCTGCCCAAACTCGGCCTGGTGGCCCTGTGCAGTGCCCTGCTGGCCAGTTGTGCCCAGTCTCCCACCGGTCGTAGTCAAATGCTGCTCTTCTCCCCCCAGCAGATGAACCAGCTGGGCGCCGACTCTTTTGAAGAGATGAAGAAGCAGGAGAAGGTGAGCACGGATGCCAAGATGAATGCCTATGTCTCCTGCGTCGCCAAGGCGGTGACCGCCCAGGTCCCTGCCAGCTACGGCATCACCAGCTGGGAAGTGGTGGTGTTTGACTCCAAGGAGGTGAACGCCTTCGCCCTGCCGGGCGGCAAGATCGGGGTCTACAGCGGCCTGCTCAAGGTGGCCAAGAACCAGGATCAGCTCGCCACCGTCATCGGCCATGAGTTGACTCACGTGCTGGCCCAGCACTCCAACGAGCGCCTCTCCCGGGATCAGCTGACCGGCATCGGTCTGGCGGTGGCGGATGCGGCCATCGGCAGCAGCCAGGGGGGCGGTGCCACCATGGCGGCCCTCGGGCTCGGGGTGCAGGTCGGCATCACCCTGCCCTATGGTCGTGAGCAGGAGAGTGAGGCGGACCGGCTCGGTCTGGCGCTGATGGCCCGTGCTGGCTTCGATCCGGCGCAGGCGATTCCCCTGTGGCAGAACATGAGCGCCGCCGCCGGTGGCAAGGCGCCGCCCCAGCTGCTCTCCACTCACCCGAGTGACGCGAGCCGTATCGCCGAGCTGCAGGCCCAACAGGCCGAGGTGCAGCCCCTCTATCAACAGGCCCGTGCGTCTGGTCTGGCCCCTCAGTGCAAGGCATAACATTGCGACTGGCCCGTCCTGCGGATGCCGCCGCCATGACGGTGATGCAGCGGGCCAGCTGGCTCGCTGTCTATGGTGATCTGCTCGGCGAGGGTCTGCTGACGCAGCTGGCCGTCACCGATCATCTGCAGATCTGGCGCCGCCGCCTCGCGGCCCCCGGCCCCATTCCCATGCTGCTCTGCCTGGATGAGGTCGTCATCGGCCTGCTCTACTGGCAACCGGAGCAGGAGGGAGAATTCCTGACCGCGCGCATCCTCGCCCTCTATCTGCATCCCGGGCACTGGCGCCAGGGCCATGGCAAACGGTTGTGGCAGGCGGTGGCGATGCAGATGCGCCGGGCCGGCTGCGAGTGCGTCAGATTGTGGCTGCTCGATGGTAACCAGATAGGTGAGGGGTTCTACCAGCGCCGTGGTTTCGTGTTCGATGGGCAGGAGCGCACCCTGACCAGCCTTGGGCAAGCCTGTCTGCAGCGACAAATGTGCCGTTTGCTTTGAGCTGGCTCTCGTTTTTCGCCCATGGTTACTTTATTTTTTTTGCGAATTAATACAATGTGCCCCTTCTGGACAGACTGAGGTGACGAGCTCACCGGCAAGGGAGTGTGGACATGTATTACGGCTTTGATATTGGCGGCACCAAGATTGCCTTTGCTGTGTATGACGCTGAACTGAACCTCTGTCACGAGGAGCGCATGAGCACGCCCGGTGACGACTACCAGGGGTTGCAGCAGCTCATTCGCTCCCGTGTCGACGCGGCCGATGAACGCTTCGGCGCCAAGGGCGTGGTCGGCATCGGCTTTCCGGGCATCCTCAATCGCCACGATGGCAGCATAGTGGCGGCAAACCTGCCCGCCATTCACGGCCGCCATCTGGGGGCGGATCTGGCCGAGCTGCTGGGTCGCGCGGTCAAGGTGGACAACGATGCCAACTGTTTCCTCTGGTCTGAAGTGCACCAGGGCGCCGCCGCCGAGGCCGACAGTGCGCTTGGGGTGACCATAGGCACAGGCATAGGTGGCGCCGTCTATCTGGCCGGCAAGCTCATTCAGGGACGCAACTGGCTGGCGGGCGAGATAGGCCACTACCCCCTGCCTGCCACCATCCTGATGAAGTACCCCGACCTGCCTCGTCCCCGTTGTGGCTGTGGTCGCCTGGTCTGTTTCGAAACCTATGCGTCCGGCACCGGCCTGGAGCGGCTCTATCACCATTTCCACGGCGAGCGTGCCAGCGGCCACCAGATAGTCGCCCGTTATGAGGCCCGCGAGGCGAGCGCCCTGGCGGCCATCGACTGTTGGCTGGAGATCCTGGCCGCCGGGCTCGCCACCGCCATCTCGGTGCTGGATCCCGAGGTAGTGGTGCTGGGAGGGGGCCTGAGCGGCCTGCCTGTGCTCTATCAACAGCTGCCCCAGCGCCTGCCCGGTCACCTGCTGCCCGGGGTCGCCCTGCCGGCTATTCGCCAGGCCAGCTTCGGCGGTGCCGGCGGTGTGCGCGGCGCGGCCCTGCTCAATTTATGAGATCAGACACAGGGTCTGATCTCCCCGGATAAGGAGTCATCATGACCCGTCTTGAAATCTGTATCGACAACCTGGAATCCCTGTTTACCGCTCAAGAAGCTGGCGCGGATCGCATTGAGCTCTGCTCTGCGCTGGGCCTCGGCGGCCTCACTCCTTCTTATGGCTTCATGCAGCAGGTGGCGCGCCACTCGACCATCCCTGTGTACGCCATGATCCGCCCCCGTGCCGGCGATTTTTGCTTCAGCCCCGCCGAATTTGATCTCATGTTGCTGGATGTGGCCGCCGCCCGCGCCGCAGGCCTGCAAGGGGTGGTGGTCGGCCTGCTGGACGAGACCGGCCGGGTGCCTGCCGCCGAGCTCAAGCAGCTGGTGGAGGCCGCCGGTCCCCTCGGTGTCACCTTCCACCGCGCCATCGATCTCAGCTCCAACTGGCGCGCGGATCTCGAGACCATAGTGGCGGCCGGTTGTGAGCGGATCCTGAGCTCGGGTCATGCGCCGACCGCCCTGGCGGGCCTTGAGACTCTGCAAGCCATGCAGCAGACCCTGGCCGGCCGTGCCAGCCTGATGCCGGGGGCCGGCGTCAATGCCGACAACGTGCGCACCATCCTCGAATTTACCGGCGTGAGTGAGGTGCATATGTCCGGCATGGGCTGGCGTGGTGGCATGGTGCCTCACGGCGTCAACATGGGCACCTCGGACGATGGCCGGGTGAATATTACAGACGGTGCCAAGGTAGCGGCGGTGCGGGCCTTGCTGGATCAGGTCTGAAGAGCGAGTGTGCGACCCGTAACGGATCTTGTCATCTGAGCCCAGTCTGCCCCGCCTTGTGTGAACTCTCTCCCAGAGGCGGGGAAATCAACATGGCCGCCCGCAGCACCCGGTGCAAAAGTCTGATATCATCCCGTCTCTTTTTACATGCATTTTTATTACTTGGATCTGGAGCCATATCTCAATGTCCCAATACGACTCTATCGAACAGAAGGCCAGCTATGGCATCGGCCGCAACATGGGTGATCAGTTGGCGCAGCAAGCCTTCGCTGGCCTGGATATCCCGGCCCTGCAACAAGGCCTGGCAGATGCCCTCAATGGTCTGGAGTTCGCGGTCAGCCGTGACGATATCAACGATGCCTTCCAGGTGATCACCGCCCGCATGCAGGAAGAGCAGGAAGCCGTCGCCAAGGCAGCCGCTGCCGATGGCGAAGCCTTCCTGGCCGATAACGCCAAGCGTGCCGACGTGAAAGTGACCGATTCCGGTCTGCAGTATGAAGTCATGGTAGAAGGCAATGGCGCCGTGCCGGTGGCCGGTCAGTCTGTGCGCGTGCACTACCACGGTACCTTCACCCACGGTGGCGTGTTCGACAGCTCAGTCGCTCGCGGCGAGCCGGCCGAATTCCCGGTCACTGGCGTGATCGCCGGTTGGGTTGAAGCGCTGCAGATGATGCCGGTTGGTTCCAAGTGGAAGCTGTTCATTCCCCAGGATCTGGCTTACGGTGCTCGCGGTGCCGGCTCCATCCCGCCGTACTCCGCCCTGGTCTTCGAAGTGGAGCTGCTGGACATCCTGTGATCCAGCTGGCTTGACCACGTAAAACAAACGGCGACCTCAGGGTCGCCGTTTGTTTTTGGTTAGCCGACGTGGGCAATGTGCAGACATCGGGGTTTTGGATATAGTCAGGTCAGCTCAGGGAGAGAGACCATGGCTGCCATCATCGAAGTCGTCGACCTCATCAAGCACTTCCCCGGCGTCAAGGCGGTGGACGGGCTCAGCTTTGCCATTCCCGCCGGCAGCTGTTTCGGCCTGCTCGGACCAAACGGGGCGGGCAAGACCACCACCATAGAACTGCTGGAGGGGATCCTCACCCAGGACGGCGGCCAGATCCTGTTTCATGGAGCTCCTCGCGGCGCCGATTATCGCTCCCGCGTCGGCATCCAGTTTCAGCACACGGCACTGCAGGATTTTTTGACGGTGCGCGACACCCTGCGCCTGTTCGCCAGCCTCTATCCCAACCCCTTGCCGCGTGACCTGCTCATCGAGCTGTGCGCCCTCGGCGAGTTTATCGATCGGGACAGCCGCAAGCTCTCCGGCGGCCAGCGTCAACGGCTGCTGTTGGCGCTGGCCCTGCTCGGGGATCCCGAGCTGCTGTTTCTGGATGAACCCACCACTGGACTGGATCCCCAGGCGCGTCACCACTTCTGGCAGCGTATCGAGGCGATCAAGGCTCAGGGCAAGACGGTGGTGCTCACCACCCACTACATGGACGAGGCGCAGCAGCTGTGCGATCGCATCGCCATCGTCGATCACGGTCATCTGCTCAGCCTGGATACCCCGGCGGCCCTGTTGGCCCGCCACTTCGACGGTGTGCTGGTGCGCCTCGCGGATCACCCGGCGCTGGTCAGCCTGGGCCATCCCCTGCAACGGCATGGGGATCAGGTGGAGTTGACCTGCCCGGACGTGGCGGCCCTGCTGCCACGTCTGCTCGGCCTGGGCGTGCCGCTCACCGGCATGCAGGTGCGATCCCCGAATCTGGAGGATCTCTTCTTGCACCTGACCGGCCACAGCCTGAGGAGCGGTTCATGAACGGCGCCATCAAGCGTATCGGCGCGCTCTTCTACGCCCGCAACCTGGAGTTTGTGCGAGACAGGGCGGCGCTGGTGTGGAATCTGGCGTTCCCGCTGCTGCTGGTCATCGGCTTCTCTCTCATCTTCTCCGGCCCCCCCAAACCCCTGGTGCAAATCGGGGTGCTGGGGGAGCTGAGCCCTGCCTATCAGCCCCTGCACGCCATTCCACTGCTGAAGCTTATCCCCTATGACGACGAGGGGAGGGGGCAGCTCAAGGTGCGCCACCATCAGCTGGATCTGCTGCTCTCGCCCGCCCGTGGCCACTATTGGGTCAACCCGGACGCGCCTCAGGGGGCCATGGCTGAGTATCTGTTGCGCCAGACTGTGTTCCTGCCGCTGGTGAAGGAGAGCCTGAGCGGACAGGCCATCCGCTACGGTGACTGGCTGTTGCCTGGGGTGATCGGCATGAACCTGATGTTCTCCGGTCTGTTCGGGGTCGGCTTCGTCATCGTACGCTACCGCAAGAACGGTGTGCTCAAGCGATTGCGGGCGACCCCGCTCTCCGCCGCCGAGTTTCTCTGTGCCCAGCTGCTGTCACGGGTGTTGATCACCCTGGTGGTGAGCCTGCTGGTGTTTCTGGTGGCCTACTGGCTGCTGGATGTACCCCTGCTGGGGTCGGGCTGGTTGTTGCTGCTGATAGCCCTGGTGGGGGGCGCGGCCATGGCATCCCTGGGTCTGCTCATCGCTGCCCGCATCCAGAATGAAGAGTTGGCGAGCGGTTTGCTCAATCTCATCAGCCTGCCCATGATGTTCTTATCCGGCGTCTGGTTTTCGCTGGAAGGGTCTCCTGCCTGGCTGCAGGCGGTCGGGGCCAGGTTGCCACTGAGCCAGATCATCGAGGCGGCCCGTGCCGTGATGCTGGAGGGGGCGGGTTGGCAGCAGGTGGCAGGGCCACTGGTCCAGGTCATCCTATTCGCCCTGGTGTGTGTGGTGCTGGGCTCTGCGATGTTCAAATGGAGTGCAAAATGAAGTCAGTCTGCTGGTTATTGCTGCTGGTTGCCGCACTGCCGGTGAGCGCCGGCACCCTGCGCTGCAAGAGTGCGCTCCTGACCGAGGGAGATACCACTGCCGAACTGCTGATCCGCTGCGGTCAGCCCATGCTCAAGGAAGATCTGACCCGCTACGAGGAGAATGGCTTCGGTGCCCGGATGACGGTCAAGTATGCCGAGCGCTGGACCTACAACTTTGGCAAGAACCAGTTCATGCAATTTGTCACCGTCGAGAACGGCGTCATCACCGAGATCGAGGATGGCCCCCGCGGCGGCTGAGTTGCCATAGCAGCAGGTTACAAGCCGGGCCACTCATGGGAGGCCAGTGCTGGTGCCTCTTCAAAGCCTTTTACCCACTTCTATACCCACCTCTTCCCGCCTCCGCCCCCCATCCCGATTTGCATTGTTCATGGCGTTGTGTCTCCAGGGGCAGGAGCGCTCTCTATGGGAACACCACTCCCAAAACCGGGGCATGATGGCAGAAACATGAGCCTAATGAGTCAGTTGACCGCAGATCTCACTGCCCCATCTCGGTGCGGCCCCATTTTTCTTCAAAAATAATCCTCACAGTGCGAATGGCCTCCGGCAGCAGGCTATTTTGGAAATAAGGGTCTATTTTTTATTCATAAGGTGTTTATCGGCCAGTTCGAACATTTTGTGCTGCTGCACCAGAATTGGGCTCGGTTGCACCGATTGACAGGTTTTTCACCGGCTGGATAAGCTGCAAAAAAGTAGGGAAAACGCTGGCATCTTGTTGGATTTAGGGTGCCAACTCGAATCAAACCACAGGGAAGAGTGACATGAAGCAGATACACAAGGTGGGTATGGTGATAGTGCTGTCGCTGGCGGCAGCCAATGTTTGGGCCGACGGCACCCTGGATGCGGTCAAGAAGAAAGGGTTCGTGCAGTGCGGGGTTGGCGATGGCCTGCCCGGTTTCTCCAACCCGGATGCCAAGGGTACCTGGACCGGTCTGGATGTGGACGTGTGCCGCGCCGTGGCCGCTGCCGTGCTCGGGGATGCCACCAAGGTCAAATATGTCTCCCTGACCGCCAAGGAGCGCTTCACCGCCCTGCAATCCGGCGAGGTGGATCTACTGTCGCGCAATACCACCTGGACACTGACCCGGGATGGATCTCTGGGCCTCACCTTCGCCGGGGTGAACTACTACGACGGTCAGGGCTTCCTGGTCAAACAATCCCTCGGGGTCAAGAGTGCCAAGGAGCTGGATGGCGCGGCAGTCTGTATCCAGTCCGGTACCACCACAGAGCTCAACCTGGCGGATTATTTCCGTGCCAACGGCGGCATGAAATACACCCCTGTGGTGTTCGATACCTCAGACCAGACCGTCAAGGGCTTCGAGGCCGGCCGCTGCGATGTGCTGACCTCGGATCAATCCCAGCTCTACTCCCTCAAGATCAAGCTGGCCAAGCCGGAAGAGGCTCTGGTACTGCCCGAAGTCATCTCCAAGGAGCCGCTGGGCCCGGCGGTGCGCCAGGGGGATGAGCAATGGTTCAAGGTGGTGCGCTGGAGTCTCTACGCCATGCTCAACGCCGAGGAAGCCGGGGTGACCAGCGCCAACGTGGACGAGATGCTCAAATCCACCAACCCGGATATTCGCCGTCTGCTGGGGCTGGAAGAGCCCAAGGGCTCCGTGCTGGGGCTGGATGACAAGTGGGCGTACAACATAGTCAAACAGGTTGGCAACTACGGCGAGTCGTTCGATCGCAACGTGGGGGCGGGCTCTCCCCTCAAGATCGATCGCGGCATCAACGCACTCTGGAACAAGGGTGGCCTGATGTACGCACCGCCCATTCGTTGAGTCGATGAGCAGTCGGGGGGCCTGACCCCCCATTTTCCCCTTGCCTTGGCTTTGTCGGAGTCATCCTTATGGCGTTACATGCATCAAACCATAAGAAGGAACAGGGCCGCTGGTGGTATGACGCCAAGGTACGGGCGCTGGTGTTCCAGTGTCTGGCCATCGCCGCCGTTCTCGCCTTTCTGTTCTACATCATCAACAATGCCCTGACCAATCTGGCGACCCGTGGCATCACCACTGGGTTCGATTTTCTGGGCAACACCGCCGGGTTCGGCATCTTGCAGAGCCTGATCCCCTACGACGAGACCTATACCTTCGGTCGCACCTTTGTCGTAGGTCTGCTCAATACCCTGCTGGTCTCTGTACTCGGCATCCTGTTTGCTACCGTGCTGGGCTTCGTGCTCGGGGTGGCTCGGCTGTCGAGCAACTGGCTGGTGGCCAAGATTGCGACTGTCTATATCGAGACGTTTCGCAACATTCCGCTGCTGCTGCAGATCTTCTTCTGGTACTTCTCTGTGCTGCGCACCCTGCCATCCCCCCGCGAGAGCGTGGAGCTTGGCGGTCTCGCCTTCCTCAATGTGCGGGGTTTCTATCTGCCCAAACCGCTGTTTGAGGAGGGGTTTGGCTATGTATTGTGGGCCTTGCTTCTGGCGCTGCTGATCAGTTGGGGCCTGCGCCGCTGGGCCGCGCGCCGTCAGGAGCTGACCGGCAGGATGTTCCCGGTCTGGAGCTGCAGCCTGGGGCTCGTCGTCTTGCTGCCCGCTATCACCTTCCTGCTGGTGGGCAGCCCCCTTGCCTGGAGCGTCCCGACCCTGCAGGGCTTCAACTTCCGGGGCGGGTTGACGGTCTTGCCGGAACTCGCGGCGCTGCTGCTGGCGCTGACCATCTACACGGCGGCCTTCATCGCCGAGATAGTGCGCTCCGGCATCCTAGCCATCAGCAAGGGGCAGACGGAAGCGGCCTCCGCGCTGGGGTTATCCCCCACCAAGACGCTTCGACTGGTCATTATTCCGCAGGCGATGCGGGTCATCATACCGCCGCTCACCAGCCAGTACCTGAACCTCACCAAGAACTCGTCCCTGGCCACCGCCATCGGCTACCCGGATCTGGTCTCGGTGTTCATGGGCACCACTCTCAACCAGACGGGGCAGGCTATTGAAGTGATCGCCATGACCATGGGGGTCTATCTCCTCATCAGTATCACCACCTCGGTGCTGATGAACATCTATAACCGCAAGATGACGCTGGTCGAGCGCTAGGAGGTCTTATGTCGATGAAACAACGAGGAATAGAGGACCGTCAGCTTGCTTCGCTGTATTCCAATAGTCATGGGGAGGCCGTATGCATGTGAATGAGTTGCAAGAGGCGCTGCCGCCCCCGGACAACCGGCGTGGTGTGCTGGCCTGGCTGCGGCAGAATCTGTTCCCCAACTGGTGGAATGGGTTGCTGACCCTGGTACTGGCCTACCTGCTGCTGCCCCTCATCTGGTCGGCCCTGGACTGGGCGCTGTTCTCGGCTACCTGGCAGGGCAGCAGTCGTGCCGACTGTGTGCAGGGGGGCGCCTGCTGGATCTTTATCGAGAGCCGGCTCGGCCAATATCTCTACGGCTTCTACCCAGGGGATCAGTATTGGCGCATCAACCTGGCCTTTGTGGGCTTGGCGGTGCTGCTGGCGCTGCTGATCTGGCCGCGTACGCCGCGCAAGGGCTGGCTCGCACTGTTCACCCTGCTGGTGTTTCCGGTCATCGCCTTCCTGCTGATCCACGGTGGCGCCGGCCTCGAGGTCGTGGAGACCAACCGCTGGGGCGGCTTGATGCTGACCCTGGTGTTGGCGGTGGTGGGGATAGCCGTCGCGCTGCCATTCGGGATCTTGCTGGCACTGGGGCGTCGCTCCCACATGCCGGTCATCTCCAGCCTCTCCACCGTCTATATCGAGTTCTGGCGGGCGGTACCGCTCATCACTGTGCTGTTCATGGCATCCGTCATGTTGCCACTGTTCATGACCAGCGAGGTGGAGCTCGACAAGCTGTTGCGCGCCCTCATCGGCATCATCTTGTTCCAGTCGGCCTATGTGGCGGAGGTGGTGCGCGGTGGCCTGCAGGCGATCCCCAAGGGGCAGTACGAGGCGGGGGAGGCGCTCGGGCTCTCCTATTGGAAGGTGATGGGGCTCATCATCATGCCCCAGGCCCTCAAGATCACCATTCCCTCCCTGGTGAACACCTTTATCTCGCTGTTCAAGGACACCAGTCTGGTGCTGATCATAGGCCTGTTCGACCTGCTCGCCATCTCCAAGGTGGCGCTGGCGGATCCGGCCTGGCTTGGCTTCTCGACCGAGGCCTATGTGTTTATCGCCATGATCTTCTGGATGTTCTGTTTCGGCATGTCCCGTTACTCCATCTATCTGGAACGCAAGCTCAACACGGGCCACAAGCATTAGGAGCAGGTTAACGATGACGACAATGGCGACGGCAAAGCATGGCGATTTTCATGGACAGCAAGTGGAACGACCACGAGTAGCAGGAGTAGCTTCAAAATGACGATGGACACAGTGGTTGCACTCAGAGACGTCAACAAATGGTATGGCGAGTTTCATGTGTTGCGTAACATCAACCTGCAGGTGAGCAAGGGCGAGAAGATAGTCATCTGTGGCCCGTCTGGTTCCGGCAAGTCCACCATGATCCGCTGCATCAACCGCCTCGAAGAGCACCAGAGCGGCGACATCCTGGTGAAGGGCACGGCGCTCACCTCGGATCTCAAGAACATAGAGACGGTACGCCGGGAGGTGGGCATGGTGTTCCAGCACTTCAACCTCTTCCCGCACCTGACGGTGCTGGAAAACTGCTGCCTAGCCCCCATCTGGGTCAAGCAGTTGCCGCGCAAGGAGGCCGAGGAGATCGCCATGACCTTCTTGCGCCGGGTGCGGATCCCGGAGCAGGCCCTCAAGTACCCGGGCCAGCTCTCCGGCGGTCAGCAGCAGCGGGTGGCCATAGCACGCAGCCTGTGCATGAACCCGCAAGTCATGCTGTTCGATGAGCCCACCTCGGCGCTCGATCCCGAGATGGTGCGGGAGGTACTGGATGTCATGGTGGAGCTGGCCCATGAGGGGATGACCATGCTTTGCGTCACCCATGAGATGGGCTTTGCCAAGCAAGTGGCGGATCGGGTGATCTTCATGGACAGGGGCCAGATCATCGAGGAGAACGTGCCGGATCAGTTCTTCGACCATCCCCAGTCGGAGCGCACCAAGCTGTTCCTCTCCCAGATCCTGCAGCATTGAATCCCGCCTTGCCTCCTCATGAAAAAGGCCCGCCCGCTCGGTGAGCGGCGGGCCAAAAATGTACATGGAAGCAGACTACAGACGGAAAGGAGTATGTCAGCCAGGCAACAGGGCCGTGGTGCGCAGATCCCGCACCGCCAGATTGATCTGCCGGGCCAGCCGCAAGGCCTGGTGACAGCTCAACGTCTTCAAATCGATGACCCCACCCTGAAACTCGAATCGCCCCAATGCCTCTACCATGAAACTTCCTCGATGGAAGCTCTTGATATGGCGGGCAATCTGGCGAGGAGACAACTGCTTGAACACCTTCATGGCAAAACACCCCGTTGTTTGGACAGGGCACACTATGCCGTCGTCTCGTGACACTAATATGACATTTGATAGAGGTTTGTATGAATCCATAAACTCATACCCTGGATCTGGATGCCGAGTGTCTGAATCGTTGAAAAAGTTGTGCGGTGGCAGTGTCCTGGCCCGATATACTGCGGCTCATCAAAAGATCTTAACAAGGTGCCTCGCGTGGAGTGGGTGGACGTAGTAGATGAGCAAGATCGCGTAATAGGCGTCGCCGAGCGGGCCCGGGTGCGGCGGGAGAACCTGCGCCACCGCGCCAGCTATATCCTGGTGCTGGATGATGAGGGCCGTATCCTGGTACAGCGGCGGACCCTCGGCAAAGACTTCTGCCCCGGCATGCTGGATGCCTGCGCCGGCGGTGTGGTGACCCAGGGCGAGGTGATGGAGCCCAGTGCCAGGCGTGAACTGGCGGAGGAGCTGGGTATCTTTGATGTGCCCCTGCAGAGTTTTGGTACCTTCTACGCCGAAGGGGAGGGGTACAGGGTCTGGGGTGGCCTGTTCAGTTGTCGCTATCAGGGCCCGCTGCAACTGCAGGCGGAAGAGGTGAGCGAGGTGCACTGGATGAGCCTCGTCGAGATAGCAGAGCGGGCCGCCGAATTCACGCCTGATTCCCTGTTGGCCATTTCAACCTGGCAGGCTCGCCAGCTGGGCTGAGGCTAGCGGCGTGAGTGACCCAATCCCCCGTCCTCTGCTGGCTATTTCAATTGGGCTGCCTCGCTGGCGAGACAAACCGTTCGGTGCGGGCTGCCCAATGCACTTTCCATGGCTCCCGGCAGGCCATCGCTATCTGGCGATATCACCAGCAGGCCGGGCCTGTGTCCCCCTCTTCCGGCTTGGAGTAGACTGGGGCTCCTGCCCTCCACTTAAGGACGAGACATCATGATCACAGTTGGCCAATCCCTGCCCGCGGGCGAATTTACCTTCATCACCCCGGATGGCAAGCAGGTGCTGGATACCCAGGCCCTGTTTGCGGGCAAGAAGGTGGTGCTGTTCGCCGTGCCCGGCGCCTTTACCCCCACCTGCTCCAACGCCCACCTGCCCGGTTATGTGGTGCTGGCGGACGAGTTTCAGGCCAAGGGCGTCGACGCCATTTATTGCCTGTCGGTGAACGATGCCTTCGTGATGAAGGCCTGGCAGGCTGCCCAGAACGCCGAGGCCATCACCATGCTGGCGGATGGGGACAGCAGCTGGACCCGGGCCCTCGGCCTTGCCAAGGAGACAGGGGCCTTCGGCGGTCTGCGTGCCCAGCGCTTCGCCTTGATAGCCGTGGATGGGGTGGTGCAGCAGCTGTTCGTGGAGGCGCCAGGCAAGTTCGAGGTGTCGGGGGCAGAGAGTCTGCTGGCGGCCCTGTGAAATGTTAATCATTGTTTGATTAACGCTTGAAATAGCAAGTCGGCTCGCTACACTGGGCCCGCTTTTGGGTGGAGCCAGGCACAGCGCCTGGCTCTCGTGTTTGCAGTGGACGGAATAGAAGAATATGACTCTGGCTTTTGTTGCCCTGATTGCCGGACTGGCGCTGCTGGTCTGGAGTGCGGATAAATTTGTGGACGGCGCCGCCGCGACCGCCCGTTACGCCGGCATGCCGCCCTTGCTCATCGGCATGGTGATCATCGGCTTTGGCACCTCGGCCCCCGAGATGGTGGTCTCCGCCCTGGCGGCCTCCCAGGGCAACCCGGGCCTGGCGCTTGGCAACGCCTATGGCTCCAACATCACCAATATCGCCCTGATCCTGGGTCTGACCGCCCTGATCAGCCCCATCGCCGTCTCCTCGCAGGTGGTGCGCAAAGAGATCCCCATACTGCTCGGCATCACCTTGCTCTCCGGCGCCTTGCTGATGGATGGTCATCTGGGCGGCATGGATGCCCTGATCCTGGGCGCCGTTTTCCTGATGCTGATGGGCTGGTCCATCTGGGCCGGCATGCGCGGCAAGGGGGATGCCCTGGATGCGGACACCGAGGACGACATCAGCAGCGAGGGCATGTCCCTCAAGAGCGCCATCCTCTGGCTGGTCGTGGGTCTGGTGCTGCTGATCCTGGCCTCCCGCCTGCTGGTATGGGGCGCGGTCACCATAGCCCAGGCGCTCGGCATCAGCGATCTGGTGATTGGCCTGACCATAGTCGCGGTGGGCACCTCATTGCCGGAGCTCGCCTCCTCTCTCATCGCCATTCGCAAGAAGGAGCACGATCTGGCCCTCGGCAACGTGCTCGGCTCCAACCTGTTCAACACCTTGGCGGTGGTCGGCATCGCCGCCGGCATAGCGCCGCTCGATGTGGATTCCATGGTACTGTCCCGTGACTGGTCCGTGATGATGGGGCTGACCCTGCTGCTGCTGGTGATGTGTCTCGGTCGCAAGGGGCAGGGGCGGATCAACCGCTGGGAAGGGGGCTTGTTGCTCGCCATCTTCGTGGCCTACACATTCTGGCTGCTTGGCAGTCAATTTATCTAAAAAGCGTTAGATTAGTAGTCGTTTATTCTGTTAAATAAGGCTGATTTAGCCACTGTTCACCATAGGTCGCCGACCTTATCGACCTGCAGATTGACATAAAAAAGGGGGAAGCATCGGCTTCCCCCTTTTTATTGGTGCACTCGGTGGCGGTTTAGGCCACGGCCACCAGTTTCTGCTTCTGGGCGCTGTCCAGGATGAGGATGCTGGCCTTGGGGAAGAAGTTGAAGGTGGAGGCGGAGGCCCAGGTGTAGGCTCCCATCACCCGACCGACCACCAGCTCGCCTATCTCCAGATCCGGCAGCATGATGCCGTCCCGGATCACGTCCACGCTGTCACAGGTGGGGCCGGAGAGCACGGCGTTGTGCAGCGCACCGCTGGCGTAGGGGGTGCTCACCGGGTAGGTGACGTGGTCATAGAGCTGGCCGTTATAGCTGCCATAGAGGCCGTCATCCAGGTAGTACCAGATCTTGTCGCCGCGGTGGGCCTTGCCCATCACGCAGGCCACCGAGGTCATGGCCGGCGCGCTGATGAAGCGGCCCGGCTCGGCAATCTTCTGCACGGTGGCGGGCAAGCGGGCGAGCGCTTCGCGAATGGGGGCGCAGAAGCCGTCGATGTCGAACTCGCCGCCCTCATAATCCACCGGGAAGCCGCCGCCGATATCCAGCACCCAGGGCTTGAGGCCGAGATCCCATGCCTGCTCCATGATCTCGCGGCAGGCGTCGATGGCCTGCACGTGACGACGGGAGTGGGGCACCTGGGAGCCGACGTGGAACGACAGCCCCATCACCTTGATGCCCTTGGCCTGGGCCAGTTGCAGCAGCGGCAGCGCCTGTTCCGGGGTGCAGCCGAACTTCTTGGAGAGATCGACCTTGGTCTCCGGGTTCGGGAAGCTGACCCGCAGCAGCAGCTTCACCTCGTCCTTGTAGGGCAGGAACTTCTCCAGCTCCAGCGGGTTGTCATAGACAAACACGGTGCAGCCAAACTCCAGCGCATAGCGAATGTCGCTGTCGCGCTTGATGGGATGGGTGTGAATGCAACGGCCCGGGCGAACCCCTTGGCTGCGCACCAGATCCACTTCGCCATTGGTCGCCAGATCGAAACAGGCGCCCTCTTCCTTCAAGACAGAGACCACTGCCTCATGGGGCAGGGGTTTGAGTGCATAATGCAAGCGCACATCGGGCAGGGCGGCCACCAGGGCCCGATACTGTTTGCGGACGGCTGCCTTGTCGAGCAGCAGCAGGGGTGAGCCAAATTGTTCAACCAGTTGACGGTAATCTTGTGCGACCAGGGTCTCGTTCATTCTCTTTTGAAAGTCCTTAGGGGGCGCGATATGCCCAAGCCTTATGCGATTGAACCGGCGACGGCCGGCTCAGGCGAGTGGTCCGGAGGGACCAACCAGACACAGTGCATAACTTGAATGCAAAGTGCTTAGTTATGCGCGGGATTATCGGCTTATTGCGTTTGTGTGCAAGCATTTTGATTGGATATGTTGGCAAGTTTTTCTGGTCGAGACGAAATAGGCTATCGATATAAAACCCGCAGTCGGCTGTCTGTTGGGGGCGGTGTGAGAATCGTGCGTTAACTTATTGATAGGTAACGAGCATTTAACATCTTGTCGGCGCAATCGCTTCGCGGGAAAAAAGCGCAGGCAGAGCCGGGCTAGTGCGAGACAGCTCACAGTTTTTGGATTACCATGCCCGCTTCCTAATCCAAACTAGTTCGGATGAAGGTAGCAGGAGAGCGATGGGGGACCATCCACCGAAGAAGTGAATCTTTCAGGTACCGGGCAACCGGTGTGGACTGCTACTGGACGATACTCTGGAGAGACCCGTTAGATCGGGCGCCGAAGGAGCAAGGCATCCTGACTGCATCGCAGTCGGGGGTCGGAAACTCTCAGGCAAAAGGACAGAGGGGATGGGATGGTTGTACCTGAGCTTAGAACTGTTCACGAGCTGTCACGAGAGGTCGTCAGCAAGGTAAAGAGCAGCGCAGGAACCGGAGTGTATGTGAATACATGAGGATTCTGAGCAGCACATGAGCCTTGATCACGGCCTCGCAGTAAGAGTGTAAACCCGTTCTTGGCCCGCATCCGATCGCCTTTGGGGATCGCGACACCTATGGGAAGATCATCCTTCTCCTCCTTAATCGTTGTTTTTTAAGGAGGATGCATGTCATCAATTCAAGCGGCGCTCAGCGCCATCGATAGCTTTGTCTGGGGTCCGCCCCTGCTGATCCTGCTTGTCGGGACCGGTATCTATCTCACCCTGCGTCTGGGTCTGCTTCAGATCGTGCGCCTGCCCCTCGCCCTCAAGCTGGTATTTGGTCGCGATCAGGGCCATGGCAAGCAGGGGGACGTCTCCAGCTTCGGCGCACTCTGCACCGCGCTCTCCGCCACAATCGGCACCGGCAACATCGTCGGGGTCGCCACCGCCATCAAGCTCGGGGGCCCGGGCGCCCTGTTCTGGATGTGGATGGCGGCCCTGTTCGGCATGGCCACCAAGTACGCCGAGTGCCTCTTGGCGGTCAAATATCGCCAACAGGACGCCAACGGCCAGATGGCGGGTGGTCCCATGTATTACCTGGAGAAGGGGCTCGGCTCCAAGCCGCTCGCCAAGCTGTTCGCCCTGTTCGGCATAGGTGTCGCCTTCTTCGGCATCGGCACCTTCCCCCAGGTCAACGCCATCTCGGATGCCATGAGCCTCTCCTTCTCGGTGCCCCGCGAGGCAACCGCCGTGGTGCTGACCCTGATCGTCGCCCTGGTGACGCTTGGGGGGATCCAGTCCATCTCCAGCGTGTCGAGCAAGGTGGTGCCCTTCATGGCCATCTTCTACATCCTGGCCTGCGCCGGGGTGCTGGTGAACAACGCCGGCGCCCTGCCGGATGCGGTACTACTGGTCATCAACAGCGCCTTCACCGGCCACGCCGCCACCGGCGGCTTTGTCGGCGCCGGCATCATGCTGGCAATCCAGTCCGGGGTGGCGCGGGGGGTATTCTCCAACGAGTCAGGTCTGGGCTCGGCCCCCATAGCTGCGGCGGCGGCCAAGACGGATTCCTGTGTGGAGCAGGGGTTGGTCTCCATGACAGGCACCTTCATCGATACCCTGATCATCTGCACCATGACGGGCCTGACCCTGGTGGTGACCGGGGTCTGGAGCGGGGACTTGAGCGGCGCCGCCATGACCAGCGCCGCCTTCGCCCAGGGGCTGGATGCCCAGGTCGGCCAGTATTTGGTGAGCATAGGTCTGCTGTTCTTTGCCTTCACTACTATCCTCGGCTGGAACTACTACGGCGAGCGCTGCACCGAGTACCTGTTCGGGGTCAAGGCCATCAAGCCCTACCGCCTCATCTATCTGGTGCTGGTGGCGAGCGGCGCCTTCCTCCATCTGGACATGATTTGGCTCTTGGCGGATATCGTCAACGGCCTGATGGCGGTGCCCAACCTCATCGGTCTCATCGGCTTGCGCCACGTGGTGATCGCCGAGACCCGCGCCTACTTCGGCCGGGACACCGACAGGGAGCCCGAGCCGCAGGCTGCCTGAGTCTGATTGCCCCGGATGCCAACAAAAAGCCACGACCCAGGTCGTGGCTTTTTTATTTGCTGCGCCATTTGCATAAACGGCAGTAGGGAGGACGTCTTCCCTCTCCCACTGGGAGAGGGTCAGGGTGAAGGGAGAGGCTCTTCGCTCAATAGGCTCTCCAGCCGTGCTCGCACCTTGTTTACCAGCTCGGTCCCGCTACCCTGCCAGCGGATAGCGTGCGCGAGCGTGGTGGAGGTGCCGGGGAGAAAGCGCAGCTCCCCGCCCGCCAACTCGTAAAAACGGCTCGCCATCCGGGTGCCCTCGTCCACGTCGCCTGCCACCAGCAGCATGGCCTGGGCCAGCACGGCGCCCCGATGAGTCTGGCCCGGCGCCAGCCAGCGCTGGGCGGTGCCGGTGACCTTGCGGCCCTCGATCACCAGATTGTACTGACCGTCGCAAAAGGAGCCGGGCACAAAGTCGTAGCCGCCTTCAAGGCCATATTCCCCGAGCAGGGCCAGCAGCGGCGCCCCCAACAGCTGGTAGTAGTGACCGAGATCCGTGGTGGTGCGCGGCAGCATAATAGACAAGTTGAGGATGCCGGCGCCGTGGGGCACGGCGGTGCCGCCGCTGTCACGCACATGCACGGGCCAGCCCTCGGCGGCGAGCCGCTCACAGGCTGCCTGATAACGGGGCAGACGCACGTCCTTGCGGGTGACGATGAGACACTGGGGCCCCTGCCAGAGGTGGGCACGGGCTCGGCCGTCATGGGCGCACTCCCGCAGCCACTGCTGCTCCTGGGTCAATATCTGGTCCGGGGTATGGCTGGCGGGTGGGGAAGGCAGCAGGGTATAGGGCATGAAGGGCATCCTGAGGCAGAGGCTGCCAAGCACAGTACCCGTGGTGTGCAGGTAGGTAAAGCCCCGCATGGCGGGGCTTGGTCGGAATGGATTAGGCGTGGGCCTGGCTGCGCTTGGGTAACAGCAGGTTCATGATGATGGCGGTGAGGCCGCCGGTGGCGACGCCGTAGGAGAGCACGCTCCTGGCGAGCTCCGGCAGGTGTTGCAGCACCTCGGGCACCTGGGCGACACCGAGCCCCATGGCGAGCGAGACCGCCAGTATCATCAGGGCGCGGCGGTCCAGCTCCTCGCGGGAGATGATGCGCACCCCGGCGGCGGCGATTGTGCCGAACATGACGATGGTCGCGCCGCCGAGCACGGGTTCGGGTATCTGCTGCACCAGGCTCGCCACCGCCGGGAACAGGCCGAGCAGGGCGAGCATGGCGGCGATGAAGAGGCCGACGTGGCGGCTGGCCACCCCGGTCAGCTGGATGACGCCGTTGTTCTGGGCGAAGGTGGACATGGGGAAGGTGGAGAAGACAGCCGCCAGCATGGAGTTGGCACCGTCGGCCAGCACGCCTCCCTTGATCCGCGCCATGTAGACGGGCCCTTCCAGGGGTTCGCCGGAGATATCGGAGGTCGCCGTCATGTCACCGATGGCTTCCAGCGCCGTCACCACGAAGATGATGGCGAGCGGCACGAACAACTGCCAGTCAAAGCCAAGGCCGTAGTGCAGCGGGATGGGCACCATCACCAGGGGACCCTCGAAGGTCGGTGGGCTCACCTTGCCGAGCAGCAGGGCGGCGGCGTAGCCCACCAGCATGGCGAGCATGATGGCGGAGAGGCGCAGCCAGGGGTTGCGGCTGCGCTGCAGCAGCACGATGAGGCCGAGCACCAGCAGGGAGAGGAAGAGATTGGTGTGGCTCGCGAAGCTGCCATCGGCGAGCGCGCCGTAGCCGCCTCCCATGCTGATGAGGCCCACTTTTATCAGGGTCAGGCCGATCAGCAGCACCACGATACCGGTCACCAGCGGCGTGATGATCCGTTTGACCAGGTGCAGGAAGCGGCTCATCACGACGATTGTGAGGGCCGCCGCCAGCATGGTGCCGAACAGGGTGCCCAGCAGATCCTCGGTGGGCATGGCCGCCTGCTTGAGAGCGAGGCCGGAGGCGATGATGGGACCTAGGAAGTTGAAGCTGGTGCCCTGCACCGACAGCAGGCCGGAGCCGAGGGGGCCGAAGCGACGGGTCTGGATGAATGAGGCGATGCCGGACATGACCAGGGACATGGAGACGATATAGCGGGTGTCGGCGGCGGGGAGACCGAGAGCATTGGCGATGATGAGGGGCGGGGTGATGATGGCGACAAACATGGCGAGCATATGCTGCAGGGCGGCGAACAGGGTCTGGGGCAGAGGCGGGACCTCCTCTATGCCGTAGACCAGCTCGCTGTGGGGGCGCCTCGGGGGATGTGTCTCTGCGATGGGGGCGCGCGAAACGGCAGCCTGTTCCATAAATACCTCAAATTTTGTGGGGAGGGGGAGAAAATTTGGGCGCTATTGTAGTGATTGAAATGAGGCTTTCCAGCGTTAATTGAGCAGGAAACGGTTTATTTCTGGATGGGTTGAAACGTTTGCGCGCGGTGATTATGATCTGCCGGTTTGCGTGGCGGCCTCGGGCGATAAATCTGCTCCGTTGCGCTCCATCTCGGTGCGTACGGTGTAGAATGAGCGCTCAGTTGTCATATGGAGACTCTGGATGCTGAAGTTGTCGGAGTTTTGGAGTGCCAAGGCACATTCCGAAGATTTTACCCTGACCCGGATGGGCTTCATGACGGTGCGCCTTCGGCTGCTGACCTGTCTGCTGATGATTGGGCTCCCCGCCTGGGCGCTGGTGGACTGGCTGACCCTGACCCCCAGCCAGTTCGATGCCCTGCTCAAGGCCCGTGTCTTCTGCCTGCTGGCGCTCTCGCCGCTCATCCCCCTCTCTTATCTGATCCATTTCAAGCGGGTGCGCATGAAACTGGCCCTCGGCTATCTGATGGCGGTGATGATGCTGTTCTCCCTCATCTGCCTGCGCACCTTCGGCTCCGAGCAGGAGCTGCAGGCGGGCTACATGGCCTTCCCCTATTTGCTGATCAGCCTGTTCGCCATCTTCCCCATCCCCCTCTCCCTCGGCCTGCAACTGGCGGGGGGCATCCTGGTCACTATGCTGGCGGGCAACTGGTGGTTGACGGAGCAGCCGCTCTGGAGCCTGCAGACCCTCAACCAAGTCTGGCTGCTGGCCCTGTTCACGGTCGCGAGCGCCTGGGTACAGTGCGGTCAGCTCAACATGCTGCTGCAGCTCTACCGGGAGTCCACCACGGACGAGCTCACCGGCATGATGAACCGGCGGCTCCTGATGAAGCAGATCGAGCAGGCCAGGGCCAATCTGCTCGCCAAGCAGAAACCCTTCGTGGTGTTGCTGCTGGATCTGGATCGCTTCAAGCGCATCAACGACACCTATGGCCACCTGGCGGGGGATGCGGTGCTCAAGGAGGTGGCGGCGACCCTGAGCGAGCAGCTGGAGCCCGGCATGGTGCTCGGTCGCTACGGCGGGGAAGAGTTTTCCATCCTGTTGCCGGGGTGCGGCGATCTGGTCCAGGCCAAGCGGGTGGCCGAGCGGATGCGGGTGGCGGTGGAGGCACGGCTGGTGAAGAGTCCCACCTCAGATGAGCTGCTGGAGGTGACGGTGAGCATAGGCCTGACCCTGGCTCGGCGCGGTGAGGGCATAGAGGCGCTGCTGAACCGGGCCGACGAGTGCCTCTACCTGGCCAAGATGGCGGGGCGCAACTGTGTCATCGACGAGAGCGCCCTGCTGAGCAAACCCATTAACGCCAGCGTGGCCTGACGCATTTAACTCCTTGGCATTCGCCGCCGCGGGCATTCGACATGATTGCCCCGGCGGGATCCCCTCTTCCTACCCTGTAGCCCATAAAAGGGTCTTCTTTGACCCCATCTTCGCTCAATTCGCAAGATTATTAACAGTTTCGTCATTGGCTACGAAAGCGGCTTCTATCCTGTTACAGGGTGAAATTGTTGGGATCTCAAGGAGAGAGTGCATGACGACAACCGCCGGTTTTAGCAGCCATTATCGTAATGGCGATCGCATCATGCTGGGATTGCTCTGGTTTACGCTGCTTTGTTCTGCTGGATTGGCGCTCTGGCACAATACCTGGCTACAGACCGCCCTCATAGGGGCGCCGGTCTGCCTAGTCCTGACGGCCCTCTACCGGGTACTGGCGGGGACCCGCACCCTGCGCTGCCTCATCGGGGTCGGGCTGATGGTGATGGCGGCGCTGCACATCAATCAGGCGCGAGGGGTCATCGAGATCCATTTCGGCATCTTCGTGTTGCTGGCGGTGCTCACCTTCTATCGGGACTGGTTGCCCATAGTGATTGCGGCGGCGGTGATCGCGGTGCACCACGTCCTGTTTCATGTGCTGCAGCACGCCGGCTTCCCCGTCTATGTGATGGCGACCCACGGCGGCTGGGGCATGATCTTCCTGCACGCCTTCTACGTGGTGGTGGAGAGCGTGATCCTCATCTATTTGGCGAGCCTGAGCCTGGCGGATGCCACCGAAAACCAGGAGGTGCTGGACAAGGTGCTGGTGGCGGCCAATCAGCTCAACAAGGGTTCCGGCATGTATGCGGCGTCCCAGGAGGTCAGGCTCTCCTCCGGGCAGCGCTTCGATCACTTCCTCGAACAGGTTTCCAACCTGGTGGACGGTGTGGTGCGCGACAGCCGCAGCCTGGGGGAGCTGAGCCGGGATCTCTCCCGGGTGGGCAGCACACTGGAAGAGGGCGCCCAGCATCAGCTAGATGAGGTGGCGCGGATGAGCGATTCCATGGGACTGATGCTCACGGCCATGGAGGAGATTGGCGGCCACGTGGAGCACACATTGCAGTGCGCCGGCGAGGCCAGCGATCAGGTGGGCAAGGGGCGAGAGACGGTGGATCAGACCCGGCAAGACATCTTGGTGCTGGCGACCAGCATCAATGATACCGATCAGACGGTGCAGTCCCTGGCACAACAGAGCGAGCAGATAGGCCAGGTGCTGGCGGTGATCCACGACATCGCCCAGCAGACCAACCTGCTGGCGCTCAATGCCGCCATCGAGGCGGCGCGAGCGGGCGAGCAGGGGCGCGGCTTTGCGGTGGTGGCCGAAGAGGTGCGCAGCCTGTCCGAGAAGACGTCCGTGTCCACCAGCGAGATCAAGCTCATCATCGAGCAGTTGCAGCAAGGCAGCCGGCAGGCCGCCAGCGCCATGCACCTCAGTCGGGAGGGGGTGGAGCGCTGCGTCTCGGCCAGTCAGGCGGCGGTTCGCATGTTGCAGGTGGTGGCGGACGACATCACCAAGATCAACCGCTTCAACGGCCTGATCTCGGCCACCACCCAGCAGCAGTCCAGGGTATCGGTGGAGATAGGCGAGCGCCTGCACAGGGTACAGCAGATTGCCGAGTGCAACGCCGGCAACATAGGCGCCCTGACCCAGAGCAGCCAGTGCCTGCCGCCCCTGGCCGCCCGGCTGGAGAATCTCGGCAAGGCCTTTCACGAGTAGCCGAGCAAGGGGACAGAACCGCTCATCTTGGCGGGCCAGAAACGCAAGATGCCACCCCAGGGGTGGCATCTTCGCAAGGCCGAGCGGCGCTTAACGCAGGCGATACTTGCCTGACAACTGCTGGGCCAGCAGCTTGAACATGTTGAACACCGCCATGGTCTTGCCGGTCGGGGTGCCATCCTCGCCGAGGAAGAACTCCCCCTTGAACACCAGGATCTCCCCCTTCTGCTCCACCGAATCGGCGTGCATGCCGTGGATGAAGTCCTCGTGGTTCTTGATGATGCCGTTGGCCATCTCCAGCAGGGCAGTCTCGGTGATCAGCTCTTTTTCTGGTTGCATGCTCGTCTCCTTAAACGACTACTGACAGGGCATGGTGTCCCTGCCGCTGATTGAAGAGGGACCCAGCATACTGCAAAGAGGGTTTTTCTGTCATTGATGTGACCCCGCATTTTGCCCGCTCATCAGCCCATCACCAGGTTTTTGAGCCAGCGGCGCTGGCGAATGCGGCGCTGCACCAGCAGCACCTTGGAGAGCTCCTCCAGCAAGACCACGGCCACCACCCAGGAGAGGGACCAGCCGAGCAGGCTGACCGCCGCCCAGGCGAGCGGCAGGCCGATGCACCACATGCCGATGATGTCGATGAAGATGCTGTAGTTCACATCGCCGCCGGAGCGCAGCACCCCTATGATGCCCACCATGTTGAACACCTTGAGCAGCATGCCGAGGCACATGATGCCGAGCACCTGACCCGCCTCGCCCATCAGCTCCGGGGGCAGATTGCCCACCCACTGTAGCAGATTGGTCTGCAGCAGCCAGACGGCGATGCCGACCAGCAAGGCGCCTATGGGGGCAAGCAGCAGGAACAGCTGAGAATGCTGCCATGCGGCATCATATTCCTCTGCCCCGAGCCGGTGACCGAGCAGGGTGGAGCAGGCCACCGCCAACCCGAAGAACAGGGAGATGAGAATGCTCTCCAGGGTCCCGAGGGTGGTCATGATGGCCAGGGAATCGGTGCCGAGATGGGCATAGAGGAAGCCATACAGCAGCATGCCAAAGGCCCAGAGGCCGTCGTGCAGCAGCAGCGGCAGGGCGATCAGGGTGAAGCGCACCACCTCCTTGCGCTTGAAGGCCGCCAGCCAGTCCGGCTTGCGCGGCACCAGTCTGGACTCCTGGCGCAGCACATAGAGAAGCAATAGTGCGGTTTGCAGCAGACGGGAGATGGTCGTGCCCCAGGCCGAGCCCGCGACCCCCATGGCCTCGAAACCCAGGTTGCCGAAGATGAGGGCGTAGTTGAGGATGACGTTGGTTATGATGGCGATGATGCCGATGCGGGTCGGCGCCGCCGCGTTGCCTACCGAGCGCAGGGCCGCTTCCAGCGGCACCACCACGGCGGTGCAGAGGATGGTGGCACCTGTGATCATCAAAAACTCATCCGCCAGGGCGCGCAGTTCGGGATCCTGGCTGGCAAAGCCGAGCACGCTGCCCGGTGAGAGCACATAGATGAGGGCGAACGGCAGGCTCACCAGCAGGGCGCCGACCAGCGCCAGCGCCAGGGAGCGGCGTACGCCGGCCAGATCCCCCCGGCCGTAATATTGCGCCGCCAACACCGAGACCCCGCCAGAGAGGCCCGCTATCACCAGCAGGTTGAAGAAGAAAACCCGGTTACCCAAGCCGACGGCCGCCACGGCCGTGGTGCCAAGCTGGCTCACCATCATGATGTCGATGAGACCCAGCAGGGAGAACATCATGGATTGCAGCGAGACCGGCAGGGCCAGTCGCCACAATCGCGTCATGAACTCGCGGTCGGTGGTTTGTTTTAAAATCGCTTGCCAATAATTCATATCTGTTAACCGGGTTGGTAAAAGATGACATATTTCGAGGGTATGATAGGCGCGAGTCCGGGCAGACCCACTGTGAGCGACTCTCGGTTTTCTTGTGCAAAACTATCTTGTTGAGGTGCCATGAGCTTTGCGAGCGAATGTCTGGAAATCGCCCCCGGCTGCGATGAGCGCATGCTGGGGCGCGAGGGGCTGCCCCTGCTCGGCGAGGCGGGCATCTTCCTGACCGGTCTCTCCCACATTCGGGATCACTACCTCATCCGTCGCAACCGGCCCGAGTTCCACATCCTGATGGTGAGCCACGACGAGGGGGGCGTCCTGCTCACCGACGGCGGTGAGCAGCCCATACCGGCCGGGGCCCTGGTGTTTTTGCCCGCTGCCGTGCCCGGTGGCCTGCGCCTCGCCGGGGAGCGCTGGCAGACCAGCTGGATCCTGCTGGACGACGTGCCGCGCTGGCGCCACCTGCACCGGCTCGGTCATCGCATCTGGCAGGGGGAGGAGGGGGAGCAGCTCTATCACCTGCTCAGCCTGATGCAGGGGGAGGGGGTGAGATCGCCGCTGCAGCCCCAGCTGCTCAGCCTGCTGCTGGCGCTGCTTGACAGAGCCTTGCAGGGGGAGGTGCGTGGCACTCCTGAGCTGCGGTTGCAGGCGCTGTTTCGGCGGGTGGAGGCGCGTCTGGACGAGCCCTGGAGCGTGGCCCTGCTGGCAGACCAGATGGCCTGCTCAGTGCCGCACCTGCATCGGCTCTGCCGGCAGGCGTTTGGCATGGGCCCCATGGCCTGGTTGACCCAGCTTCGGATGAACAAGGCGCGCCAGCTGCTGCTCTACACCAACTGGCCCCTCGGCGAGCTCGCCAGCCGGGTCGGCTACAGCGATGGGGCGAACTTTGCGAACCGCTTTCGTCGCCTCACTGGTCAGACCCCGGGGGCCTTTCGTCGACTGGGTCGCAAACCTTTTGCAACGGATGTGCAAACTCTTTGAAATTAGTGACGCAAGCCCATAGGATCGGCGGGCCACACAGTCAAGGTACAGATCCATGTTTGAAGAAGATAATAATCAGAAACGTCCTCTCTACATCCCCTACGCCGGTCCGGCCCTGCTGGAGACCCCATTGCTCAACAAGGGCAGCGCCTTCACCAGCGAGGAGCGCAGCAGCTTCAACCTGGAAGGCCTGTTGCCCCAGAACATCGAAACCATCGAAGAGCAGGCGGTGCGCGCCTATCGCCAGTTCATGGCGTTTGGCAACGACATGGACAGACACATCTATCTGCGCAACATCCAGGATACCAACGAGACCCTGTTCTACCGCCTGCTGACCAACCATTTACCCGAGATGCTGCCGGTCATCTACACCCCGACCGTGGGCAAGGCGTGCGAAGAGTTCTCCAACATCTATCGCCGCGCCCGTGGCCTCTTCATCTCCTATCCGGACAAGGACAGGATCGATGACATGCTGCAAAACGCCACCAAGCAGAACGTCAAGGTGATCGTGGTCACCGACGGCGAGCGGATCCTGGGTCTCGGCGATCAGGGCATCGGCGGCATGGGCATTCCCATCGGCAAGCTGTCGCTCTACACCGCCTGTGGCGGCATCTCCCCGGCTTACTGCCTGCCCGTGGTGCTGGACGTCGGCACCAACAACCAGCAACTGCTGAATGATCCCTTCTACATGGGCTGGCGCAATCCGCGCATCTCGGGGGAGGAGTACGACGAGTTCGTCGATGCCTTCATCCAGGCGGTCAAACGCCGCTGGCCCGAGATCTTGCTGCAGTTTGAAGACTTCGCCCAGGGCAACGCCACCCCCTTGCTCAACCGCTACAAGGATGAGCTGTGCTGCTTCAACGACGACATCCAGGGCACAGCCGCCGTCACCCTGGGCAGCCTTATCGCCGCCTGCAAGGCGTCTGGCGCCAAGCTCTCCGAGAAGCGGGTCGCCTTCCTCGGCGCCGGCAGCGCGGGTTGCGGCATCGCCGAGCAGATAGTGGCGCAGATGAAGGCCGAAGGGCTGACGGACGCCGAGGCCCGTGGCCGGGTCTTCATGGTGGACAGATTCGGCCTCATCACCGACAAGATCCCGAACCAGCTGCCGTTCCAGCGCAAGCTCTCCCAGCCGGTGGAGCGCATCCTCGACTGGCCGGTGGGGGACAACATCTCCCTGCTGGAGGTGATGGAGCACGGTCGCCCGGATATCCTGATCGGGGTCTCCGGCCAGCCGGGTCTGTTCACCGAAGAGGTGGTCAAGACCATGCACAAGCACTGTGCCCGTCCCATCATATTCCCGCTCTCCAACCCCACCTCAAGGGTGGAAGCGACCCCGGCGGATCTCATTCGCTGGACCGACGGCCAGGTGCTGGTGGCGACCGGCAGCCCGTTCGCACCTGTGGAGCACAAGGGCAAGCGCTACGTCATCGCCCAGTGCAACAACTCCTTCATCTTCCCGGGCATAGGCCTTGGGGTCATCGCCTCCGGCGCCAACCGGGTGACCGACGCCATGCTGATGTCGGCCAGCCGCGCACTCGCCGAGTGCTCGCCTCTGGTGAAGGGGGAGGAGGGCTCCTTGCTGCCGGATCTGGCGGACATCCATCAGGTCTCCCGCTACATCGCCAAGATGGTGGCCAAGACCGCCATGCTGCAAGGCAAGGCGGTGCAGACGCCGGATGAGGTGATAGACCAGGCCATAGAGGCGAACTTCTGGCGACCGGAATATCGCCGCTATCGCCGCACCTCCTTCTAAGGGGCGGCAACAGCAATGCAGAAGGGATGCTCAGGCATCCCTTTTTTGTGCACGGCTGCGGTTGGAAAGGAGGGTTGGTTATTGCGCCGGTTGTTCGGCGGCGGGCTCTGTGACGGCTGCAGGGGCTGCGTCGGCGGCGGCCTGAACCCCGGTGACACGTACCTCGACCCGGCGATCCGGGGCCAGGCAGTCGATGAGAGCGGCCCTTGCCTTGACCGCATCACACTGGGTGCCGGTCACCGGGTTGCTCTCGCCACGCCCCTCGATGCTGACCTTGTCGGCGGGCAGCCCCTTGCCGATGAGGAAGTCCGCGACCGTGCTGGCACGGGCTTCGGACAATGCCTGATTGTTGGCATCCGAGCCGATGCGATCCGTGTAGCCCATCACCACGGCGCTGCCATCCTTGGGTTTGATGTTGACGATCTGCTGGTACAGATCCTCCAGTGCACTCATGCCTTCAGGTTTCAGCTCCGCCTTGCCAAAGGCAAACAGCACATCCGAGCTCAGGTTGAAGGTCTGATCCACGGGCACAGGTGCGGGGGGCGGCGCGGCGACGATGGGCGCGGCCACCGGTATCGCGGCGACGGTGCGGTTGGGGTGCAGCACCAGCTCTATGGTGGCGGCGCTGATGTTGCTGACCCAGCGCTGGGTGCCGCTGTTGATCTTGCCGTTGTCAGGGTCATCCCCGACCCGTACCAGATAACGGTAACGGGCCTGGATATCGACCCAGTCGTGCAGCTTGGCGGTGAACCCAAGGCCCGCAAGGGGAGCCAGGTTGTCATCGCCGCCGTTGATGGATTTGACGTGATAGATGTAGCCGCCACCCTCGGCGAACACCGAGAAGATGTCACCGAGTGGCAGGCGGCCTATCACCGACAGGGTGGCCCCCTGGCTGCTGAAGTCGTTGCCTGCGATATCCCAATCACCGGTCGACAGGTAACCGAGCTCGGCCCCCAGGTTCTCGGTGAAGTTGTAGCCCCCAAAGGCGGTGATGGCGGTGGCATCCTTGCTGACGTCCTGACTGAAATCGCCAAGATCATGGGCGATGGCCCAGCCGCCCCCCGCCCCCAGATACCAGTCGTGAACGGGCGCCGCCTGAGCCGCCCCCGTCGCCAATGCCAATGCAATCCACACGGGTTTCAGTCTTATGTTCATCGCGTTTCCTCGTCGATGTTGGGTGTTATAGGGCTCCCAGCCCTTTGTTATGGCTAACCACCATTATGTATAGGCGATATAAGGGGTTTAACCATTTAAGTGACGCATCTATATGGAGAATTTGTGAGAAGGCAGGCAAGTTTTATGGTTTTTTGCGGGCAGGAGAGGAAGAAAAAGGGGATTAAAAAAGGGGCCGCACGGCCCCTTTTTTCAGACATGGGCGTCTGGCTTACTGTTTGACTTCCTGCACGCCGGTGACGCGCACTTCCACGCGACGATCCGGGGCCAGGCAGGAGATCAGCTGAGCCTTGCCCTTGACGCCGTCACACTGGTTGCCGGTGACAGGGTTGGCTTCGCCATGGCCTTCGATGGAAACCTTGCCGGCAGGCAGGCCCTTGCCGACCAGGAAGTCAGCCACGGTGCGAGCACGGGCTTCAGACAGCTTCTGGTTGTAGGCATCGGAGCCGATGCGGTCGGTGTAACCTACCACCACGGCGCTGCCATCTTTGGGCTGCACGTCAACAATCTGCTGGTACAGGGTGTTGAGGGCGGCAGCGCCTTCCGGCTTCAGGGTGGATTTGCCGAAGGCAAACAGTACGTCAGAGCTCAGGGAGAAGCTCTTGTCGACCACCACGGGCTCAGGAGCGGGTTCCGGCGCCGGTGCCGCCACAGGGGCTACATAGGCCTTGCGTTCCGGGTGCATCACCAGTTCCAGGGTGGCGACGCTCATGTCGGTCTTCCAGGTCTTCTGCTCGTCACCCAGATCCCAGATGTAGCGGTAGCGCGCCTGCAGATCGAGCAGGTCGGTCAGCTTGGCGCTGACACCCAGGCCGGCCAGTGGGGAGGTGCCGTTGTCGCTGTCACCGTTGCCGTTGACGTGGTTGAAGTAGGCACCGCCTTCGGCGAAGACGGAGAAGATGTCACCCATGGGCAGGCGAGCGATACCAGACAGGGTCCCACCTTGGGTCTTGAAGTCGACGCCATCAACCCCGGCCTTGCCGGCATAGAGATAGCCGAGCTCGGCCGCGAAGTTCTCGGTGAAGTTGTAGCCACCGAACAGGGACAGAGCGGTAGCGTCCTTGTCCGCATCCAGACCGAAGTCATCCAGCTCGTGGCCATAAGCCCAACCAGCACCCATACCTAAGTACCAGTCGTCGGCCGCCTGAGCGGTGGAAGTTCCCATGGCTGCAATGGCCAGAGCAATCAGGGTTGGTGCCATTTTCATTTTCATCATTTTATCCTCGTTGAGTTGCCGTGCTATGGGCGTACTGCGCACTCTCTGTTATACCGGTCGCAGATGACACTTCATGCTGCGACTCCGTGCATATGCACGGATGGCTTGAATAAAAAATGGATGGTTTCCTGGATTCTCATGAAGCTGTTACTCCATGGACAACTAACCGGGCAATAGTACTTTTAATAGTTCATCCAATGCCTTACAAGCGAACTAACTGTATTCTTTTGACTCGCTCTGATCAAGTTTCTGAACAGATAAGCAGCATACGGCCGGGTGAAACAGGCTGGTGATGAGGGGAGGTGGGAATAAAGAGGCGGGGGGATGAGACAGAAGGTGACGTCAAGGGGTTAAATAACAGACAAGCAAAAGGGGATGCCGTGGCATCCCCTTTTCGCATCATCTGAACAGGGTCAGATTACTGCTGAACTTCTTGAACGCCGGAGATGCGAACTTCTACGCGACGGTCCGGAGCCAGGCAGGAGATCAGCTGAGCCTTGGCCTTGACGCCGTTGCACTGGGTGCCGGTGACAGGGTTGGCTTCGCCACGACCTTCGATGGCAACCTTGCTGGCAGCCATACCCTTGCTGACCAGGAAGTTGGCAACGGTGCGGGCACGGGCTTCAGACAGCTTCTGGTTGTAAGCGTCGGAACCGATACGGTCGGTGTAACCAACTACAACGGCGCTGCCGTCTTTCGGCTGGAACTCAACGATTTGCTGGTACAGACCGTTCAGGGCTTCAACACCTTCAGCCTTCAGGCTGTCTTTGCCAAAGGCAAACAGCACGTCGGAGTTCAGGGCGAAGTTCTTCTCAACCACTTGCGGAGCAGGAGCCGGAGCTTCTTCAACAACCGGAGCCGGAGCCGGAGCTACGTAGGAAGTGCGGAACGGGTGGTATACGGCTTCCAGGGTAGCGATGCTTTGGTTGGACTTGTAGCGAACGTTGTCGGCGTGCAGGTCAGCCACGTCCCACATGTAACGGTAACGAGCTTGCAGATCCAGAGCGTCGTTAACCTTGTAGGTCACACCGGCGCCAGCCAGCGGGGATACTTTAGTATCGCTGGTGCCCATACCGTCGGTGTGGCCCCAGTAGGCGCCAGCTTCACCGAACAGGGAGAAATCGTTGCCCAGCGGCAGACGAGCGATACCGGACAGGGTGGCACCCTGGCTCTCGTAACGGTTGCCGTCGGTGTTACCACGGCCGGTGTACTGGTAGCCCAGCTCGGAACCGAAGTATTCGTTGAAGTTGTAACCGGTGAATACGTTGACGGCAGTCGCGTCTTCTTCACCGTTGGTCACGCCTTCGATCTTGTTCAGACCGTTGAAGTGAGTAGCACCGACACCGGCACCGAAGTAGAAGTCATCAGCGGCGTGTGCTGCAGTTGCGCCCATGGTAGCCATAGCGATGGCGATCAGGGAAGGAGCCATTTTCATCATAAAATAATCCTCGTTGAGATGGCACGTTAAACACGTGCTTCGCACTTTGTAATTTATGTAAGCTGCTGGCTCTGCCGACCAACAAACGTTGAATCGCGCAGGGATCCTAGATCCTTCCAGGAGGCACGTACTGGGTGCACAGAGGGACGGGTTGCACTGTTGACTGTGCATTCATCCCGCCACGAACAGCCGGTGTCATTCCGATGACGTGGCGCACTCTATGCTCATTTCAAAACATGATCAAGCTCACAGATAATCCCTTGGGCAGATTGTGTCGTATGGATAACTGGCTGTTTATCCAAATTTATTAGTGATCCAAGTAGGCGCGGTGCAGCTTTTTTTCAAGCTTCATATAGGCCTCAACCCAGCTGGGCTGCGACGTGGCGCCAGATGACCTCGCCGAGAAAACAGCCAGGTAATCGGCCTCGGTTGCTTCGCACAGTAAGGGTGTAAAACTGAGTAAAAAATGACGGGCGAGATAAGGGTCGAGGGGCCAGATGTTGAGGATGGCCCTGGCCACGGGTTGAACCGCGGCTGAACAGATGAAATTCAGATGCCCCGCCTCGAGCCAGCGCGCCATCTCGCACAGACCGCTTTCGGGTACCAGTCCCCCATCTCCCGGCTCGGTGGAGAGCTTCATTCGATTACCATTGCCAAGCAGCAAGGTGCCATCTGGCTGCAAGACTCCATCGTGACCGCGCAGCGACAGGCTGCTGGCGTGTTCCATATAAAGGCTGCACTTGTCTGACAGGGCCGCCAACACAGACGGCGCTTCGCTTTGCAGGGCGGCGGGCAGCCAGAATGCCTCGGCCCGGGTCTGCTGGCCCTGGCTGAGTTGGCGGGTGAGACTGCCTGGAGCTGAATCCGAATGGAGACGGGAGATGATGCCGGGGAATGCCATGCTGATTACTCTTTTAGGGATAACCGGCGAATTATACGAGTTATGGCAGCAGCAACAATAAGGTTTCTCTTCGAGACTGTTTACCTGAGACGACTCTGCGATTACCATCCCCGATGTTTGTTAGGGTTGTCGTCGAAAGACGCTGATTAAAGATAGAGGCTCGACCATAACGAGTCCGTTCAAAACTGATACACTTGACTACGAGTCGTCGCGAAAAATAAAGGTGGAGTCAATCCGCCGAACGGAGTATGGAACACATGAATTCAAATATCGTAACTGTTGGTAAGAAGATCCGTCAGATCCGCGAAGCGGTTGGTCTGAGCCGTCCTAAATTTGCCGATCTGCTGGGTGTCCCCCCGACTACCCTGAAGAACTACGAACTGGGTTATCGTGAAGTTGGTGGCGCCTTCCTGGTGGCCCTGGCTCACCACCCGGATTTGCACAAGTTCACCCTCTGGCTGCTGGCCGACAAAAAAGTCGCCGAAATCGGTCAGATTGGTCCGGACGATATTGCCAAGGCTTAAGTTTTTTGAGCCTTGATAAAAGTGCCGCCCATGAGGCGGCATTTTTTTATCCATCGTTTCTTATATTGGTTTAATTAAATGCTGTTTACTGTGCTCTGAGCAGTGATTTCAACCAAAACTCCTTGGCAAGCTGGCGCAATCCTCAGAGAATTCCGACCCTTTGATCAGCCCCCCGTAATGCGCACAGCGAGACAAACATGAGTCACCCCATCCCCAAAGCCAGAGATGGCTTCACCAGCACGTTCGGCGTATTGGCGGCCACCCTGGGCTCGGCCGTCGGCCTTGGCAACATCTGGAAGTTTCCCTATCTGACCGGGGAGAACGGGGGCGCAGGTTTCCTGCTGGTGTATGTCATCGCCACCCTGCTGGTGGGGCTGCCGGTGATGATCTCGGAGATCATGCTGGGCCGTCAGGCGAAATCCGATGCGGTGAGCGGCCTCATCAAGCTGGCGCCCAAGGGGCAGCCCTGGTGGCTGATCGCGGCCATGGGGGTAGCGGCGGCCTTCCTCATCATGTCCTTCTACTCCGAAGTAGCGGCCTGGGTGTTCGCCTACATCTTCAAGGCGATCGGCGGCGAGATCCTGTCGACCGATCCTGCCGTGACCGGGGCCGCCTTCAATGCTCTGATCAGCAACCCGCTGCAGAGCCTGCTGTGGCAGTGGCTGGTGCTGGCGCTGATGGGGGGCATCTTGCTGATGGGGGTGGCGAAAGGCATTGAAGCCGTTACCAAGCGCCTGATGCCCGTGCTCTTCATTCTGCTGCTGGTGATTGGCCTTCGCAGCCTGACCCTGCCGGGGGCGAGCGAGGGGCTGCACTTCCTGTTCTCGCCGGATTTCTCCAAGATCACCGCCGGCGTGGTGCTGACGGCCATGGGGCTGGCGTTCTTCAAGCTCTCCATCGGCATGGGCTGCATGATGACCTATGGCAGCTACTTCCGGGATGATCAGAACATTCCGCTGACCACGGTGCGGGTCATGTGCGCCGACTTGTTCGTCTCCATGCTGGCGGGGATCGCCATCTTCCCGGCGGTGTTCGCCTTCGGCTTCGAGCCCTCGGCCGGCCCCTCATTGCTGTTCATCACCATACCGGCGGTGTTTGCCAGCATACCGTTCGGCCACCTCTTCATGGTGCTGTTCTTCGTGCTCTCCGCCATAGCAGCGACCGGGGCCATGCTCTCCATCCTGGAGGTGCCGGTCTCAGTGTTGTCCGAGCGCTTCCACATGAGCCGCAAGAAGGCGACCCTGATCAACTTGCTGGTGCTGGGGGCTGTGGGGTCGACCTGCGCCCTCTCCAACAGCACCCTGGCGGACGTGCAGATCGCCGGCAAGACCTTCTTCGACCTGTTCGACTTCGTCTCTTCCAACGTGCTGATGCCCCTTGGCGGCATACTGCTGTGCCTGTTTGTAGGCTGGGTGTGGGGCTTCGATCGGATGGAGTCGGCCCTGACCAACGGCGGCAAGCTGGAACTCAAGATCCTCAAACCCCTGTTCTTCATCATCCGTTATGTGTCGCCCCTGCTGATTTTGGTGGTGATGCTCAAGGGCCTGGGGCTGTTCTGAGCCTGACGGGCATGAAAAAAGAGCGCCGCTATGGCGCTCTTTTTTGTGGGGGGATGAGCCTAGATGAGCCTGAGGCGGGAGAGCTCTTCCTTGAGTTGCTCCAGGTTGCGCTCGACGCAGGCTTCCCCCTCGTTGATGGCGTCGCTCGCCCGGTGGAAATCCATGATGGAGAAGCTGCCAAGGCGCGGGCAGAGCTGGATCTCGGGGGGATCCCCCGCCATGCGGGCGCGGGTGATACGCTCCTGCATGATGTTGATGGAGCCCGTCATCACGCTCCACATGCCGGGGGTGCTGGGCTCGCGCTCGCCCCGGTTCAGCCACTGGCTGAGCAGGCCACCCTGCACCGGTTCGTCCGAGTCATCGGCCCAGGGCTGATGCATGTCGGCGTTGAGGTTGACGGCGATCACCACCTCGGCCCCCATGGCGCGGGCGAGCGAGATGGGAACCGGGTTGACCACGGCGCCATCCACCAGCCATTGATCGTCGACGCGCGTGGGGGTCAGCACGCCTGGCATGCCGCAGGAGGCGCGTACGCACTGGCGCAGTGGCCCCTCTTGCAACCAGATCTCGCGCCCGGTGTTGAGCTCGGTGGCGACGCAGGCGAAGGGCAGCGGCAGGCTCTCTATGGGGGGATCGCCTAAGTGATTGGCGGCGAGGCCAAACACCTTGTCACCACGAAACAGGCCGCCGGAGAGGGCGGGGTCGAGCAATCCCATCACCTGCAAGCGGCTGAAGCCGCGCACCCAGGATTCCAGCTTGTCCAGCTCACCGGCCGCATAGGCCGCGCCCACGAAGCTGCCGATGGAGCAGCCGGCCACCAGATCCGGTTTGACACCCAGACGTTCCAGCGCCCGTATGATTCCTATGTGCGCCCAGCCCCGGGCAGCACCACTGCCCAGAGCCAGTCCCAGGCGGGGTTTTCGTGACACGGCGACTCTCCTTGGATGAATGAAGGTTTCAGCTTACTCCGGCTGCCCCTCGCCGTCATCCCAGCCTTCGCTGCGATTTCGGCCGTTGGCCTTGGCGCGGTAGAGGGCGACATCCGCCCGGCGGATGGCCTCTTGCAACTTGACGCCGGGGCGCTGACGACAGTGGCCCAGGCTGACGGTCACCCCGAGCCCCTGGGCTATCTCTTCCCAGGGATGATCGGCAATGGCCCGCCGCAGCTGCTCGGCGAGATCGCAAAGAGACACTGTCTCGTCGACCACCAGTAGCAGAAACTCTTCACCACCCCAGCGAATAAGAGAGTTTTCTTTTGTCAAAAGTGGCTTGCATAGCCGTACCAGCTGGATCAGCACCTCGTCTCCAACCCCGTGACCGAAGGTGTCGTTGACCCGTTTGAAGTGATCGCAGTCGAACATGATGGCGCCGATCCGCTGGTTGCCCGCCAGGGCATGCTGGTGCTCGAACGCATCGAAGTGGTGGCGATTGAAGGCGCCGGTCAGGGCATCGTGGCGGGAGAGGTAATTCAGGCGCTGATTGAGACGACGGGATCTCAGGCTGGAGAGGGTGGCCAGCACCAGGCAGAGCAATGTGACGAGGGCGGTCACCGACTGCCAGAACAGGGCCTCCAGCAGGGCGATGAGCGGGATGCGGTGGATCAGCGTGAGCGGAGTATCGGGAATGGCATGGACCAGCTGAAAGGCCCCCTGTTGCCAGCGGTAGTCATCCCGCTCCTCGCCATAGCGCAGGGGCGGCGCCGTGCCGGGCTGGCTGCGGGCCAGCACCTGCTTGTGCTGATTGACCAGAAACAGGGTACCGACCTGGGGTGCTGGTTGTTGCAGGGCGCGCTCCAGGTTGGTGAGCAAGATATCGATACTGAGCAATCCTACGACTTTTTGTGCTTTTGTAATGGGCTGGGACAGGGTGATCATCTGCCCCCGTCCGGCGAAGTCCTGATAGGGGCGCGACAGTGTCGCGCGCTGGGCCGGGGGCTGCTGGGTCAGTGCGTCCTGCCAGTAAGACTTGCGGTAGATGGTGGCATCGAAGCGAAACTGGCTGGAGGGCACCCAGGGGTAGAGGTAGATGAAGTTGTCCGTGCCGGTGAAATAGATCCAGGCCACCTCCTCATCCAGCAGCTTGCTGGCGGTGGAGAGCAGGGGGGAGAGGCTCAGGGCCAGGTGGATGGTGTCTTCCCGCTCGCTGCCGGGGACGGGCAGTGGCCCCAGCCCGGTCAGATTGCCGATGAGGGCGGGGGGCAGGTCGGCGGGAACCTGGTCCAGGTTGATCCGCTTGCTCCCATCGACCCGTAGTGCCTGATAGAGGTGGCGCGAGAGGATGGATTGGGGGTTGCTGCGCAGGCGCTCCTCGGCCTGGCCCCGCATCGCCTCGAGGAAGGCCTCCATCTCCTGAAACTGGGATCTCAGCTCGGCGGCCATGTTGTTGGTGTCCCGCCGGTTCAGCTCGGTGATCTGCCTGAAGGCGTGCTGCAAGGAGAGCGCCAGCAGCAGGGTACTCAGGCCCAGCAGCAGCCACTGCAGACGGTATTTGGCGAAGGCTTGGCTCAGTCTGGACATAGGCGCACCGGGATGATTACTGATTTGCGGCTCACCAGTGTAAGGCAGAACGCAATCATCGTCTGTGTTGGATGCGATTTTGATGATCTTTCGCCCCGGCTGTTACGATTTGTCACATTTCTACATAGTCGCGGCATAGTCAGGGGGTAACATGGTGCCATCATTGATGAAGTCTCCTCTTTTCTCTTAATTAGCATGGATCGTTTGATGAAAATGCGAATGTGGCTGTGGTTCTTCCCTCTTATCTTGCTGCTGGCGGCAGGCGTCTGGTATTTCCGGCAGACTGCCCCGGTCAGCGCGCCCCAGCCAAAGCAAATCAATATCAGGGCCGAGGCGGTGAGGCAGAGCCTGGCCGAGCCCTCCATCAAGCTGGTCAGCAAGCTGGCGGCCAATCGCTCCGTGGTGGTGAGCCCGGAAGTGACCGGTCGCATCGTCGACATCGCGGTGCGCTCCGGCCAGCAGGTCAAGCAGGGGCAGACCCTGATCTCTCTGGATGCGGGCAAGCAGCAGGCGGAGCTCGCCGAGCAGAGCGCCAGCGTGCGTGACGAGAGCCGCAAGCTGCGGGACATGCGCAAGCTGGTGGCGCGCGGCGCCATCACCAACTCCGAGCTGGAAGGGCAGGAGGCCATAGTCGCCCAGGCCCAGGCCCGGGTCGATGCGGCCGGCTACGAACTCTCCCTGCGTACCCTGCAGGCCCCCTTCGATGGCACCGTCAGCCTGATTGACTTGAGCGAAGGCGCCCTGGTCAACAGTGGTGACGTGCTGCTGCATCTGGACGAACTCGCCAAGCTGCGCCTCGACTTGGCGGTACCCGAGCGCTACCTCTCCCTGCTGCGCCCCGGCATGGCGGTGACGGCCACCAGCTCCGCCTGGCCGGATCAATCCTTCGCCGGCGTACTGGAGACCCTGGACAGCCGCGTCTCCAACGAGACCCAGAACATCAAGGCCCGGGTCATCATCCCCAATCCCAACGGCCAGCTGAGGCCCGGCATGCTGATGAACGTGGATCTTTCCTTGCCTGCCCAGAAGATGACCCTGATCCCGGCCCAGTCGGTGGAGTACGCAGGTGAGCTGCGCTATGTCTACCGCCTGGAGGCGGACGGTCGGGTCAAACGTATCCCGGTGGAACTCGGTGATACCCATGGCGAGGAAGTGTGGGTGCTCAAGGGGCTGAACGTCGGCGATCGCATCGCGGTCGAGGGGCTGGTCAACCTGCGTGACGGTGCTTATGTGCACGATCTGGCTGAGGTGAAAGGCTGATGTGGCTCTCGGATATGTCGGTACGCCGCCCCCTGGTGGCGGTGGTCATCAGCGCCCTGCTCACCGTGTTCGGCCTGGTCGCTTTCAGCAAATTGACGGTGCGGGAGATGCCGGACGTGCAGACCCCGTCCGTCTCCATCACCACCACCTATGACGGCGCTGCCCCCGACGTCATGGAGAGCCAGGTCACCAAGCCCATCGAGGATCAGCTCTCCGGCATCAGCGGCATCAAGAACATCAACTCGGTGACCCGCAAGGGACGCTCCATGATCACCGTGGAGTTCAAGCTCGGCTGGAACATGCTGGAGGGCACCTCGGACGTGCGCGACGCCATCTCACGCGCCCGGCCCAAGCTGCCGGACGATGTGGACGAGCCCATGGTCACCAAGGACAACGGCAACGGGGACGTGGCCATCTGGCTGAACTTCAGCAGCACCCAGATGGACCGCACCGCCATGACCGACTATGCAAACCGCATGCTGGTGGACTCCCTGAGCCTGGTGGACGGGGTGAGCGAGGTGTCGCTCTCCGGCGATCTGACCCAGGTGATGTATGTGCGGCTGCGCCCCGCCGACATGGCGGCCCGCGGCATTACGGTGGCGGACGTGCAGGATGCCCTCAAGCGGGAAAACATCGAGCTGCCGGGTGGGGAGATCCGCAACAACAGTATGACCATGGCGGTGCAGATAGCCCGTCTCTATCACAGCGCCGAGGATTTTCGTTCCCTGCCGGTGACGACCGCCGCCAACGGTCAGAGTATCTACCTGGCGGACATCGCCGACGTGGAGGTCGGCGCCAAGAATGAAGACAGCGCCTATCAGCGCAACGGCCGCGAGAGCTTGGGGATAGGTATCGTCGCCCAGTCCACCGCCAACCCGCTGGCGGTGGCCCAGGGGATCGAGCAGAAGATGACGCAGATGCAGCGTTTTCTGCCAGAAGGGGCCAAGCTGGAAGTCGATTATGACTCCACTGTGTTTATCAAGCAGGCGATCCACGAGGTGTACGAGACCCTCGCCATCTGCGCCGTGCTGGTAGTCGCCGTGCTCTACCTGTTCCTGGGGCAGGGGCGTACCACGCTCATCCCGGCCATTACCGTGCCGGTGTCGCTCATTTCGGCCTTTATCGGCGCCTGGTATCTCGGTTTCTCCATCAACCTCATCACCTTGCTGGCGCTCATTCTCGCCATCGGCCTGGTGGTGGATGACGCCATCGTGGTGGTGGAAAACATCCACCACCACTTGCAGCGTGGGGAACCGCCCCTGATGGCGGCCTGGCACGGCACCCGGGAGGTGGGCTTCGCGGTCATCGCCACCACGGCCGTGCTGGTGATGGTGTTCGTCCCCATCGCCTTCATGGAGGGCATGGTGGGGCGGCTCTTCACCGAGTTTGCGATCCTGCTTTCCTTGGCCGTGCTCTTCTCCTCCCTGGTGGCCCTGACCCTGACCCCGGCCATGGGCTCCTGGCTGATGCGCAGCGTCGACAAGCCCAACGCCATGACCGCCAGTCTGGACCGGGGCCTCGGCTGGGTTGAGAAGCACTACCGGCGTCTGCTGGGCTGGGTGCTGCGCCGCAGTGCCTGGACCCCGCTGGTGCTAGTGCTCTGTCTCGGCGGCATCGGTGCCCTGTTCAGCCAGCTGCCGGCGAGCCTGACGCCGACCGAGGACAGGGGCGTACTCTATGTGTTCGTGAAGGGGGCCGAGGGCACCAGTATCGAGCGGATGAAACGCAACATGGAGCAGGTGGAGGCCGCCATCATGCCCCTGCTCGGCAAGGGGGTGGTGCAGGCCATGAGCTTCAGCACCCCGGCCTTCGGGCGCGGCGGCGATCAGACCGGTATGGCGATTATCCAGCTCACCGACTGGGCCGCCCGGGACGAGACCGCCACCGAGTTTGGCCGCTCCTTGAGTGGCCGCCTCGCCGGCATTCCGGACGTGATGATCCGCACCTTCCAGCCCGGTTTTAGGGGCGGCTCCACCGCTGCCGTGCAGTTCGTGCTGCAAGGCTCGGATTATGCCGAGATCTACCAGCAGGGGCTGGCCCTG
>NZ_PGCP01000010.1 GCF_002812985.1 Aeromonas lusitana
ACATTGAAAATCAAAAATTGTTTTTTGATGCTCGATGCTGTGAGTGCCCACACAGATTGCTTGATTCAAATTGTTAAAGAGCGTTGCAACGTTTCGTCGCTGCGGGAGTGGCATTCTACTCAACCGCCTTCTCGAGTCAAGCCTTATTTTCCAAGGCTTTTCGAGGCACCGACTGGCTTGTTTGCGTTGCCGCTTGCCCTGTCGATGTGGCGCATTATAGAGATATCGATCACATTGGCAAGGGCTGACTGCAATAAAATTGCAAAAAATGGCAATTAGTTAATTATTCATGCTAACACACAGCTTTTATACAAACTTACCCACAGGCACTCGTAAAAAGAGGCCATAAAAGGCCTCTAGGCTGTCTGTTGAGGCCGTTCCCTTATATGCCATCCCATTATCTGGCTCTCATACCGCTCCTATATATAGAGGGCATCAGGCCAACCCGGCCTCGGCAAGCCAGGCGGCCATCAGATCGGCGGCGGGCAGGGCCCGGCAGCCCGAGGCATTCTGCCCGGCCCAGAGCGGGGAGAAGTCGGCACACCCCCGCTTCTCTGCGGCGCTGCGCAGTGGCGCGATGGCTGCGCTGGCATAAGGAAAGGCAGGAGCCTCGGCCGAGAGTGGCCCCAGCTCCCGCATCAGACGGTTGACTATGCCCCGGGCGGGGCGGCCACTGAACAGGTTGGTCAGGGCGGTGTGATGGCGCTGTTCCGACTGGATGGCCGCCCGGTGCAAGGCCGAGGTGGTCGCCTCCGGGCAACAGAGGAAGGCGGTGCCCATCTGCACGGAGCTCGCCCCGAGCGCCAGGGCGGCGCGAATCCCCTTGCCATCGACTATGCCCCCGGCGGCGATCACCGGCAGGTTCACCGCCTGCACTAGCTGCGGTAATAGAGTAAAGGTGCCTTGTTGCAGACTGAGATCATCCGAGAGGAAGTGGCCGCGATGGCCCCCCGCCTCCAGCCCCTGAGCTATGATGGCGTCGGCGCCATGCTCAGCTAACCAGTGCGCCTCTGCCACAGTCGTGGCGCTGGCCAGCACCTTGGCGCCCCAGGACTTCACTCGGTCGAGCAGCTCGGGAGCCGGTAGTCCGAAATGGAAGCTCACCACGGCGGGTTTGAACTCGGCCAGGATGGCCGCATGTTCCGCATTGAAGGGGGCGCGGGTCGGGCTACTCACGCTGGCATCCGCCGCGAGTCCCAGCTCGGCATAATAAGGGGCCAGTGTCTGTCGCCAGCGGCGCTCTTCGGCCGGATCCAGCTCCTGCTGATGGTGGCAGAAGAAGTTGATATTAAAGGGCCCCAAGCCACTTTCTCTGAGCAAGGTCAGAGATCGCCGCAACTCGGCCGGGCTGAGCATGGCGGCTGGTACAGAACCGAGTCCACCGGCGGCGCTAACCGCCAGCGCCAGTGCGCAATCCTGCACCCCCGCCATGGGAGCCTGGATGATGGGGTAGCGGATCCCGAGATCGAGCAAGCTCATGCTTGTGCCTCCCGTATCACCCCTTCATGGGCGACGGTCTGCGCTCTGACCTGTTCTCTGGCCAAGGCGATGGCGCCCTCGATGGCGCCCCGCGCCTTGGGGCTGTTCTGCCAGCAGGTCGAGCCCAGCATGCTGGCCACCAGCTGGACGATATGACTGGCATCGGCCTGGGCCAGTTCGTCCAGGCTGTGGTAGCCCAGTTGCTCGAGTCGGCCGATAACGGTGGGCCCGACCCCTTTCACCCCGAGCAGCAAGGCTCGCTCATCCGCCGGGAACTGTTTCACCTCAGTCATTCATCGCCTCCCTGTGTCATGACGTTCTTTATCTCTCTGCCACATTGCGAAGAGAGTGATCATACTCGCTATTTAACGCACATTTCTTAGCAGGAAATCTGGTTGACCACAGGAGCGAGCCTCCCGTTTGCGCATCTCGTCGGAGCAGGGAACGGCGCTCTCACCGTCCTTGTCGATGCAGACATAGATCTCCCGCAGAAAGCGGCCCCCATCGGCGCAGGCCAAGGTGATGCTCCCCTTGGACAGCCAGGCATTGGCCTCCACCAGATCCTGCTTGAGTTGGTCACGGCTCTTGCGAAGGGGCTGGGCCGGAGCCTGATAGGCCGCAGGCACGGCCACCTTCTCCCGCAGGGTGCTGGCCAGTTGGTGGAACTGCGGCTGGTCGAGACCGGAGCAGGTGCCGTGCTTCTGCCATTCATGGCGATAGAGGAAGCGGCTGGGGTAGAGCCCGGCGAACTCGCGCTCCATCTCGGGATCCAGCTGTTCGCGACCGCAATCGCTCGGGTAGCCGCGCTGATACTGGGGCCAGAGGCCGTGCAGCACGAATCCCAGCGGTCGGCTGCACTGCTCCCGATCCCCCGGTTTGACGGCGCAGTGCTGGGGCGACCAGGAGAGGGCCAGCGCATAGTAGTCAAACTCCCCGGCCCGCCCCTTGGCCTGCACCGCCGAGATCCCCAACAGGGCTCCCATCAGGAGCACCATCATCTGCTTCATCTATTCTCTCCTTCACGTCGCGTGGTTCACCCTGGCAAGGCTGAACGCCCCCAGCACCGAGTCCCATGTTCCCACCGATGGGACCCGAAAAACAACCATCTGAAATGTCCCTACTTATACTGGGTCAGACCAGTAAAGGGTTTCCCCTGCCGGATCAGAGGCGTAAGCTGACTCTCCGGCGAGCCACCGCGTCCCGCCACCCTATCCCCGAATTCAGCTGCAACAGGATGTAACATGATCCGCAAGAATCCCTCAGGTCACCTGCCCGTCATCCACGAATCCGCCTATATCGACAAAACTGCCATCATCTGCGGCAAGGTGATCATCAAGGAGAACGTGTTTGTCGGCCCCTACGCCGTGATCCGTGCCGACGAGGTGGACGAAACCGGTGACATGGAGCCCATCGTCATCGGCGCCAACTCCAACATCCAGGATGGCGTGGTGATCCACTCCAAGTCCGGCGCCGCCGTGACCATCGGCGAGTTCAGCTCCATCGCCCACCGCAGCATAGTGCACGGCCCCTGCGAGGTCGGTAACCGGGTTTTCATCGGCTTCAACAGCGTGCTGTTCAACTGCCATATCGGCGAAGGCTGCGTGGTGCGCCACAACTCGGTCGTCGACGGCTGCGATCTGCCCGCCGGCTTCTATGTGCCCTCCACCACCCGCATCAACCAGCAGAGCGATCTGGCCGAGATCCCCCGGGTCACGGTCGATGCCACCGAGTTCTCCGAGGACGTGGCCCACACCAACATCGATCTGGTCAAGGGTTACAAGGCGCTCTCCAACGAGTTCTGAGTTCCTCCTTATTTAAGAACGAAAAAACGGGCGCTAGGGCGCCCGTTTTTATTGCGGTTCTTATTGCGGTTCTTATTGCGATAGAGGAGTGCTTGCGCGCTAGATGGCCCGCACACAGGCAGCGGCATGAGCCTCGGTTGGCAGATCGGTGAGGGGCTCACCGGTACCCAGATCCAGCAGGGGCGCCTCGCCGTCACCATTGCTGGCGTCGCTGCTCCAGAAGCGGCTGTAGAGCGGCCAACCTTTTTCGGTCAAGAGCTTCATCTCCTCACCGCTCTGGTGATAGGCGGCGAACAGGCTCGCCAGCTCCTGGGCCGTCGGCAGGCGCCAGTCATCGTGACCACGGGCCACCAGCTGCTGGCAATATTCCCGCGCCCGCTCCTGACCCATCATCGCGTAGTTGGCGGTGAAGGGGTTGTAATCCCCGTCCTCGTCCTTCGCGGTGTCGTCATAGGCGATCCTCAGTCGATCCGCCTCGCTCTGGGTGAGCGGGCAGACGAAGGAGAGCCTGCCCGCCACCAGCTCGGGCTGATGACAACCCTGGCTGAAGTCAGGCTGTGCATCCACCACTTGTACCCGCACCGCCAGGGTGCGACCACCGACGCTGAGCCGCAGCCGAGCCGGGCCCACGGCGAGGCCGGTCACGACTCCTTGCCCATCGACCCTTGCCAGTTCGGGCAGTTCGCTGAGCCAAGTCGCCGGTTCACTCAATGTCGTCAGGGTGCCATCGCTCAGGCGTATGGCCGCCTGCAGCGCCAGGGAGCGACCCACTTCCAGCTGAGGCAGTGCTGGCGTCACCACCAGATCCACCGGGATGGCGCCGACAGGACGCGCATCATCCACCTCGCTCAGACCCAGCTCGGCGACACTGGCCGGGATGCGTCTGGGCTCGGCCGAGGCGCCGCGCAGGAACTCGCCGATGGCGTCTAGCTCATCGTTGGTCAGGCCAAGCGCATGGAGGTGATCGGAAGCCTTGGGGAAGAAGGGATCGTGGATATCCGCCCCCGTAGGGAAGCCCACCCCGGTACTCCACTTGGTGACGCCGAAGTTGTACATGGCCACCACCCCCTGCACAGATCCACCGAGACGCTGGGCCAGGATCGGGAAGACGCCGTTGTGCATATAGGGGCCGGTGAAGGCCACGTCTCGCAGGCTCGGAGTCTTGAACAGCCCCATGTCCGCCTGCTGGCGGGTCTGCAGGAAGCGACCCCTGTCTTCCAGATTGCGGCCGTAATAGGTGAGCCCCACGCTCTCGAACTGATGCTGGCTCAGCAAGGGGCCCGAGTGGCAGTTCATGCAGCGGCCATCGGTTCTGAACAGGTGCATGCCCCATAGCGCCTTGTCGCTGAGGGCCTGGGTATCCCCCTTGACGAAACGCTCCAGCGGACTCGGGTTGCTGATGATAGTGCGCTCGAAGGTGGCGATGGCCTTGGCGACCCGATCCAGGGAGATGTGATCATCCCCAAAGGCGGTGGCGAAGGCCGCCCCATAGTCCGGGCTGGCTCGCAGGCGCGTCAGTAGCTCGTCGTGATCCAGCGCCATCTCCACCGGGTTGTTGATGGGGTGCAGGGACTGCTCCTCCAAGGAGCCGACCCGGCCATCCCAGAACTGGGTGCTGCTATAAGCGGCATTGAGGATGGTCGGAGCGTTGCGGGTCCCCTTCTGACCCAGGTGGCCGACCGAGACGCTCAGGCCGTCGCTCCAACCTTTCTGGGGATCGTGACAGCTGGCACAGCTGATGTCGCGGGCCTTCGAGAGCCGCTTGTCGAAGAAGAGCTGCTGACCCAGCACCACCTTGGCTCGGCTGTAAGAGTTATCGGCCGGGAAGGGCACAGCGGGCATGGCTCCCAGCTCCTGCCACTGCACGCCTTCATCTACATTGGCGGCTGGCCACTGGCTGCTGTCGCCGGCGTATTGCGCCCGCAGCGCAGCCAGATCCGGCATGGCGCCGTCACGCACCACCGAGGGGCGCACCGGGTAGAGGGCGACCGTATACCAGAGCAGGCTGCCCGCCCCCTCATCGCGCCAGCTGCGAGTGAGCGGCTGGTAGAGTCGCGCCTTCGCGCTATCCTGCAGCCAGATCCACTCGGGCAGGGCGAGGGCGAAGGTATGGGGATAACGCCAACCCTGCTTGTCGGTGGTGAGCAGGCGTTCGAACTCCACCAGGGTTGGCAGGCGCCAGCCTGTCTGGCCACAGCTGGTCGGGCGCTGTGACAACGAATCCCTAGGAGTCGTCGCCGAGCTCATAAAGCCCTCTCCCGGCAGCCAGTACTGACTGCCCTTGACGCTGGAGACGGTGCGTACATCGTGTAGACACTGCCAATCCCCCTGGGTCAGCAACTTGCCTCTCGCATCCAGTCGCAGCAGCTCGGCGGTCTCGGGCTCGTCCGCGATGACCGGCTTGGCCGGGTAGAGCGCACTCTGGGCGGCCTGAATGGCGACGCCATTGGTGCGGCGATACCAGTTGCGCGCCGCGCTGTCGTCTCGCAGTGCCAGCAGCATCTGCCAGCTGTCTGGGTAGTTGAGCTCGGCCCCCAGTCGCTGGGCCCGCAGCAGGGTGGCGTAGTCCTGAATGGCAGCCTCTTGCTGCAGGCGGATCTCGCCGCCCTGAGCCCACTCACTGGCATCGAGCGCCCCGTCACCATTGAGATCGCTGAGCAGGAAGAGGGCTGTCTCCTCCTCATCCAGGAGCAGCGTCGGCGCGGCGGCGCGGCGAGCCCGATTGTCACCGGCAGCCAGATCGGCCACCAGGGCACTGCTGGCACGCAGGATATAACCATCCTGCTCACCGCTGAGCTCGAGGGGTGCACTCAGCAACAGGCCGGCGGGCAGAGTCAGGGTCGTATCGCCCTGGCCGCTCAGGGTCAGGGATGTGCCTATGCCGGTGGCGCGCTGGCGCAGATTCAGGGTCGCCCCCGGCGCCAGTCGGTCACCCAGATCGATGGCGAGGGTCAGTTCGGCGCGAGTATGGGTCTGCGGCGGCGTGACGATCGGCGGATCTATGACAGGCGGGGTGACTACGGGCGGCTCGACGACAGGAGGTACTGGATTGGAGCCGTCGCTGCTGTTGTCGTTGCAAGCGGTCAGGGCCAGCAAGCTGGCCAGCAGTAATATGGGTTTCATCGTTTGGTTGCGGTGGGCAGACAGGCCGGCGATTATCCACCCAAATGCCAATCATTATCAATTGCGTTCAGCTAATATTCATTTTGATAACAAACGCCATTCCATGGCTACCTTACCTACCGATGACAAGAGGGCCGACACCCATGAGTGCCAGCCCTCTTCAACCTTCCTTTTCGCTCCCATTCAGGGGGGCAGCGTTAACACTTCTTCAGACTGATATGCCAGTTGGCACCGGACGCCACCTGATGCTTGGCGGCGAAGCTGTCCATGTTGAGCGCCACCGACACCTGCAGCAGGCTGTTGAGGTAAATGAGCGGCTGCCCTTCCGGCACATCACCGAAGCTGCTGACATAGGGAGCCTTGCCCTCGAACTTGACCACCTCTCCCTCGCTTATCTTGAGGCAGGCATTGTCCCCCTTGTTGATCCCCGCCTTGGTCAGCAGAGTCTCGTCGATGTTGCTCCAGACGTTGCCGTACTGCACATCCAGGATGGGAATGGTGCCCTTGACGGTGCCGTCGCTCTCGACCAGCGCGGCCTGATAGGGAATGGTCACCACCTCGGCGGGTAGCAGGGGCCCCACCTGCTCATAGCTGATGGTGCCGGAGGCAAGCCGGGCGCCCGTGTAGGCGTACACATCGCGGCCGTGGAAGGTGTAGGACTTCTCGGAACCCTTGAGACGATTGCGCTTCTCATCAATCTGGCGCACCGCCTCTATGCCGAAGTGCTCGGCCACCAGGGTCAGGGTGCCGTTGTCTGGCGAGACTATGTAGTGGCCGCTCCTGGTCTTGAGCACCACAGAGTGGCGCGCCGTGCCCACCCCCGGATCCACCACACTCACGAAGACAGTGCCCTTGGGCCAGTAGTTGATGGTCTGGTAGAGGCGGTAGGAGGCCTCCCAGATGTTGTAGGCCGGGATCTCGTGGGTCAGATCCTGCAGCGGCAATGTTCTGTCCACCCCGAAGGCAACCCCCTTCATGGCCGACACAGCACCATCCTTGAGGCCAAAGTCGGTCTGAATCACCAACGCCTCGTTGGCGAAGGCGCTACCAGCTAGCAGCGAGAGGGTGAGCGCGAGCACGCGGGGAGCGGTGCGAATATCCATATCGGGACTCCTTGGGGATAAATGAAAAAGCAGACACAGCCGTTTAGACATCCAGAATGCCATTAACTCTGCTCTTTGCAAGTCCCGATACCCGAATGGGGGAAAGCGCTCGCCTGCGACCTCGAACGGGTGTATCCATGGGGCTGTGTCGAGCGGTGAAATGAGGAGTTGTGATGACAGAGCGACAAGCCCCCAGGCTCTCCCTGATCCTGGGCGAGCAGACCAGTCGGTTGGAAATCATCCAGCAGGACGGTGTGAGTGAAACATACCCACTGGCCTTCGGCCTGGATGCCATGACGCCGAGCCCGTTTCGCCGGGATCCGCCCAGCGCACTTGAGCTCGAGCAGGCCATCATGGTGGTGGAGGACGTGCTGATGCCGCTCGCGGCCCGGATCCCGCCCCACGAGACGGTGGTACTGCACAGCCCCTACCCGCTGGCCGACAAACTCGGCAGCCAGGAGCTGAGCCGGGAGAGCGTCGAGCAGTTATTCGGCCAGTTTGCCGCCATGGTGGAAGGGGATCCCCTGGCCGCGGCCAACCTGCCCAAGGCGCGCCACTTCGCCGCTACCCTCCTGATCCTGCGAGAATGGATGCACCATCTGGATGCCAGGCAAGTGATCTTGGCCGATTCATAGTACCGAGGCCAGAATAGGCCTCTTTTGCACCTCAATGCGGTGGAGCCGTGCCACTAGGCCACTGAGCCACGCAGGCAAATCATCTCACTCCCTCGGCGAATAGTGCCTGCGCCACTGGCTTGGCTGACACAGGGTTATGTTAAAAAATTCCCCTGCTTATCTCACCCTATTCGGCCATGCACGGGAATATTTTCGCTTTCATCACCACAGCCAAATTGTTCCGACAAGAAACGAACCAGGTAGAAACCGTTTGCTGCATTTTTCTCGTGTTCCCCCTATTCGACTCCCTATCACAAAACTCACTTGATGCATGGTTTTTAAGCACTCTTTCCCCCCATTCGGGGGCCTTTCTTCGCGATGATAAGTGCTAGAGTCTGCCGCTGTTTTTTCCTTAATAAACGAGATGTTATATGAATAAGTTAGTTGTTTCATATGGCTTGATAGTGATAACAAGCTTATTAACGGGTTGTGCCAGTGAATCCTCCCGTTCGGTTGCGGTACCGAAAGTCGCGTCCTACCAGAGCCATTATCAGGGCGTGCGTAGCCCGATTGCCGTTGGCAAGTTTGATAACCGCTCCAGCTACATGCGTGGCATCTTCTCCGATGGCGTAGATCGACTGGGCAGCCAGGCAAAAACAGTGCTGATCACCCATCTTCAGCAAACTGGCCGATTCAGTGTGCTGGATCGTGACAACATGGCAGAGATTAAGACTGAGGCCGGTATCAAACAGCAGGCCCAGCAGCTCAAGGGCGCTGATTATGTCGTGACTGGCGACGTGACCGAGTTCGGTCGCAAGGAAGTCGGTGACCATCAGCTGTTTGGCATTCTGGGCCGTGGCAAATCACAAATTGCCTATGCCAAGGTCAATCTGAACATAGTCAACGTCACCACCTCAGAAGTTGTCTTCTCTTCCCAAGGCGCCGGGGAATACGAGCTTTCCAACCGCGAGATCATTGGCTTCGGTGGCACCGCCAGCTACGACTCCACTCTGAATGGCAAGGTGCTGGATCTCGCGATCCGCGAGGCCGTCAACAACCTGGTTAGCGGTATCGAGACTGGCGCCTGGCGTCCGGCACAATAAGGGAAGAACATGATGAAGACTTTCAACCTCTACCTGCTGCTGGCAAGCAGCCTGTTGCTCACTGCTTGTGCCCAAGGCCCACGCAACCTGTACAACTGGGATCAATACCAGACCGTCGTTTACCAACACATGCAAGGTGACGAGACCGGCGTCGAGGCCCAGATCACTGCGCTGGAGAAGAACCAACAAGAGGCCAGTGCCAAGGGCCAGGCGGTTCCTCCTGGTTTTCACGCCCACCTGGGCATGCTCTATGCCCAATTGGGCAAGGATGAACAAACCCGCCAGCAATTTGAAACCGAGAAGCGCCTCTTCCCCGAGTCAGCTCCCTTCATGAACTTCCTGATGTCCAACAAGAAAGGTGTGACTCAATGACCCTGCGTGCCTTCTTCCCGCTCCTGCTGGGCGCCCTCCTGCTATCCGGTTGCGCACAACGCACCAGTTACGACTACAGCGACTTCAAGGAGAGCAAACCGACCTCCATTCTGGTACTTCCTCCGGTAAACAACTCCCCTGATGTCAAGGCTGGCCCCAGCCTGCAGTCCCAAATCACCTACCCGCTTGCCGAGTCAGGTTATTATGTTCTGCCGGTTGCAGTCACCAACGAAACGTTTCGGCAGAACGGCGTCACCGAAGCTGCGGACATTCACGCCCTGCCAATAAAAAAGCTCCATGAGATCTATGGCGCAGATACTGCGTTGTATATCGACATCGGAAACTACGGCACTAGCTACTTGGTCATCAGCAGCGAGACCGTGGTGACAGCCAGTGCTCGTCTGGTCGATCTGCGCACCGGCAAGCAGTTGTGGGCCGGCTCCGCGAGTGCTAGCAGTGCCGAACAACAAGGCAATTCGGGGGGTGGCCTCATTGGTATGCTGGTCGTGGCCGTCGTCAACCAGATCGCCAACACAGTCACAGATAAAGGACACGAAATTGCCGGGGTCACCAGCTTCCGCTTGCTGAGCGCCGACATGCCCAATGGCATCCTCTATGGCCCTTACTCGCCGAAATATCAAAAGAAGTAAGGAATCCAATGTTATTAAAAGAGGGCGCCAGCCCTCTTTTTTATTGCCATCATTATTGCCGCCCAATGCTCACTCATGCCCATTCAACCGCCATTCAGCCTGCATCAGTTATCAGAAACCATAATGCCATAGCTCACTTTTCCACCCATTCGCCAGCAAGGGTCTCTCCCGCCATCCCTGTGTGACATAAATGGCTATCTATCTCCTTGATATTAATGGGGCATTTCTCTGACAATTGGCCATCGCCCAGAGCACTGCTTGCTTATACTGGGTCAAGTCAGTAATCACGAAACGCTCTCTCGCCACGTTAGGAAAGGCTCAGACATGTCGGTATCGAAGTTGCGCCCCCTCCCCAGCAAGTGGCTGACCAGGCTAGGATTACTGTGTCTGGCGCTGGCTGGGCTGGCAGTGGTGTGCTACTACACCTACCTCAATATCCGTCACGACATGCAGCTCATCACCGCCAAGCAGCAAAACGTGTTCGAGGTGTTCTACCAAAGGGCGCGCATCCTCTCCCCGGCCCAGCTGGCGCAGTTCATCGACGAGAGTGCCATCAAGACCCCCATTTTCAGCGAGAACCGGGATGCCCTGGTCTATGTCTATGGCTATGACTTCAAAACCCTGGATCCCCTGGCCCAGATCCCCCTGATGCCGTCGATCCGCGAGACCCTGGCCACCTATCAGTACGTGCTCTCGTATCCCGAGGTCATCAACCTCTACGCCATCTTCGACGATCACCGCCTGCTCGGCATGATGGCAGACAACCGCGACCTGCCGGCCCGCTTGCAGCCGGCCAACAGGGTGCTGAACAAGATGGAGCACTGGTTTCATTATTTCGGCTGCGCCGCCTTCGCCATGACTCACGAGCCCTGCAGCAGAGACGAAGCCCAGGTGTCCGACATCTACACGGACACCTTCACCGGGCGCCAGACCATCACCATGTATTTCCCCTTCGACTATTACGAGCACGCCACCCGGGCCTATCGTTATGGCCTGACCGGGGTCGACATCGCCGTCGACGCCGCCTTCAAGGATGTGTTGCAACCCTATGAGGGGCTCAACCCAACCCGCACCGTCATCACCTTCGATGCGGTCGAACCCTGCCGCCCCTATCACATCTGCCTGAGCACCCCGCTGATGCGCACCAAGGCCGGGGCCGATCTCTATCTGAAGTGGTCTTACTCCTACGATGACTTCGTTCAGCGGCTACTGCGCTACAGCCCTGCCTTCAAGCTCTACCTCATCGCCCTGCTGCTGGTGATGCTGACCTGGCGCCGGATCTACGCCCGTCTGCGCACCTTGGCCCACACGGATCAGCTGACCCGCTTGCCACGGCGAGACATCCTGGACCAGGCCATGCTGCAGGAGCACGACTACCTGATGATCCTGGACATCGACAACTTCAAGGCCATCAACGACAGCTATGGCCACAGCGTGGGGGACACGGCCCTGGTCGCCTTCGCCCGCTACCTGCACGGCCACATTCGTCACGGTGACACCGCCATTCGCTGGGGGGGTGAGGAGTTTATCACCCTCTACAGGGGACTAGGGGACGAGGCCGAGATGCGCCAATGCGTCGCCCGCCTGCTGGCGCAGCCACTGCAGATAGCCGAGCTGCCCGTCCCCATCACCTTCTCGGCCGGCATCATCCGCATCCGTGACTACCTGACGGTGCCGGACGCCGTGACCCTGGCGGACGAGCTGCTCTATCACGTCAAGCAACACGGCAAGCACAACATCGCCTACTACCAGGGGCAGAAGATAAGGCTCGTCAGGGAGCCAACGCCACCCGCAGCGCAGTAACCGAGCACAAATATCTGCTCACTCCTGCCCTGCTGGTTGAAGAGAGGCAGGCAGCCGCGCTCGTTATCAACTTCTGCTGCACGAAGCGCTTCTGTTACCATTCATCCCTGTGACTGTTTTCACCCTGGCCGCGATAGCCCAACCTGGTACCCCTATGTCTCTTGCCTCCTTTGCCGAACTGGCCCTCTCCTCTCCCTTACAACAGACCCTGAAGGATCTGGGCTATACAGCGCCGACTCCCATTCAGGCTGCCGCCATTCCCCTGGTGCTGACGGGGCGGGATCTGCTGGCGGGCGCCCAGACCGGCACCGGCAAGACGGCCGCCTTCGTGCTGCCCATCCTGCAGCTGTTGATGGTGCAGCAAACGGAGCCGGCCGCCACTCGCCCCATCCGCGCCCTGGTGCTGGTGCCGACCCGGGAGCTGGCGGTGCAGGTGCATGAGAGTGTGCTGCGCTATGGCAAGGAGACTGGGCTCACCAGCGCTTTGGTGTACGGCGGGGTCAGCATAGCGGCTCAGGTAGAGGCGCTCAGAAACGGGGTGGATATCCTGATCGCCACCCCGGGCCGGTTGCTCGATCACCTGCGCCAGGGGGCGCTCAGCCTCTCGCAGCTCACCCATCTGGTGTTCGACGAGGCGGACCGCATGCTCGACATGGGCTTTATGGACGAGATCAAGGCCCTGCTCAGACAGATACCCGCCGAGCGCCAGACCCTGCTGTTTTCCGCCACCTGTGACGACAACCTGTACGCCTTGAGCAAAGTCTTGCTGCGCGACCCGGCTCTGATTGAAGTCGCCCCGCGCAACACCACGGCGGCCGAGATAGAGCAGCGGGTCTATACGGTGGATGGCGATCGCAAGCAGGCTCTGGTCGAACACCTGATAAAAGTGAAGGGCTATGCACCGGCACTCATTTTCAGTCGTACCCGGCAAGGGGCCGACCAGCTGGCCCAGCGGCTCGGCAAGGCGGGCATCAATGCGCTGGCCTTCCACGGGGATCTCTCTCAAAGCGCGCGGGAAAAAGTGTTGCTGGAGTTTCGCGCCGGCACCCTGCAAGCGCTGGTTGCCACTGATGTGGCGGCCCGCGGGCTGGATATCTTGGATCTCAACTACGTGATCAACCTGGAATTCCCGCATCAGCCGGAGGATTACGTGCACCGCATCGGCCGCACCGGCCGCGCCGGCAACAAGGGGCTCGCCATCACACTGTTCAGCCAGGACGACGCGCCGCTGCTTGAAAAAGTCGAAGCCGTGCTCGATACCCGGCTGCCCCAGCAGTGGTTCCCGGGTTTCGAACCCGATCTCACCCGCTTCGAGCCCGAGCCCCGCCGCAATAGCAGGGCCGCCCAGAAGCAGAAGGCCAGAAAGCAGGCACTGACGAGCAACAAAAGCGGCAAAGGCAAGCATTAACGACGACCTTTGCCATCAACAAGGGGGGCAGAACCGGGAAAGAGCAAAGCCTCAGTCTCTGCATCCATCCCCAATAAAAAACGCCCGATTGGGCGTTTTTTTATTGCCTTTATCCAGATATCACGAGGGCTGAGGGAGTGGCTCGGCCGGCAGGGACTTGAGGATCCGCCGCTCCGCCAGAGTGGAGAGGATAAACATCGCCAGATAGCCCAGACCCAGCGCCACTATGATGGCCACCACGTTGGCGGTGAACTCGGCCACCAGGTAGTAGGCCGCCACCAGGGCCACTATGCCCACCAGGCGGATGATCAGGCTCTCGGTGAAGTGGCCGTGGGCCTTGATATAGGCGAGCTGATAGCCGTTGAGCATCATAAAGATAAAGAAGATGGAGAAGTGGAACAGTACGGGCACGGCCCCCACATAGTCGGCGGGGAACAGCAGTAATACCAGCGACTTACCCCATATAAGCATCACCATGAAGAATATTGTGCTGACTACAGCACTCAGACGGAAGATCCAGCTACGGATCAGCCGGATCTGGCGGTGATCTCCGCTGCGCAGATTGACCGCCAATTCCGGCAGCACGAAGCGGTAGATGGGGAAGACGAACAGCAGGGTCATATAGGTGAAGATGGGACGCACCACCACCTGAAAATCCCCCAGCTCGTCGAGGCTGAAGTGGCGTATGGTGAGCAGTACAGTGATGTAGATCATCAGGATACTGGCCCCTGCCTCGAGCGAAGCGGTGAAGCTCTTCTTCACATAGCTGCGCATCTCGGGGCCAAGCGCGACCTTGGCCAACGGTCGGGTGGCGATGGCCCGGCGCCGGTGCAGATACATATAACCCGCGATGCCGAGCGACGAGAAGGTCAGCCCGTAGAACAGCGAGCCAAGCGCATCCAGCCCAAGGCCGAAGTAGCAGATCCCGAACATCAGGGCATTGGCGAGCGGCTCCAGCCAGGTGACCCGATTCGAGATCTCGTACATCCGGTACATGGCCACCAGATTGGTGAAGTAGACCTTGAACCCCAGCCCGAAGATGATCCCCACCAGTTGCAGATACTCGGCCCGGATATGGAGCCCGTGTTTGATATAGGGGATCACGACGCCCCAGGTGAGCAGCACCATGCCGATCAGGAAGTAGCGGAAGATATTGATGATGTCCCGATCGTTCCTGGTCTGGGAGTAACTCACCACCATGGAGGAGCGAAAGCCGGTCATCAGGATAAGGGAGAGCGAGATCAAATCCACCACGCTGTTGAACAGCGCCAGATCACCCTTGGCCACCCACTGCGCCAGCCACACCTTGAAGGCGAAGCCGATGATGATGCTGGCGAGCGACGCCCACATGCCGGTGACGAAGGCCTGCTTGAGGCGGGTGAGAGAGTCAGTTTGCACGTCTTGCGTAACTTGCATGGGTCGAAAGGCCGGGTCGCTGCGAGGCAAGGGAGAGGCCCATCTTATAAAAGGGAGACCTGGATTGAACAGCCTTGATGCCCCAGGCTATTAATCAGGGACCGGCAGCCGACCCATCACGGCACCAAGACGCCACCAGACTCAGAGGCTGAGCCTTGGCTCTCCCACCTGATCCCGAGCGACGAGTCGGCGCTCTGGCCATCGCGCTGACTATATCTCTGGCCATCATAGTGTTCCACCCCATGACTGGAGCTCTGTGGCTGCAGGCACTCGAACCCAGCCGCCCGCACGCTGCCACCCCAGAGGCCGGCCACCAGCACCAGCCCACCTGCCAACCCCACCTTGATCCAACTCTTCATGCTGTTGCTCCTTCTATCTATCCGGCCCCTGGCCCTTTGCGGCCTGCCGGGCCCTTTAAGCAGTGAGCAGAAGATACGGGAGATTTGTGAGGGAGAAATGCGCTTGTGTGAAGTTTGGGTGAAGTCGCGGCAGAAATTGCGGTTGGCAGTACGGGGAATGGATAGAGATAAACGATCAAAACACACAATCAACACCGTGATGTAGGGACTATTAGTGCAGCGTAATCTTCCGTTTACCGCGCACGACGTGATAGCAAGACAGCAGGAAACCTTGGATCACAACAGCTTCTCGGCCACGACCTATTCACGATCGTCCGAATACGCTTCGCTATTCGAACCTACGCCCCTAAGAATGTTGATCGACATCATATAAATTAACTTTTCATCTCTAATCTATTGCAAAATTAAACACCAAATAAAACTATATTCTTTTATAAATTTTTTCATATCCGCGAGGAACACAATGAAGATAAGTCTTGACTTAACTATAAACAGTGGCAATGACGATATTGATATGGATTATGCCCTTCAGACTTTATCAGGAGCATCGGGAGTTACTAGCATTATTACTGAAGCCGTTCTTCGTGGAAAAGTCAAAGAAAATAGACATCAGAGCAATGAAATAAGAACTAACCTAAAACATTCATTTACAGGCTCTTTCGGTCAGTGTTTTGATGTTGTAATAGCAGATCAAAAGGTTGCGTCACGCCTTGCAAACATGACTCGAACTGTATTTTCAGAAGTAATGAGTTATTATATTTATGAATCGCTTTTTTTAGAGAGTGCAGAGCTAAGCAATGCTGCTAAGAAAGTCGTTAAGGGATTGGAAGATATCGAGGATGAACTAACCAAAGCCATTCGAAATAGACTAAAAAACATGCATAAAATTTCTACCATGTGTAATTACTCTGTCGATTTGAATTACAGAAAGCCTGGTGGAAAACAAAAGATTGCAACTCTAAATCAGAATACAGCTTTAAATATCACCGAATTAATTGAAACTGACCACGATCATCAAATTGAAGCTATTATAACCCGATTCAATACTTTTACTGGAAATGGTAGGTTGTTGGTTAATGGAGAGGAAAGAACTACTTCTTTTGGTTTTTTGAATGGCTTGAAGTATGTAACTGATGCGCAAACAAAGAAAATAACCAGTAATCTAAACTCCAATAATAGATTGGCAGAGGAAGAGCGACAATATTTATCGCTCAAGGTTCGAGACATGACGATTAGTAATGGTGAAATCGTAAAATACTTAATTATTGAGGTGGAATGATTATGAGATTGATTGGTTGGGGCGCGTCAATCATTATAATGATAGTTTTGGGGTTATACTATTATCAATTTGGCGTAGGCCCAACCACTCTTTCTGAGGAGAAAGATGTATGGGGGCAGTTTGGTGATTATTTTGGTGGAACTCTTAATCCAATTCTAAGTTTCATGTCAGTGCTACTTCTAATTAAATCAGTTAGATTACAATTGATCGCAAATTCCTCCTTAATAAAAGAGACAAAGAGACAGGAATATCTCGACAAAAGGAAATCTTTTGAATTTCAGTTTTATAATTTAATTGAAGCTCAAAAAAGCGGCTTTGATGATTTCTCTTTGAAATTCCCATCACCAAGTGGGTTCGTAACAAAAAATAAAGTTGATGCGGTCAATGAACTTGAGAACCTCATAAAAAAAGGTAGAGGGGGTACAATTAATTTACCTGAGGTACTTGAGGCATTAGATAATAGCTCTGATGACAAGATATTTTCTTGCGCTCGAAGATTCTATCTTATTGTCAAGCTCATCAACGATAAAGTTACAGTGGGAAATGGCTTTGACGATAAAGATAAACTAATGTACGTAGAAACATTAGTTAATTTATCTGATTTTGCAACAATTAGATTAATATGCATAATCATAACTTATCTTTCTTGGCCTAACATCATGTATGTAAAAAACACTACCGAGATTATTTCGGTTATTGATTCAACTGGATTAAATATCTACATAGAGTCATTAAAGTAAGAGGTTGCACATTCGCAACCTCTCATACCTATTAACTGGTATCACCCCAATGGCGGGGTACGCGGCGGCACTATACGCTTGCTGCCGGTGGACTCGAAGGCGGATGCGACGCGCAGCAGGTTGTTGTCGTCATAGGCGCGGCCGGCGAAGGTCAGGCCCACCGGCATACCGATATCGGCCATCACCCCCATGGGAACGGTGACGGTCGGCACGCCGAGATGGCGAATGGCGAGGTTGCCGTTGGCGACCCAGATGCCATTGCTCCAGGCGATATCGGCGGAGGCCGGATTCACATCCGCATCCGCCGGGCCTACGTCGGCCACCGTCGGGAAGAGCACGGCGTCGAGTTTCAGCTCATCCATCCAGTCTTCCAAGTCCAGCTTGCGGGTCTGCTCCAGACCGCGCAGGCCGTCCGGCACAGAGGCAATCTCATCGAAGCGCTTGAGGCCACGTTTGGCCATCTTGACGTATTCGTCCATGCCGGCGGCAAGATCACCTTCGCGGTTCGGCAAGGTGCCCTGATCGTGGGGGAAGATCTGGGGGCCATCTACATCGGCCAGCTTGTTGAGCTTGGGATCGCCGTTGGCGCGCAGGAAGTCATCGAACGCCCAGCCGGAGAGCTCCCACAGCTCGTCATTGAGAAACTCAGGCGAGACGATGCCGCGGTTGAACACGGTCGGCGCGCCGGGTCTGTCCCCTTCGCAGTTCGAGACCAGCGGGAAGTCCACCTCAATCACCTCGGCGCCGGCGGCTTCCAGCGCTTGACGAGCCTGTTCCCAAAGCGCGATCACCGACTCGCGGGTATGGATGCGCTGGCCAGTCGGGCCGCCGATGCCGGGATGCTCGCTGGTGCCGGCCAGTTCATCCTTGTTGATAAACATGCGCGGCACGCCGAGGCGCTTGCCCTTGAGGGCGGAGGCACCTGCGGCGAGATCAAGATAGGAAGCCGGGCGCACCTCGGAGGCCTTGGGCAACTTGACCCAGGGTTGCAGGCGCCACAGATCGCCACGGGTATCCGCATCGTCGGCCACCACCACGTCCAACACTTCCAAGAGATCGCTCATGGTGCGGGCGTAGGGCACCACCACGTCCATGGTCGGGGTCAGCGGCCAGTTGCCGCGCACCGAGATGACGCCGCGAGACGGGGTGTAGGCACAGAGGCCATTGTTGGAAGCCGGACCCCGGCCGCTCGACCAGGTCTCTTCGGCGAGACCGAAGGCGGAGAAGCTGGCGGCGGTGGCGGTGCCAGCGCCGTTGGAGGAGCCGGAAGCAAAGGGCGCCGTGAGATAGTCGGCGTTGTAGGGGCTCTCGGCGCGGCCATAGACGCCGCGCTGCATGCCGCCATTGGCCATGGGCGGCATGTTGGTCTTGCCGAGGCAGATGGCGCCGGCGGCCCGCAGCCGCTCAACGGTGAAGGCGTCGCGCTGGGCAACCAGATCCTTGAACGCCGGGCTGCCGGAGGCGGCGGTCAGCCCCTTGACCAGGTAGCTGTCCTTGGCGGTGTAGGGGATGCCGTCGAGCGGCCCCAGGGTCTCGCCACGGGCACGGCGCGCATCCGAGGCTTGCGCCTCTTTCAGTGCATCGGGATTGGGCACCACCAGGGCATTGAGCTTGGTATCGGTCTCGGGGCCGTTATAAGCGGCGACGCGGGCCAGATAGGCCTCGACCAGTTCGACCGCGGTGGTGCGGCCGGATTCGAGCGCAGCACGCAGCTCGGCAATGGAAACCTCGGTCACTTCGATCATGGGGATCTCCTGTAAAAGGGTGACTGTTTGTAATGATGATCGCCGCATCAGCGCCTTCGACCATCACACCATCAAGAGATAAAACCCCACGGCGTGGGGTTTTGAGCACCAACCTCAGCGGGCTTGGAACCGGTTTACGACCCGTCGTGAGAGGCCGTCAGCAAGGTGAAGAGCAGCACAGGAACCGGAGCGTATAAACATACGTGAGCCCTCGGTTTCACATAAGCGAGCAGCACATGAGCCTTGATCACGGCCTCGCAGCAGGATCGTCACCCGGTTCTTACTGGCCGGAGGGGATCTGCTGGGTAATGCAGTGGATATTGCCGCCGCCGAGCAGGATCTCGCGGGCCGGCACGCCGATGACCTTATGCTCCGGGAAGATCTCTTTCAGGATGCGCTGGGCCTCGTCGTCGGTGGCGGCGTCCAGCAAGGGGTAGACGATGCGATCGTTGGTGATGAGGAAGTTCACGTAGGAGCCGGCCAGGCGACCTTCGGCCTCGCGCGGCACGCCGCTGCCCTGCTCCACCCCATCGGACTCCTCGGCTGTGCTGAACAGCGGGCCCGGCTGGGGCAGCTTCCACACTTTCAGCTTGCGGCCCTTGGCGTCCACCACGGCTTCCAGCACCTTCAAGGCAGCCAGAGAGCGGGCGTACTGGGGATCGTTCTCGTCGTCGGTCCAGTGCAGGGCCACTTCACCCGGGCGCACGAAGCAGCACATGTTGTCGATGTGACCGTCGGTCTCGTCCAGATAGACGCCCTCGTCCAGCCAGATAAAGCTCTTCACACCGAGATAGTCGCGCAGGTGCGCCTCGATCTGTTCTTTGGTCAGGTGCGGGTTGCGGTTTTCGTTGAGCAGGCACTCGGCTGTGGTCATGCAGGTGCCCTCGCCATCCACATGGATGGAGCCCCCTTCCAGGATCAGCGGCGCGTCGTAGCGATCCATGCCGTGCTGGCTCAGCATCTTAGCCGCTACCTCTTCGTCCTGATTCCAGGGGTGGTAGAGACCGCCCTTGAAGCCGCCCCAGGCGTTGAAGCCCCAATCCACCCCGCGGCACTCGCCGGCGGCGTTGGTCACCACGGTCGGGCCTGAGTCACGAGCCCAGCAGTCATCGCTGCTCATCTCCACCAGGGTGACGTGGGCCGGCATGATGGCGCGCGCCTTGTCCATAAACTCCGCCGGCACGCCCATAAAGACAGGGGTGGCACCACCGATGGCGTCCGCCACCTTGGCGAAGGTGCTCTGGGCGAAGCGACCGGCCTCGCGCCAGTTGTCCGGGCGGAACGGCCAGATCATCCAGACGGCCTGCTGATGCGCCCACTCGGCGGGCATGGTGAAGCCGTCAGCGGCAGGGGTGGTGTTGAGAGTCTTGATGCTCATCGCAATATCCTTGCAGGCCCTGATGCGTCATGCACATCACGGGGAATGGAGAAACGGGCAGATTTGAAACCGGTTCACGCTCTGACTCAAGGCATGAACCGTTTTTGGCCCGCCGGCTTGTCATCGGCTACGCAACCGCCTGGCGCATCCGAGAAGATTTGAGTGGTTGCAGTGTAAGAAGTTGCATCCACATCAATCAAATGAATAGGATTAATCATCCCATAAACGGCGTGAATAATCCCCCCATGAAACTGCACCAGCTCGACCTCAATCTGCTGCTCGCCTTTGACGCCCTGATGACACAGGGCAGTGTCACCCGTGCCTCGGAGGCGCTGTTTATCAGCCAGCCCGCCATGAGCCACTCCCTCGGCCGGCTGCGCACCTTCTTCGGCGACCCGCTGCTGGTGCGCACGCCCCAGGGCATGCTGCCCACCCCCCGCGCCCAGCGTCTGCACCTGGGGGTACAGCAGGTATTGCGATTGCTGGAGCAGCAGCTCAGCGACGAGGAGGAGTTCGAGCCGCGCCACTCCAAGCGCCGCTTCGTGCTCTGCACCACGGATTACGTGGAGTGCGTGCTGATCCCGCCGCTCATCTCACGTCTGAAAAAACTGGCGCCCGGGGTCACCATAGAAATCCGCATCCTGCGCGACAGCCTGCCGGAGGCGGAGCTCGCAAGCGGCGAGATAGACCTGGTGCTGGGATTTGACGAATACATGCAGGTGCCAGGGTATCTGGGCAAGGAGACCTGGCTGACCGAGCCCCTGGCCGGGTTGGTGCGCGCCACCCGTGAGCTGCCGGAGGAGCGCATCACGCTGGCGCAGCTCACCCAGATGCCCCATGTGTTCCACTCGCCCCTCGGCACCTCGGAGGCGAGCCTCGACAAGTTCCTCCAGAGCCAGGGGTTATCGCGCACCATCTCGGTCAACAGCCAGAGTTATATGTCTGCCGCCGCCATCGTGAGCCAGAGCGATCACCTGCTGGTGCTGCCCCGCAAGGTGGCGGAGCTGCTGGCCGAGCACTGGCCGCTGAAGAGCCTGCCGCTACCGGCGGATGTGCCGGACTATCACCTCAACTGCGTCTGGCATCCGGTTCACGCCCAGCAACCCGCATTGGTTTGGTTGAAGGAGCTGATGAAAGAGTTGGTAAACCAGCATCCGAGCTAGTCGAACGAACTGCGTCTGGCACACCCTCGGTAACCACGCCCAACAACCAGCGCCTATCTGGCTAAAGGAGCTGACGCGGGAGCTGGTCAGCCAGGAGCCGAGCTAGCCCTGCGGACTGCGCTTATCTGGCAAAAGGAGCTGATGTGGGAGTGGGTCGACCAATTCTAGGGAGACCAGTTGGGGACTGTGGTGAGACCTTGTACACGGACATCAAAAGCGGCGCCTGTGGGCGCCGCTTTCTATGGGACTGAGTGCAACAGATTCAGCGAGCCTCGCTGGCGACTGGCAGGTCGCCGCGGGCGATGGCGGCCAGCAGCAGGCGATGGTCTTCCCGGGTGCGCTCGCCATAGGCCTCGGCGAAGTCAGCGATGGCCTCATCCATCACCTCCGACTTGCCCATGTAGCCGGCGATGCGGGCCGCATCCCCTGACTTGGCGTGGGCCAGCGCCAGCGCCCAGCCGCAGAGCTGGCAATATTCGACGAAGTGGCGCGGCTTGACCACGCCCGGGGTGATGTCGATGCCCCCCTTCATGTCCCGCAGCTGGCGCACGTAGAAGTGGCGCCCCCGAAGCTCACACCAGCCGAGGAAGATGTCCGGCGAGCCCTGGATCATGCGCTGCCCCCGCACCACTCGCCGCCCCTGGCTGCCGCTGTCCTCCTCGGAGGTGAAATAGGGCGCCAGCACAGAAGGCTGCGCCTCCTTGACCTGCAGGAACAGGGGATCGTCGTCATCGGCCCCGCTCAGCAGGATCACCCAGCAGCGGGTGCCCACGCTGCCGACCCCCACCACCTTGCGTACCACGTCCAGGATCCGGTAGCGCTTGAGCAGGATACGCCTGTCCTCCGGCAAGGAGGCCAGATAGGCCTCCAGCAGCTCCCCGAGCACGTCGTAGACCGGCTCCCCATCCTCGGTGTGGGTCTCGCGGATGACGAAGGGGTGCAGCTCACGGATCCTGTGCTGATCGTCCACCAGATCCGTCATCTTGCCGAGCACTTGCAGGTGATCCCGTCCCCTGGCCTTGGCGAAGCTGGCCTCGACCTTTTTATGGGCATCGGCGGAGAAGGCATCCAGCACGGCGCTCTGATCGATGCGATCGTACCAGACCTGCATAAACCCCATCTTGCCGTACTCCCGCAGCTTGGTGCGATAACCGGCGGCCACCATACGAGCGGCCTCCCGCTGGCGCGCCGGGTCGGCCCCCAGGTACTCAGCCGCCACCAGGGCGCTGGCGGCCAGACGCTTGAGATCCCACTCCCAGGGGCCGAGGTGCGTTTCATCGAAGTCATTGATGGCCATCACCAGGTTGCGCTCGGCACTGGCATAGAGGCCTATGTTGGCCACGTGCATGTCGCCGCAGGCCTGCACCATCAATCCGGAGCGGGGAGTGGCGACGAGATCCGCCGCCATGATGGCGGCCGCCCCGCGCAGGAAGGCGAAGGGGGATTCCTGCATGCGGGCGTGACGCACCGGTACCAGCCGCTGCAACCGGGTGAGGGCCTGGGCCTTGAGCACGGCGATGGGATCCCGCTCAGGGGCGGGATCCGGCAGCAGGGCGTGTGACTCGCGAGGGACCTGCTCACGCAGCGCTTTGCCGGCGGCGAAACGCTCCTCGATGGAGAGCCGTGACGCGGTGAAATGCACCAGCATCGCCTGAGACTTAGACTGTTTGGCCATGCCCTGTTCCTCCATGAGATCTCATCATCAAGATGGAAGAGGGAATCCATGAGGGCAAGGGCCGGGGGGAAATATCGGGCCGGGCGAAAGCGCGGTAAAGAGAGGCTTAGCGAGGTGCGCTGAGGGCGGCCATTAGCTGGGTGACGACGGCATCGAGCAGAGCCCGATCCGGATGGCACTGGGCGAAGGTGATGAGGCCCTGAATATTGACCTGCAGGAAGGCGGTCAGGGTCGGAATATCGCAGCCGGCCGCGAGCTCCCCCTGCTCCCTCGCCCGTTGCAGGCAGAGCGCGAGATCCCCCTCCAGATCCCGGTAAATCGCCTTGCAGCGCTGGTGCAGCTCCTCGTCCTGCTCCGCCAGCTCCATCAGGGCGCGGGTCACCAGGCAGGAGCCTTGCAAGGCGGCATCCACCAGCTGGTCGAAGTAGGCACGCATGCCCGCAAGGGGGCTCGGCTGATCGAGGCAGTGGCGGCGCTGGGCGCATTTTTCCTGCACATAGTGATCGACCGCCGCCAGCAACAGACCGCGCTTGTTGCCAAAGGCGGCATAAAGGCTGCCGGGGTGCAGACCGGTCGCTGCCACCAGATCCTGCATGGTGGTCTTGGCGTATCCTCTGGCGCGAAAGGCCTCCATGGCATGTCGCAGGACCTGGTCCCTATCAAACTCGGCAGTGCGCATCTGGTCTCCTTCGGCAAGACCCCGACAGGCGGGGGCTAAAAAAAGCGGCCAGTCTACTCCTGCCAACCAGCAAGACCAAGCCATGTAAACGCGAACTTGAATCTTCGTTCAAAAAAGACTTGCGTGCAAAGCAAAAAACGACTTGAATGCTCATTCAAGAATCACTTTCCAGGACGACGCACATGGATACCCTGTTTCAACCCTACCGTCTCAACGGCGCTCTGACCCTGGCGAATCGCTTCATGATGGCACCCCTGACCCGTTGCATGGCGGGTCCTGGTCTGGTGCCCACCGAGCAGATGGCCGCCTACTATGCTCGCCGCGCCGATATCGGCCTCATCATCTCCGAGGCCACCATCATTCGCCCGGACGGCCAGGGCTATCCGAACACCCCCGGCCTCTACAGCCAGGAGCAGATCGAAGGCTGGAAAAAAGTCACCCAGGCGGTGCATGCCAAGGGCGGCAAGATCTTTGCCCAGCTGTGGCACGTGGGTCGCCTCTCCCACCCCTTCTTCCACCAGGCCGAGGTGCTGGCCCCATCCGCCATCGCCCATGAGGGCACAGTGCCGCGCATGCGCGAACTGGTCTATCAGGTGCCCCGCGCCCTGACCGTGGCCGAGATCCTGCAGCTGATCGAGGATTATGCCCAGGCCGCCGCCAACGCCATCGAGGCGGGTTTTGACGGTGTCGAGATCCACGGCGCCAACGGCTACCTCATCGATCAGTTCCTGCACCATGCCAGCAACCTGCGGGACGATGCCTATGGCGCCACCCCGGAAAACATGAGCCGCTTCGCGCTGGAAGTGGTGGATGCCATCAGTGCCCGCATCGGCGGCGAGCGAGTGGGCCTGCGCCTCTCCCCCGGCGCCTATGTACACCTGGCGGGGGACGCGCGCGACCGCGCCGTGTTCGACTATCTGCTGATCCAGCTCAATGGCCGCACCCTGGCCTATGTGCATCTGGGCATCTTCGATGACAGCCTTACCTTTGACTACCTGGATGGCCGCGCCTCCGACTATCTGCGCGCCCACTACGATGGCCACCTGGTCGGGGTCGGCAACTACACGGCCGAGAGCGCGGCCGACGCCATCAAGGCCGATCGCTTCGATCTCGTCGCCATCGGTCGCCCGCTTATCGCCAACCCGGATTACCTCGCCAAGGTGAAGAAGGCCGAGCCCCTGGTGCCCTACGCCGACGCCATGCTGGCGGAGCTGGTATAAGCCCATCAGCAAGGCGAAGCAGACAAACCGCCTGTGATAGCCAGCACCGACGCCATGGTGGCGGTGCTGGCGCAGAGCAGGTCAAGTTCCAATGACATTACCGGCACCCGTTCGAGCGGGTGACCGGCCATCTCCCTGACCAAGGATGGGATCCGCGCTCTGGCGTGGGTTTCCAATGTTTGGGCCCCTCTCCCGGGCCCTTTTTTTATGCCCGCGCTCCCCTGCCCATCCCCATAGCCCATCATTTCGCCAAAAAAGAAGTTGCTAGTGACAACCATCTGGTTATATTAGTTGCTGATGACAACCAAATAAGGACAATGATAGATGGATCCCCGACCCCTGCGCGCCCTGTCCCGGGAGCTGGTACGCGAACTCGGCATGCTCTCCCAGCAGTGCGGTGCCCTGGCCTTGAGCCCGCTCGAGGCGCACCTGCTGATCGAGCTGGAAAATGGCCCCGCCACCAATCAGCAACTGGCCGAGCGGCTGCGCATCGACAAGTCCAACGCCAGCCGCCCCCTGGCCCGATTGGCCGAGCGCGATCTCATCAGCTGGCACCCGCACCCCTCGGACGGACGCAGCAAGGAGGCCCGCCTCACCCAGGCCGGTCAAGCCCAGTTGCTGGCCCTGCACCAGGAGATGGATCAGGCCACCGAGCAGGCCCTGGCCCAACTCAGTCCGACCGAGGGCGAGCGCTTGTGGGACGGCCTGCGCCTCTATCGCAGCGCCCTCTCCCGGGCCCGCCGCCAGCAGGGTTATCGCATTCGTCCCATCACCCCGGCCGATAATCCTCACATCGCCGCCGTGGTGCGCGCCGTCTCCGCCGAATATGGCCTCACCGCCGACAAGGGCTATGGCGTAGCGGATCCCAATCTCGATTTTCTCCATGAGACCTATCAGGGGGATCGCAGCCGCTACTGGGTCATCGAGGGACCGGACGGCACCATCCTCGGCGGGGGGGGCATAGCGCCGCTCGCGGGGGAAGAGGCAATCTGCGAGCTGCAGAAGATGTACTTCATGCCCGCCCTGCGTGGATTGGGGCTGGGGCGCCGGCTGGTGCTGCAGGCCATGAACGAGGCCAGAGCCCTCGGCTACCAGCGCTGCTATCTGGAGACCACGGGCGTGCTGCGCGAGGCGACCGCGCTCTACGAGTCACTGGGCTTCGAGCACCTGCCCGGCCCCCTTGGCAACACGGGCCACGACGCCTGCGAGATCTGCATGGTACTGACCCTGGACTAGCAGAGTGAGGAGCCCCTCATCCACCCCTTCTCTTCTTATGCTCACTACTGCAAAGGGGGGAAGGGAGCGCGCAACGAGACTGCGGGCTATTCCCTCTCCCTCCGGGAGAGGGTTAGGGTGAGGGCACTCAAGAGGGGAAATAGAACCAGGCGGTCTGGATCAGGCCATCTTCTACCTCGAATACCGCCATGCTCTCGATGGGGTCGGGGGAGAGGCCATAGATCTTCTCGTGATCGAATACCTTGTTGCCCATGACAGTGCGTGACAACAGCTCGGCTTTCAGGGCTGGGTTGTTGAATCTGTGCTCGGCATAGAAGGTCCGCAGCGCCCCCTTGCCCACTGTGCTCGGGCTCTCGGTAGGCATACGGTAGCCCTTGAACCCCTCGCCAAAGCAGGCCAGAAAGGCCTCGAGGTCGTGGGCATTGTAGGCGGCAAATTGCGCCGCGACCGGCAGTTCCGTTGACATAGCTAACTCCCTGATAATCAGCAACGACTCCCTTTATAGGGCGCTTTGCGGCCGCTGTCGACGGGCGCCCCCCAGCGTCTTCTTCGTGGCCCGAACCTCATTCATGCAACCTCGATGGCAAAGTGCCATAAAAAAAGACCCCGCCGAAGCGGGGTCTTTTTATTGTCACCCTTCAAGCCTTGCGAGCGGATATTAGTGCTCGCGGGTCTGGCGGAACTGGACGTCCGGGTGACGCTCCTGGGCCAGGCGCAGGTTGACCATGGTCGGGGCGATATAGGTGAGGTTGTCACCGCCATCGAGCGCCAGGTTCAGCTCGTTCTTGCGCTTGAACTCCTCGAACTTCTTCACGTCTGTGCCTTCCACCCAGCGGGCGGTGGAGACGTTGACCGCCTCGTACAGGGCCTCGACGTTGTACTCGCTCTTCAGACGCGAGACCACAACATCGAACTGCAGCACACCGACCGCACCGACGATGAGGTCGTTGCTGATGAGCGGACGGAACACCTGCACGGCGCCCTCTTCGGAGAGCTGTACCAGCCCCTTGAGCAGCTGCTTCTGCTTGAGCGGATCGCGCAGGCGGATGCGGCGGAACAGCTCGGGGGCGAAGTTCGGGATACCGGTGAATTTCAGATCCTCACCCTGGGTGAAGGTATCACCGATCTGGATGGTGCCGTGGTTGTGCAGGCCTATGATGTCACCGGCGCAGGCCTCGACGGCCTGCTCGCGGTCACCGGCCATGAAGGTGACGGCGTCGGAGATGTTCACGTCCTTGCCGATGCGCACGTGGCGCATCTTCATGCCTTTGCTGTAAGTACCTGACACGATACGCATGAAGGCGATACGGTCGCGGTGCTTGGGATCCATGTTCGCCTGGATCTTGAACACGAAGCCGGAGAACTTCTCCTCGGTGGCAGCCACTTCGCGACTCTCTGCCTTGCGCGGCATGGGAGACGGGGCCCAGTCGGTCAGACCGTCCAGCATGTGGTCCACACCGAAGTTGCCGAGCGCGGTACCGAAGAAGACAGGAGTCATCTCGCCGGCGATGAAGGCGTCGTGATCGAACTCGGGGGAGGCGCCTTGCACCAGCTCCAGTTCACCGCGCAGCTGGGCGGCCAGATCCTCGCCGATGGCGGCATCCAGCTCCGGGTTGTGCAGACCCTTGACCACCCGTTTTTCCTGGATGGTGTGGCCCTGACCGGTCTGGTACAGGTAGGTCTCGTCCTTATAGAGGTGATAGACCCCCTTGAAGGACTTGCCGCAGCTGATGGGCCAGGTGATGGGGGCGCACATGATCTTCAGCTCGCGCTCCACCTCGTCCATGACTTCCATGGGATCGCGCACTTCGCGGTCCATCTTGTTCATGAAGGTCAGGATGGGGGTGTCCCGCAGACGGGTGACTTCCATCAGCTTGCGGGTCCGATCTTCGACGCCTTTGGCGGCATCGATGACCATCAGGCAGCAGTCGACCGCCGTCAGGGTACGGTAGGTATCTTCGGAGAAGTCCTCATGACCCGGGGTGTCGAGCAGGTTGACCAGGCAGTCGGCATAGGGGAACTGCATCACTGAGGTGGTGATGGAGATGCCGCGCTGCTTCTCCATCTCCATCCAGTCGGATTTGGCATGCTGGCCCGAGCCACGGCCCTTGACGGTACCGGCGCGCTGAATGGCCTGTCCGAACAGCAGGACTTTTTCGGTGATGGTGGTTTTACCCGCATCCGGGTGCGAGATGATCGCAAAAGTGCGTCTCTTGGAGACTTCACTCAGAAATTCAGCTGACATAATTCGACGTTCTTCTATTGAGCGGTGACCTCGGCCACCGTGGAAATAAATCCGGGATGCCGCCTTCGACTCAGGGCCCGGATGCACACAACGGCACCACGCAAGCTGGCATCTGGCCAACCGGTGGGGAAAGAGAGGCGTTGTGTTACATGGGTCTTCTCACCTGAGTCAAAGCAAAATTGCGCGGCATTATACCCGCGCGAGTGAAAAATACCCAGCCCGGCTTCACCGGGAGCGCAATGATCCCAACCGGGCTCAGGCCGCCTTCACCACCCGGTTGCGCCCCGCCAGCTTGGCCTGGTACATGGCCTCGTCGGCGCGCCGTACCAGCTCGCCGAGATTGTCGTCCTCCGGCCGATACTCTGCGCAGCCGATGCTGATGCGAATGGGATGCTCCTCTGGTACACCCTCGATATTCAGCAGGGAAACCTGCTGGCGGATCCGTTCCGCCACCTCGGCCGCCTCATCGAGCCGGGTATCCGGCAGCAGCACCAGGAACTCCTCACCGCCGTTGCGCCCGACCCTGTCCAAGCTCCGCAACTGATCCTCGATGCACTGGGCCACGGCGGTGAGCACCAGATCCCCCACGTGGTGGCCCAGGGTATCGTTGACCTTCTTGAAGTGATCTATGTCCAGCAGCAGCACGCACAGGGGCTTGCCCCCTTCCCTCGCCTCGTTGAACCATTTGCGTCCCTTGGCCTGGATCTGGCGCCGGTTGTGGATCCCCGTCAGCTCATCCGTCATGGCGAGGCGATGCATCTTGCGGGTGCGGCCGCGCTGATGGATGACCAGGATGCCCATCACCAGGATCAGCAGGGTCACCACCAGATACTGCCAGTAGCGCCGCTCCTGCAGCTGCTTGAGCTTTTCCGCCTGCAACTGCTGCTGGGATCTGAGGGTCTGGTTCTCCAGCTCCTTGCGGGCGAGATCGAACTCGAAGCGCATCTGCAAGGAGCGTTGCTCCCGCAGCATCTGCTCGAGCGCCTGCTTGGTCTTCACGTACTGTTTGAGGTTGCCGAGCGCCTCCTTGATCCGTCCCTGGCGCTCCAGCACCCTGGCGCGCACCTCATGCACCCAGGCCAGGAAGCGCAGGTTCTGCTCCTTGGCAAAAATAGGCTCGGCCTGATCCAGGTAGCGCAGCGCCTCGGCGGACTTGCCCATGGCATCCAGTGTCGTCGCCATGACGATGTACCAGTGGCCCCGGGTCACGCTGTCCGTGCCCTTGCCCCTGTGCAGCAGGGAGGAGGCCTGCTCCAGCTTGGCCATGGCCTGCTCCGTCTTGCCCTGATTGAGCAGGACGGTGGCCATCTCGACCCGGCTCCAGGCCAGCATCCCTTCCTGCTGCTGGGTCAGGTAATAGATCTCGGCCTCCGCCATCAGCGGCAAGGCCCTGTCATACTCCCCCATCTCGGTATAGAGCAGCCCCTGCTGGGAGTGGATGTCCACCAGATGCTCCTTGTCCCCCAGCTTGCGGTAGTCATATTCCAGCTCCTGGAAGTAACCCTCGGCCCGCTCGTAGAGCCCCATCCGCCGATAGGCGTTGGCTATCTTGGCCAGCACCTCCCTGCCCTTGCTCTCCAGCCCGAGATCCTCATAGCGTTGATGGGCATCCATCAGCTCCATCAGCCCCTCGGCCATCTCCCCCTGATAGGAGTACATCTCGCCGCGCAGGCTGAGGATGTCGGCTCGCTGCCGACTGTCTCCCAGCCGGCGCGCCAGGGTCAGCGCATCGTCGTAATCCTGGCGGGCCGCGTCCATGTTGCCGAGCAGCTGCTGATGGAAGGCGCGGCAGGCCAGCATGCCGCTCTCGGTTATCCTGTCCTTGCGGGCGCGGGCCTTGGCCAGGGCCTCATCGGCCAGGCGCACCGTCTCCTGATAATCGTCGTCCCGCTCCGAGGGCCTGGCCCAGCACTGCAGCCGGGCGATGCGACCCTGGGCCTCCACCGAATAGTCCTCGCCGTGGGCCGCGAGGGCGGCGACCCGCTCACGAAATTCCCGCAGAGGCGGCGTCTCGTCTTCCAGCTGCTGCAGCTCAAGGGAGAGCTCAGGCTCGGTCAGGGGGGCCTGCGCCGCCCAGACCTGGGCCATCCCCAGCCATAACAGCAGACTCCAGCGCTTCAGGATCTTCATGCCGACTCCGTCTCCCCATTCGATGGCACGGATACCGTGCCCATTGCCTCAATCATATCCCTCCTTGCCGTGCAGGCACAGCCAGTGACCCTCTGGATAATCCATCACGCCTCAGGGCTCACTCCTGCTATCTCATTCTTTACAGAAGGAAAATCTGCATCGACTATAGGCGCAACGCGCAAAGACAGGGACGATGAATGACCCATGAGGAGCTGCAGCGAGCCTATGACAGCCTGCTGCTGGAAAACGAACGCCTGAAACGGATCGCCGACGATGCCCGCGAGAAGCTGGATGCGGCCATGGACGGCACCGGCCTGTGCATCTGGCAGAACCATGTGCCGAGCGGCAAGCTCATCATCTTCAACCGGCGCTGGGGATCCATGCTCGGCTATCAGCCCAAGGAGCTCTCCGCCCACTTCGACGTCTGGCGCGCCCACCTGCACCCGGAAGACAGGGAGCGGGTGCTGCAGGCCTTCTTCGACCACCTGGAGGGCAAGAGCCCCTTCTATCAGGTGATGCACCGCATGCTGGCCAAGGATGGCAAGGTGACCTGGGTGCTGGACCGGGGCCGGGTGGTGGAGCGGGATGGCGAGGGCAACCCCATCCGGGTGATGGGCACCCACATCGACATCACCCACGAGAAGGAGTACGAGCAACAGCTGGCTCGTCTCGCCCACCGGGATCCCCTCACCGGCTTGCTCAACCGCACCGCCCTGCAGCGTCAGTTTCCACTGGAATATCAGGCCATCTGTTTCATCGATCTCGACGACTTCAAGCAGGTGAACGACAACCTGGGCCACCGCGCCGGTGACGAGCTGTTGATCGCCCTCAGCCAGCGCCTGCGCCATTGCTGTGGTGAGGAGGTCCGGCTGGGGCGCCTCGGCGGCGACGAGTTCGTGCTGTTGCTGCCCTGGCCGAGCGAGGATCCCAGGACCAGTCACCTGGCCCGCCTGTGCATCAACGCCATCGCCACCCCGTTCGAGTTGCCCAATGGGGAAGCGGCGGTGGGGCTGAGCATGGGAATAGCGGCCATTCGGCCACAGGATGATTTCAGCAGCGCCCTGGCGCGGGCGGATCAGGCCATGTATCGGGTCAAACGCAGTGGCAAGCGGGGCTTTCACATCGCCCAGCCGAGCGGCCAGCCCCTGCTGGATCAGGAGCAGGTCAACGAACGGGGGCTTGGCTACCAGTACCCGTCATGAGGGGCTGCGTTGCCAGCGCCTGAGCAGGCGGCCGCGCAGGCCGCAGTCCAGCAGCCAACTGTTGTCGAACACCCGCAAGATGGCCTGCTTGGCGTGGCGGGACATGGCGACGGCGTGGAAGCGGGTCTCTTGCCTGCGCCTCAGGTTCATGCGATCGAGCAGGGCGTGGGGCAGGCTCTGGGCGATGAAATCAGACACCACCAGCACGTCTGCCTTGGCAAAGGCCGGCTGCTCCAACTGGGTCAGCGCCTTCTCGAGGCAGGGCACCAGATCGGTGCCGCCGTGAAAACTCATGGAGAGGAAGCGCTCCGCCTTGTCCAAGCCCGTCTGTGCGGTGATCTCCAGGGTCGCCACCTCGGTGGAAAACAGCATCAGATAGCAACCCCGCTGCTCGTCCATGGCCACCTTGAGCAGGGCCAGGAACAGCGCCTTGGCGCACTCCTCCGGGTAGCCCCCCATGGAGCCAGAGGTATCGACGCAGACGATGAAGGGGCCGCGGGGCTGTGCCTCCTGTCCTCCCTGCTCGGGGGATCGCAGCATGATGCGCTGGCGTGGCAGTGTGCCCCGCGACTGATAGCTCAGCAGGCGCCGCTCCAGGTAGCGGCGATAGAACTCCAGCTCCAGCTCGGGCAGCGCCAGCATCACGGCCTCGCTCGGCAGCAAGCGCATCAGGTCGCTGGCCGGATGCACCCCCACCAGATCGTCCGGCACATCGTCGGTCTGCACCTCTTCGAGCTCATGCACCGGCACCGGCGGCTGAACCAGGGAGTCGGTGCGCCTGTCCCGCTCGCTGCGCCCGAGCAGGGCGGTAATCTCCGCCAGCAGGGGTTCGCGCTGCAACATGCGGGCATACTGTTTGACCAGCACCAGGCTGCGCTTGTGCCAGCTGCCCTGGGCCAGATCCCAGAGGCCGCCCGCCGAGATCTGGTGCGGATCCAGCGCATCGGCCAGGGTGCGGTTTGCCAGTAGTTGATCCTCTATCTCCTGGCGCTGCTTCTCCCGTTCCGCCTCGGCGATCTGCTGTTGCAGTTGCAGCAGGCTGCCCACCAGGCTGGCCCGCCACTTCTCGATAAACAGCTGACGCAGCCCCTCGGTGGGCTGGGCCATTATCTGGCGCACCAGGCTGCGGGCATCGCCGGCGAAGGGGCTGTATTGATCCAGCGCCTCCAGCAGGGCGGGCAGCCGGCCCACCAGCTCTGTCATGGGCAGCTGACGGTGCGCCTGATAGAGGCGGTACTCCCGCTCCAGCGCCACCGGTACCGGCTTGTGGCGCATCTCCTCCCCGAGCTGCTCGCTCCAGTGCTGGATGCGTTTTTTCAGCAGCTTGCCCTGCAGCGGGGAGCGTTTGAGGAATTCGGAGATCTTGGGGGTGGAGGCCAACAGCAGCGCCATCTCCCCCGCCAGCTCACCCTCACCGATGAGGAGCCCCAGATCCATCATGCCGATCTCAAGCACGGGATCTCCTTATGGGGCGATGCAGACACAGGAGATGCTGCCCACCACACCCAAGCAGCATGTTCGACATATAATTCATGATGAGTGCAGCATAAACCACCATCAGGCATCGAGCCCGGGCAAGCGGTCGCGCCACTGCAGCAGCTCGCCGCGCAGCAGCTCCAGATCCCGGTTCAGCACGAAGAAGCTGTCCTCCACCTGCTGCAACCAGTGATCACCGATAAACAGGTGCTGCCGATGACGATCGAACAGGCTGCGCTGCCCCTTGAGGGTCTGCAGCACCCGGTTCACCTGGCTGCCCAGTTCGTCCAGCTCGGCCTGCCAGGGGGTCAGCACCACCTCGGGGATGGCGGTGCGCTCCACCAGCACCAGGGGCACGGGCTGGCGCTGGATGTCCAGCACGTGCAGCCTGAGTTCTGCGTCCAGTACCAGCTCGTAGTGACCCTCCTTGGGGTTGCCGAGCTGCCAGCCCACCAGGGCCTCACCGGTCGGATGCCAGTGGGAGAGCAGGGTACGATCGAAGGTGAGGGTCTCGGTCAGCCGCTCCGGATCTCCGCCATCCAGCGGTGCCGGAGTGAGCAGGTGGAAATGCACCTGCTTGCCAAACGGCTTGGCGTTGAGCAGGGGCAGCTGGGTGCCACGGGCGCGGCGACCAAACCACTGCTTGCGCTTGAACGCCTTGCAGCCGAGTCGCAGGGAGACGGCGCCTTTCAACTGCTTGAACTGTTCGCGCAGGGAGAGCAGTTGGCGGGTCATGACCAGTTGCTGATAGCCGTAGAGGCGGGAGAACTCGCCTATCATCTCCAGCAGGGCGGTGCGCGACGCCTCGTCGTGCCAGAGGCAATCCTTGAACAGCAGCAGATCCAGCGGCGCCACCTCGTCGCGGCCGTTGAAAAACGCGCTCGCCTTGATGAGGCGTACCGCCTTCTTCCAGCGTCGATCCGACACATAGCAGCCGTGGCCGAGCTGGCTGTCGAGCTGCTGGCGCAGCTGATAGATGAGCTCGAAGCAGGCGTCCGGCAGGCGTACCTGCTCGATCTGCTCCTGCCAGGCTTCATACTCTTCGCCGTGGATCTGCACCGATGGAGGCAGGTTCTGCCCCGAGTGGCCGTCGCTCGCCAGCATGGCCTGGAAGTTGGATTTCTCCTGCACCCTGTCCATCCAGATCCGCACCAGCATGCGATCGTAGAGTGCCTCCAGGCCGCTGTCCGGCGCAGGCAACTCGTTGGAGGCGGTCACCAGCAGCCGCATGGGAATGGGGTGCTGGCTGTCGCCGTTGCGAAACTGCCGCTCGTTGATGGCGGTGAGCAGGGTGTTGAGGATGGCGGGGCCCGCCTTCCAGATCTCATCGAGAAACACCACCTCGGCCTCCGGCAGGTAGCCGCGGGTCAGCCGCAGGTACTTGCCATCCTCCTTCAGCGCCTGGATGGAGAGGGGGCCGAACACCTCCTCCGGCGTGCTGAAACGCGTCATCAGGTATTCGAAATGACGGGCATCAAAGAAGGCCAGCTTGAGGCGGCGCGCGATCAGGCTCTTGGCGATGCCGGGGGGGCCCAGCAGGAAGACGCTCTCGCCACTGAGGGCCGCCAGCAGGCCGAGCCGCAGGGCATCTTGCCGCTCGTATAGCCCCTCCCCGAGGGCGGCCAGCAACCTAGGCAGACGCTCCTGGATGGGGATGGTACGAACAGTATTCTGGGCTAAAGGCGGCATAGGCACAGTTCCGAAGCTGGGATGATATCCGTGGCAGCGGGGCCGGCCTCTGGCTCCCTGCCACTCTCATATTCGTTGATTCCAATCACCCGTCCAAGGGCGGGAGTCCTGATTAACATAGCGATCCTGACCGCTCGCATCTAGTTGCAAATGGGTGCAGCGGGCGCCGCGAGAGTGTACTCTGCGCACCAGAATTTACCCCAATGCAGATCAAGAGCGAGCCTTTGCCATGCAAGATCCCCTGCTGGACCCACTGCGCCGGCGCATCCTGGCCAGGATGGGCATACAGAGCTGGCAGCTAAGGGCGCCGACCCTGCCGGATGGCGAGCCCAGCCAGGCTGCGGCGGAGAGCACGGTCCCGGCGGCGCCCCTGCCCACCGGCAAGCTGTGGCTGCTGGCCCCAAGCCTCCCCTCCCCTGGCTTGCTGGCAGACATCTGCCAGTGCCTCGGCATAGGGACGAACGAGGTCTCCTTGCTGGGCGAGATGCCCGTACTGTCCGAGGGCGTGACGCCCCCCCTGCTCTGGCTGACCGTGGCCGACCCGCGCTGGCCGAACGCCCTGGTCTGTCCGCTCACGCCGGACGCTGCGCACAAACGCGCCCTCTGGCAACAGTGCCGGCAACACCTGCCCAGCTGAGCCAGGCCAGGGGCCGACTCGCCATCGGCTCATGGCTCCCCAGTCAACCAGACTTGCGACGCCCGGCCGCTCGTGCCAACGACCATGGCACGGCCCGGCCCCGTATCGCAAGTGCGAATATTTCCCGGAGTGACTATGTCTGATGCCTTGCCAAGCTTTCGCCCCCTGCTCGAATCCGATTTCGAGCTGATCTACCCCATAGAGCAGGCCGCCCACCCTGAGCCCTGGAGCCAGGCCAACCTGCTCTCCTGCTTCGGGCCCCGCTATCTCAACGGCTTGATGCTGATTGAAGGGCGCCCCGCGGGCTTCTATATCTCGGATCTGGTGGCGGGGGACAGCTCGCTGATGAACATCTGCGTGCATCCCGATTTTCAGGGCAAGGGGCTCGGCCGGGCGCTGCTCAAGGAGTATCTCGCCCGCAGCAAGGCCAGAAAGGCAGAGGCCTGGTTCCTGGAGGTGCGCGCCGGCAACCAGCGCGCCATCGCGCTCTACGAGAGTGAAGGGTTTGCCGAATATTGCCGCCGGGCCGACTACTATGGCACGGGCCCTGACAGGGAAGACGCCGTGCTGATGTCCCGCCTGTTCGACTTCTAAGCCCATCTCTCATCCCCCAGCAGCTGCGGGGGATGCCTATCTTCCATCCGTTCGACTGCGCCCAAACCGTTATCCCCCGCCAACGCCATCGGCACTGGGGGATGCGGGGCGTCAACCCCATCAACGCGGTTTGGGCAGAGCTCTCCCCTCAGGGCAGAGGCGCATTGTCGATGGCGGGATCCTCCAGGCTGAGGGTGACCCGCACCACTGCATCGAAGCCCGCGGCCGAGAGCGGCATGAAGAAGCCACGGCCATAGGTCACCCCCGGCATCCAGATCTGCTGATCCTTCACCTCTATGTTGATGGGGCGCAGCGACTCACCGGGGCGCTGAATATAGACACCGGGCAGGGTCCCGACCTTGGGGAAGCGGCGCAATATATGGCCGCTGCCATCGCTCGCGTCCGGATTGAGGCGCACCTTGACCAGCTCGGCCAGGGAGGATTGCATCTCGGGGGCACGCCACAGCAGGGTATCGAGGGAGTTGCAGCGCCGGCATTTAGCGCTCTCAATCACATAGAGCAGGGGATAACCCTGCTGCAGCGCCACCTCTTGCGCCTGCTCATACCCTTCGGCCCCGCTCAGCCAGGGATTGTCGTCCCCGGACGGCAAGCCGCCGAGGGCATACCAGAGACCACCGGCCCCCGCCAGCACCAGCAAGGCCCCCGTGATGAGGCTCTTGAATCCGATACTCATAGCTGCCCTCCCTGAACGAATCCGAACACGCGTCCCCATCATGCCTGACTCCCGTCAACTTGACGACTTTGTGATCCAGGACAAACAGCGCACACTTGTAAGCTGTAATGGTAGAGTTTAAACTCCAGCCCGGTTTTAAATGCCCCCTGCGGGCGTACAACTGTTATGTGAGGATGATTGACGATGTCGCAGTTTCATCTGGTTAGACTGATGCGTGAACGCATTGCCCGCCTTGGCAACAAGGCCGCCCTGCGCGTCCAGCAGGATGGCCAGTGGCGTGCCATCGGCTGGCGCACCCTGGGTCAGGCGATGGACTATTGTGCCCAGGCCCTGATCCGCACCGGCCACCAGCCTACCGAGATGGTCGGCATCTATGCCCGCAACATGCCGGAGTGGACCCAGGCCGATCTCGGCATCCTGGCCGCCCGCGGTGTCAGCGTGCCCATCTACCCCACCAGCACCCTGGATCAGCTGCGCTATATCGTCAAAGACGCCGGCATCAAGCTGCTGTTCGTCGGCGAGCAACCCCAGTTCGATCAGGCGCTCGTTTTGTTGAATGAAGGCGAGATCAGCCAGATCGTCACCCTGGACGGCGCCGTCGATCTGCGCGGCTGCCCACAAGCCAGCCACTTCCAGACCTTCCTCTCCTCCGGCAACCATCAGCCCAGCGAGCAGGTGCTGCGCGATCGCGAGCAGCAGTACCGGATGGATGATCTACTGACTCTCATCTACACCTCGGGCACCACGGGTGAACCCAAGGGGGTCATGCTCGACTTTGCCAATATTGCCGCCTGCTTCGAGATGCACGACCGCCGCCTGGACATGAACGAGCAGGATGTGTCCCTGTGTATGCTGCCTCTCAGCCACGTGTTCGAGCGCGCCTGGACCTACTATGTGCTCTATTGCGGCGCCGAGAACGTCTACATTCGCGATCCTCAGAAGGTGATGGATGTCATCGGCGAGGTGCAGCCGACCGTGATGTGCGCCGTGCCGCGCCTCTACGAGAAGGCCTACGCCATGATCCAGGCCAAGGTCGCCCAGGCACCGCGCCTGCGCCGCGCCCTGTTTGGCTGGGCCACCCGGGTCGGCAAGCAGAAGGTGCAGACCCGTCAGGCGGGCAAGTCCGCCTCCCCTCTGCTCTACGTCCAGCTCGCACTGGCGGAGCGCCTGGTGTTTCGCAAGCTGCGGGCCCGTTTCGGCGGCCGCACCCGCTTCCTGCCGGTAGCGGGCGCCCGTCTCGCGGACGACGTCAACCTCTTCTTCCAGGCCATGGGGCTCAACCTCAAGTACGGCTACGGCATGACAGAGACCACGGCCACCGTCTGCTGCTACGAGGAGAGCCAGTTCCAGCTCGGCTCCATCGGCACGGCCCTGAGTGGCATCGAGGTGAAACTCGGTGAGAACAACGAGCTGCTGGTGCGCTCCCCGACCGTGATGCGCGGCTACTACAACAAGCCAGACGCCACCGCCGAGGTGATGACGGCAGACGGCTTCCTGCGCACCGGCGATGCGGGCGAGCTGGATGCCAACGGCAATATCTACTTCACCGAGCGCCTGAAAGAGCTGATGAAGACCTCCAACGGCAAGTACGTGGCGCCGCAACTGGTGGAAGGGACGCTGGGCAAGGATCGCTTCATCGAGCAGATCGCCATCGTCGCCGACGCCCGCCACTTCGTGTCGGCGCTCATCGTGCCCTGCTTCGAGTCCCTCGAGGAGTACGCCCGCTCCATCAACCTGCAATACCAGTGCAAGACAGAGCTGCTGCGCCACTCTCGGGTGGTTGAGTTCTTCGAGTCACGCATTCACGAACTGCAGCAGGAGCTGGCCAAGTTCGAGCAGGTGAAGAAGTTCACCCTGCTGCCGAGCGCCTTCTCCATGGAGCTGGGGGAGATCACCCCCACCATGAAGCTGCGCCGCAAGATCATCGAGGCCAAGTACCAGAGCGAGATCGAGGCCATGTATAGCCACGTATAAGCAGAGCCAGGTTTAAGCAGAGGCTTGTCCCAACAGCAAAAAGAGGCGCTTCGGCGCCTCTTTTTATGCTCTTCTTTTGCGACGAGTTCCTCGCGACAGAGCCTTAACTTAGCGCCCACTCCACCGCCGCCTCGGCGTGGATGGCGGTGGTGTCGTAGAGTGGCACCGCAGCCTTGGCATCCCCCACCAGCAGGGCTATCTCGGTGCAACCCAGGATCACCGCCTCGGCACCCGCCTGCGCCAATCCGGCGATGATGGTCAGATACTCGGCACGGGAGGCGCCGCGCACCTCCCCCAGGCAGAGCTCGTCGTAGATGATGCGATGGACCCGCTCCCGCTCGGCCTCCTGGGGTACAAGCACCTCCAAGCCGAACAGGGTTTCCAGCCGCCCCATGTAGAAATCCTGCTCCATGGTGAAGCGGGTACCGAGCAGGCCGACCCGGGTCACCCCGTCTGCCACCAGCCGTTTGGCGGTAGCGTCGGCGATGTGCAGCAGCGGGATCTCGATGGCGGCTTCTATTTCGGGCGCCACCTTGTGCATGGTGTTGGTGCCGATCAGCAGAAAATCCGCACCACCAGCTTGCAGATCCCGAGCGGCGACGCTCAGCAGGCGGGCGGTGGCCGGCCAGTCACCGGCGTGTTGCAGCCACTCTATCTCGGCAAAATCGACGCTGTTGAGCAGCACCCTGGCAGAATGCAGGCCACCGAGCCGTGCTCGCACGCCCCGGTTGAGCGCCTGGTAATAACTGACGGTGGACTCCCAGCTCATGCCACCCAGCAGACCGATACATTTCATCCTTGCTCCTTCGAGGGAATGGTGGCAATGCACCAACCGTCGATAAAAAAGGCCCCGAAGGGCCAACAAGACAGAAGGGCAGGCCCGAAGACCTAGATCCAGATCATCAGCACGCAGGCCGCCGTGGCGATCCCCATGCCGAGGTTAAAACGACGCCAGCCTTGGGCTGTGCGGATGAGGCGGCGCACCTGGGCACCGAACAACACCCAGAAGGCCCCTGTGTAGAGGCCGGTGATGAAGAAGGTGCCGAGCACCCAGCTGGCGGACGGCCAGTAGGCGTCCCCCGCCAGGGTGAAGCCGCTGATGGCGGAGAGCGCCATCATCCAGGCCTTGGGGTTGAGCAGTTGCAACATGGCCCCCTGATGGGCCGGGATCAGGGGCCGGTTGCCCTCTGCCGGTCCGCTGGCGGTGGCCACCTTCCAGGCCAGCCAGAGCAGGTAGGCAGACCCCAGGATCTTGAGCCCCTCATGCAGCAGCGGCAGCTTCTCGAACACCACCCCGAGCCCCAGCGCCATGGCCAGGATCATCAGATTGATGCCGCCGACTACCCCCACCAACAGCGGCAGGGAGCGGCGAAAGCCCTGGGCCGCCCCGGCGCTGGTGAGCAGCATGTTGTTGGGCCCGGGCGTACCGCAGGTGATCAGGGCAAAGCCCGCCAGGGGGAGCAACCAGTTCAGATCCATCTCAACCTCAAAATGTGACAGCAAGCCTTCTAATATGCAGAGCCGAGCCCGTGACGACAAGCTCGCCAATGCATTTTCTTCGCATAAAAAATCAAACAGGCCTCAATACCAGAGCATCACCACGCACAGGGCCGTCAACACTCCCAGGCTGCCGTTGAGGCGACGCCAGCCCTGCTCCGAGCTGATCCAGTTGCCCAGCTGATTGCCAAACAATACCCAGACAAAGCAGGTCGGCAAGGCCACCACCACGAACATGATCATGACGGCAATCTGACTCGGCCAGTAGTTGATCCCTTCCTGGCTGAACAAACTGATGGCGGAGATCCCCATCATCCAGGCCTTGGGATTGAGGAACTGGAAGCCAAGGCCCTCCAGCATGGTCAGCGGTCGGCCGCGGCTGGCGGGATCGCCGGGAGCACCGGCGATCGCCACCCGCCATGCCAACCACAGCAGATAGAGGCTGCCGAAGATCTGCAACCCCAGCCGCAGCAGGGGGAAGCGCTCGAACAAGGGGTGCAGCCCCAGGGCCAGGACAATCTGCAGCGCAGGCTGACCGAAGGCGACCCCGAGCAGATGGGGGAAGGTTCGGCGCACGCCGAAGTTCGCGCCGGACGCGGTCAGCATCAGGTTGTTGGGCCCAGGGGTACCGCAGGTGAGCACGGCGAAGCCAAACAGGGTGGCATACCATTCGATGGTCATAATCTTGTCTCCTTGAGGGTCACATTGTCTCGATACAATGTGACTTTCATCATTGTTTCGTGGCTGACATTCACGCTATATTGAGACAATTCTGCGATCAATGGATTTATTGTCACCATGACAATCTGGACTCCCCACCTCGATGCGTTCGAGGGCCCCCTCTACCTGAAACTGGTCAAGGCCATAGAGCAGGCCATCCACGACGGCACCCTGGCCCCCGAGACCCGGCTACCGACCCACAGGGCCCTGGCGGACAAGCTAGGGGTGACGGTCGGCACCATTACCCGCGCCTATTCCGAGGCCGAGCGGCGCGGTCTGCTGGCGGCCAGGGTGGGTCACGGCACCTGGGTCAGGGCGGCCGTGGATCCGGTGGATGAGTGGGTGATCCGCAACGAAGACAATCAGCGCATCGAGCTGTGGCAGAACCTGCCGATCCCGCTGGACAGAGGCGCCATCATCAAGCCCATGCTGATGGAGCTGGCGGACGGGGATCTCAATGCCCTGCTCGGCTATGACAAGGAGGCGGGCCGCCCCTGGCAGCGCCAGCTGTTTGTCGACTGGCTCGCCACCCTGGGGGTCAACAGCCGGGAGGAACACCTGCTGTTCAGCCACGGCGCCCAGCACGGCATCATGCTCTCCCTGCTGGCCACCGGCTGCGTGGGGGAAACCATATTGTGCGAGGGGCTCAGCTACCCCGGCATGCTGGGCAATGCCCGTCAGCTGAAAAACCAGGTGGTGGGACTGCCGCTCGACGAAGAGGGCCTGATCCCGGCGGCGCTGGATGCGGCCTGTCGCCAGCGCAGGGCCAAGCTGCTCTACCTGACCCCCACCCTGCAGAACCCCACCACAGCCGTGATGAGCCCGGCGCGGCGGGAAGCCATAGTCGCCATCGCCCGCCGCCACGATCTGCTGATCATCGAGGACGACGTGAACGGCCTGCTGCCCGAAACCACGATCCCGCCCCTGGTCAACCTGGCGCCGGAGCGGGTCATCTACCTCGGCAGCCTGGCCAAGATCGCCTGCGGCGGATTGCGGGTCGGTTTCGTGCTGACCCCACCCCAGCTGCGCAACGCCTTCGCCCAGGCCATGCGGTTGTCGAGCTGGATGGTGAGCCCGCTGCTCATCGAGCTGGCCTGCAAGCTGGTGAGTCAGCACCAGATCATGCCGCTTATCGAGCAGCAGAGACGGATCCTGGCGCGCCGGGGCGAGCTGCTGCACCACCTGTTGCCGGGGGCGCGCTGGCATCCGGGCTCCATGCACGCCTGGCTGCCCCTGCCCGAGCCCTGGCGCAGTCAGGAGTTCGTCGAGGCCGCCAACGCCCTTGATATCGGGGTCGCCAGCGGCGAACACTTCGCCGCCGGCCAGTTTGCCGCCCCCCAGGGCATTCGCCTGAGCCTGAGCCAGCCGGCCACCGACGCCCGGGTCGCCGAGGGCCTCGAGCGCCTGGCCGGTCTGCTGCGCAGCGCGCCGCCGACCAATCCCCTGCTATAGTCAGTGGCCGCCCCGACCCCCAAGGAGAATCCATGTTGCCGTCCCGTGCCCCGCTGTTGCTGATGACCCTGTTGCTGGGGGGCTGCGCCGCCCCCGCCCATCAGCAGCAACTCGGCCAGGCCCTGAGCGGGCTGGAGGGAGAGCTGGAGCGACTGGAGGAGGAGCTGGCGGCCATGAACGGCTTGCATTACCAGAAGGCCATCGATGCCCCCGCCGCCCTGCGCCGCTACCTCAAGGCGCCCGCCCCTACACCGGAGGGACTGGTGCCCGCAGAGATAGCGCTACAGGACGGCCCCCTGCTGCGTTATCGCTACCAGTTGCCGGACGGCATCAAGGCGCTACCCACCGATAACCCCTGCCTGCGCTACGAGTTCGAGCTGCGCCACCTCGGCCGGCTCGGCCAGCTCGATCTGCACTGGCAAGGGAGTGGCCATCAGGGCCAGCGCCTGATCCAACAGTCTGACTGTCCCTTCTCCGCCAAGGGCCCGGGCCTGCAATAAACCGCGCCCGATGCAAAGAGGGGTTGGCCACTGGCCAACCCCTCTCGCTTTATAAGGTTCCGCTTGTTAGCCACTGCAGCACAGGATCAGATGATCCCCCTCACCAGGATGCCAGTGATCAGCAGCGGCGCCACCAGCCGCCAGCACCAGAGCAGGCAGACGCGCAGCACGGGGGAGAGATCGGTGGGCAGAATGCTGTCCTCCAGTCGCCAGCCCAGCAGCAGGGTCAGCACCAGGCCGAACAGCGGCATCATCAGGTTGGAGGTGAGGTAGTCCAGCAGATCGAAGATGGTCTTGCCAAACAGGGTCAGCTCGCTCCAGGGGCCAAACGACAGGCTGACCGGGATGCCGGAGGCCATGATCAGCAGGGTCAGCACCCGGCAGGCGCCGCGCCTGGACCAACCCCACTCCTCTGTAGTGAAACGCACCAGGTGCTCCAGCATGGAAATGGAGGAGGAGAGCGCCGCCACCAGCAGCAGCAAGAAGAACACCACCCCCAGCCCCTGGCCGAACGGCAGGTGGCTGAACACGGCGGGCATGGTCATAAAGGTGAGGCCTGGGCCGGCAGTCGGGTCGATGCCGGTGGAGGCCAGCGCCGGGAAGATCATCAGCCCCGCCAGCACAGAGATGAGGCTCGCCAGGGTCACCACCCAGACGCCGGATTTCAGCACCCCATCGCTACTCGGCAGATAGGCGCCATAGGTGGTGTGCACCCCAAGGCCGATGGAGAGGGAGAAGAAGGCGAGCCCCAGGGCGTCCAGCACGCTCTGACCGGTCAGCATGGAGAAGTCCGGCAGCAGCAGCTGACGCACCCCGGCCATGGAGCCGGGCATGGAGAGCCCCACCCCCACCAGCAGCAACATCATGACAAACAGGGCCGGCATCATCCAGCGCAGGGCCCGCTCCACCCCCTTCTGGATGCCCCCCTGCACGAACCACCAGGTCAGACCCGCGAACACCAGATGGGTCAGCACGGGCCACCAGGGATCGCTGACATAGCCGTTGAACAGGGCGGTGAGCGCCGGGCCCTCGCTCAGGTTCAGTTTGCCCATCACAGCCAGCGCCGCATACCCCACGGTCCAGCCCCCCACCACGCTGTAGAAGCTGTAGATGAAGAAGCCGCACAGGATCCCCATGTAGCCCATCCAGCGCCAGTTCGGCCCCACCAGTTTTTTAAAGGCGCCGAGCACCCCGCGTTGGCTGCGGCTGCCGAGCAGTGTCTCCCCCACCAGCACAGCCACCCCCAGGGTGAAGCTGAACAGCAGGAACACCAGCAGGAAGGCGCCACCGCCGTTGGTGGCGGTCACATAGGGAAACTTCCAGATGGCACCGAGACCGATGGCGGTGCCGGCCGCCGCCAACACATGCCCAAGACGGGAAGACCACTGAACCTGGCTCATACAACCTCCGGGTAAGACAACATCGAATCGAGACTCCTGACCATGACGGGAAATAAAAAAGGCCGCCTCTGGCGACCTTTGCAATGAACATTCAGACAAACTGCGCGTGCAAGGTCACCTCTCTTGCGAGCTAAAAAATCGACCAAAGGAGGCGATGAAAGGTGACATGAAGCGGATAACCTGCACGGCAAAAAGGAGTCACAGCCTAAACCATGGCAAGAGAGGTTGACAGTTAATAGTCCACTTCAGCCCATAGAACAGCGATATGACGGCATCGACAATTAAAATCACAACATTAAATTTCGAAATTAAATTGTTTTTTAGAATTTTAAATTAGGTCAATGCCACCAGCGAGCCTGCCTCGGCGACGGCTTGGCAACCGCATTCTGATGTCAAAGCAAGGCGGGCGAGCCGTGGGCCCGCCCGCCGGGATCACAGCAGGCCCCGCACCAGGATGCCGCCGATGAGCAGGGGCGCCAGCCAGCGCCAGCAGCCCATCACCAGTTGACGCCAGTGGGGCGCCAGCCCCTCGGGCAGCGCCCGGCGACCGAGCTTCCAGCCGAGCAGCAGGGTGAGGGCCAGGCCGAACATGGGCATCATCAGGTTGGAGGTGGCAAAATCCAGCAGCTCGAAGATGTTCTTGCCAAACAGGGTGATGCTCGCCCAGGGGCCGAACGACAGGCTGACCGGAATGCCCCCCGCCATCACCACCCCAGTGATGAGGCTGCAAGAGGTGCGGCGCGACCAGCCGAAACTCTCACTCAGGAAACATTGCAGGTGCTCCAGCAGGGAGATGGAAGAAGAGAGCGCCGCCACCACCAGCAGGGCGAAGAACACCACCGCCAGCCCCTGGCCGAACGGCAACTGCTGGAACACGGCCGGCATGGTCATAAAGGTGAGGCCCGGGCCCGAGGCGGGGTCTATGCCGGTTGCCGCCAGCACCGGGAAGATCATCAACCCCGCCAGCACGGCGATGAGGCTCGCCAGCAGCACCACCCAGAGGCTGGAGCGGCCGACCCCCTCGCTGCTCGGCAGATAGGCGCCATAGGTGGTGTGGATGCCAAGACCGATGGAGAGGGAGAAGAAGGCCAGCCCCAGGGCGTCCAGCACCCCGGACATGCCGAGCTTGCTGAAGTCCGGCATCAGGAAGTGGCGCACCCCGGCCATGGCGTTGGGCAGGGTCAGGCCGAACGCCACCAGCAGCAGGATCATGATGAACAGGGCCGGCATCATCCAGCGCAGGGTGCGCTCCACCCCTTTCTGTACCCCGCCCTGCACGAACCACCAGGTGAGACCCGCGAACAGCAGATGGGTCAGCACGGGCCAGAGGGGATCGCCGACGTAGTCGTTGAAGCGGGCGGTAAGGGCCGCCCCATCGCCGTGTTGCAGCTCACCCGCCAGCGCCATGCCGGTGTAACCCAGGGTCCAGCCCCCCACCACGCTGTAGAAGCAGTAGATAAGCAGGCTGCACACGAGGCCCATGGCGCCGACCCAGCGCCAGCGCTTGCCCATCAGCTCACCGAAAGCCCCCACCACACCGCGCCGGGTCAGGCTGCCGAGCAGGGTCTCCCCCATCAGCACCGCCACCCCCAGGGTGAAGCTGAACAAGAGGAACACCAGCAGGAAGGCGCCACCGCCGTTGGCGGCGGTGACATAGGGGAACTTCCAGATGGCGCCGAGACCGACCGCGGAACCCGCGGCGGCCAGGATGTAACCGAGCCGGGATGACCATTGGGACTGCTTCATAAGAACTCCAATCGGGGGGCCCACCCAGAGGGGCCCAGAATGGTGCTCAGACTACCCCTGACCCTGTGCAATCACTCGTCGTATCTCTGGCTTAAAACCGACTTATTAGCAGCAATGACTAACAATATTCGGTTTATCACCCATTCGTGCCACAAAACAAAAACCGGAGCATTTTTGCTCCGGTTTTGCATCGACTGGGAAGATCCCGGGGACTAGATAACCCCCAGCTCCCGCAGCCGCTCCATCAGGTAGCTGTGGGCGGTGTGACGCTCGGAGAGCACCACGTCCGGACGCGGGTGCAAGAACAGCGGCAGAGAGATGCGGGATTTGCTGACACTGCCGCCGGTCGGGTTGATGACGCGATGGGTGGTGGAAGGGTAGTAGCCGTGGGAGGCCTCCTGCAGCATGTCACCTATGTTGATGATCAGGGTGCCAAAATCGCAGGGCACGTCCATCCACTCCCCATCGGAGCCCTTCACCTGCAGGCCCGGCTCGTTGGCGGCGGGCAAGATGGTGAGCAGGTTGATGTCCTCGTGGGCGGCGGCGCGGATCGCCCCCGGCGCCTCTGTGCCGTCGAACGGCGGATAGTGCAGCACCCGCAGCAGGGTCTTCTGGCTCTCTTCAATCATGGAGGAGAGCGAGCAGCTGTAGTGGGCGGCGATATCGCTCGGGGTGTATTGCTCCACCCAGCCGAGCAGCTCGGCGGCCAGCTTGTTGGCGAGGGCGTAGTACTCCATCGCCTGGGCCTTCAGCTCTTCTGGCATCTGACCCCAGGGGTAGAGGTGGAAGTACTCCTTGATGTCCTTCTGGGTGTTGCCCTTGGCCACCTCGGAGACTGACGGCGGGAAGTAGCCATCCTGGGTCTCGCGGTTGAACAGGAAGTCGTGCTTCTGCTCGCTCATGAAGAAGCGATACCAGTTGTCATAGATGGACTGCACCAATTCCTTGGGGATGGGGTGGTTGGTCAGTACCCCGAAGCCCGTGGTACGCAGGGATTCGGTGAAGCGCTCCGCCGCATCGGGGGAGCGGTAATCAACGGTCAGGACTTTCATTATTTTTGTTACGCGCCAGTTAAAAGTAGGCGCAGTTTACCCTGCCTCCCCCGGCAAGGAAAGGTTGCCCGAAAGCCGTTCATAACAGGTTGAAAATAATGACAAAAATATCACAATATCGGACTCTGCCGCGGCCCTTGTCCCTTTCCTGCTTCCTCACTAGAATGCCTGCACTTTCACATTAGGAGCCGTTCCATGTCCCCAAGGATGCTGTTGCTCACCCTGCCCCTGCTGCTCGCCGGTTGCAGTTCCCTGTCCGAAGAGGAGTGCCGCGCCATGAGTTGGTACAACCAGGGCTATCAGGATGGGGCCGAGGGCAAGACCCGAACGGCCAGCAGTGGCTACAGCAAGACCTGCGGGGAATATGGCCTCAAGGTGGACGAGGCCGAGTGGCAGCGGGGTTACGCCAAGGGGCTTGAGCTCTACTGCATCCCCGAGCTCGCCTACAGCAAGGGGCGGGAGGGGAACGAGTATCTGGGGGTCTGCCCCAATGATACGACCTTCCTCACCCAGTTCGAGCGTGGTCGCAAGGAGTTCCTGGTGGCCCAGCGCTTAAGCGAGTTGCAGCAGGAGCTGGAGCGCACCGAGCGGGACATCTATCAGCTGGATCAGCAGATCCGAAACGAGAACGACAGCAAACAGCGGGACTACTACCGCGCCCAGCGTGAGCGGGCCATCCGCCACTACGAGGGGGCGCGCCGGGAGTACAATCGCATTCGCTTCCCGGATCGGGTGATCCAGTTCTCCTTCGGTAGCTGAGCATCGGGAGGGGCGCTATCCCCTTCCCGTTTCTCAAAAGATGATGGGGTGGCCGATGCCACCCCATCATCTTTTCAGGAGGGCAATACCCAGCGCTGCAACGCCAGCGCTATGCCATCCTCGTTGTGATCCGCGGTCACCTGATGGGCATGGGCCTGGATCTGGGGCGCCGCATTGCCCATGGCCACCGCCAGCCCGACCTGCTCGAACATGCTGATGTCGTTGTTGTTGTCCCCAAAGGCCACCACGTTCTCCATCGCAATACCTTCGCTAGCGGCCCACTGGGCCAGCCGGTTGCCCTTGCTGCAGCCGGGTTGCACCAGCTCCACCGCGTAGGGCGCCGCCCAGTCCTGGGTAAAGGGCAGTGTCTGCACCACCTCCCCCACGAAGCGATGCAAACGGCCCGGATCCTGGTTGAACAGCTCCAGCTTCCAGACCGGTTTTTGCAGCCAGGCGGCGATATCCTCGGCCGGCAGCAGGGAGACCTTGAGGTGATCCGGCTGATTGGCCGACCAGCGCCGCATCCGGCCCACGTGCTCCTCACAGCCGAGGTAACCGATGCCGTCATCCAGGTGGAACAGGGCCCCCATCTGCTGGGCCTCGACCTGCTCCAGCAGTGCGGTGAGCGGCTCCACCGCCAAAGGATCCCCCGCCAGGATCCTGTCTTGCGCCGGATCGTAGAGGTAGGCGCCGTTGCTGCAGATGATGGGGGTGTCGAGGGCCAGCTCATGATGGAAGGGACGCGCCGTCATGAAATGGCGCCCGGTCACCAGCAGCACCTTGATGTCGTGGGCACGGGCCTGGGCCAGGGCGGCCCGGGTGGCGGACGAGATCTTGTGATCCCGGGTCAGCAGGGTGCCATCCATATCTAGAGCAATGGCCTGGTAATGACTCATATCACCTCCAAGAAGATTGAACCGTGCGAGGTGCCATACAATCCCGGTTCTAGCGCAATGGCCTGAAAACGACTCATATCACCTCCAAAGGCTGGGCATCGCCGGGCGCATGATTGGGAGAGGGGTCGCCGGGCGATCGGTAAGACGGAGTAAAGAGTCATACCGTCCCAGAGTCGGCGCCCTGATGCAAGCTCCCGCTGCCCCGCCGGCGCCAATCTGTGATCCACGGATCAGCCAGGCTCGACCTGGGCCCCCGCCTGCTCGCGCCTGTCAGCCGTACGGCGCAGGCCATAGAAGCCCAGCGCGCAGAGTACCCCGCACAGGGTCGCCAGGTAGAAGGGCCACTCGGTACCGGCCAGCAGCGCCACGCTGCCCACCACCACCGCCAGGATCTCGCTGCCCACCGCCAACCCGCGATAGAGCCCCATCGCCTGTCCCTGCTGTTGGGGATGGCTGCGGTTGGAGACGGCGACCGAGATGGCCAGCTCCCCTATGCTCATGCCGATGCCCGCCGGAATGAAGGTGAGCGCCAGCCCCCACCATTGGCTCGGCAGCACGAACATCAGCATGCCCGCCGCCATCACCAGATGACCGACGATGCCGAGGCTGCTGCCGCGCCAGTGACGGGCGAGCTGCTCGCCGATCCAGGAGCCCAGCATCATGGGCACGCTCACCAGCACGGCCGCCTGGGCCAGTTGCACCGGATCCCAGGCCAGCCGCTCCACCAACCAGACGTTGAAGTAGGTGAAGTAGAGCTGTACCGCGCCATAGCTCAGCAGGGTCAGCACGAAGTAGGGCAGCAAGCGGGGCTGTTGCAGCAGTTGCCAGGTGGAGAGCGGCGCCAGGGTCTGCTCCGCCGCCACCGGCGGCCTATTGGGAATGAGCCAGAGGATCAGCAGCAGGTTAACCGCCGTCATGGCCACCGCCAACCAGGCCGCCAGGCTGTAATCCCCGGAGATCACGGCGGCGTAGCCACCTATCATGGGCCCCAGCACCCAGCCGAGATTCATGCCGATGTTGATCCTGGCGAAGTTGCGCGCCTTGGTCTTGGGGGTGCTCATGTCCGCCGCCATGGCCTGGACGATGGCGATGTCACCGTTGAAGAAGCCCTCCAGTACCCGGCTCAGCAAGAGCAGCGGCAGGGAGCGCCAGGCGATGCCGAGCGCCATCAGGGCGTAGCCCGCCAGCACGCCGATGAGGCAGAGGGTCAGGATGGGTTTGCGGCCATAGCGGTCCGACAGCTTGCCGAGCCAGGGCGCCCCCAGCAGCTGGAACAGCGGGTAGAGCCCCATGATGACGCCGAGCCACACCTTGCGACTCCAGTCCGAGGCCTCCGGGCTCAGCATGCCCTGGGCCGGATCCAGCATCAGGGGTGCCAGCACAGGGGATGGCAGGCTGAAGCCCGCCACCGCCAGGGTCACCGTCATCACCAGCACCCAGAGGGTGGCCTGCGTCTTGATTCCTTCCATGTCCGCCTCATTAAATAAAGTTATTTGTTTATTTATACTGAGATGAGTCGCCCCATTAAGTAAAGCGAATTATTGATTTAAACGGATCCCCTCCCCATAATGGGCCCATCAAGGCCTGCTAGAAATGCCCCAATGCGCATCTGTCGATAACGAGAGCCAGCCCATGAATGAGTGCCAAATACCGACAAGATCCCATAGCAGCCAGAGATGACATCCATCCCCCGGTGCACACCTGTCGATAACGAGAGCCAGCCCATGAATGAGTGCCAAATACCGACAAGATCCCGTGGCAGCCGGAGATGACATCCATCCCCCGGAGCGCACCCGTCGATAACGAGAGTCAGCCCATGAATGCCAGCACCGACAAGATCCTCTACCTGTTGAAGACCCACGGGCCCCAGAGCGCCGCCGCCCTCGGCGATCAGCTGCAGATGACCTCCATGGGCGCCCGCCAGCATCTGATCGCACTGGAGGCCGAGGGCTGGGTAGGGTTCAGTGACGAGGCGCGTGGCCGGGGTCGGCCGATGCGGCTCTGGCACCTGACCGATCAGGCCTGGCAACGCTTCCCCGACACCCACAGCGAGCTGACCCTGCAGCTCATCGACGACGTTCAGCAGCTGTTTGGCGAAGAGGGGATGGAGCAACTCATAGCGCGGCGGGAGCAACAGATGCTCGGCCGCTATCGCGCCGAGCTGACCCAGACCGAACTGGAGGGCAAGCTGGCAAGCCTCAAGGCCCTGCGCAGCCGGGAGGGCTATATGGCGGACATGCGCCAGGAGGAGGACGGCAGCTGGCTGTGGTGGGAGAGTCACTGCCCCATCTGCGCCGCGGCGCGCGCCTGCCGGGGATTTTGCCGAAGCGAGCTGGCGATGTTTCGCCAACTGCTGGCGCCGGCCGAGGTGGAGCGGGAGCAATACCTGCTGGACGGGGACAGGCGCTGCCTCTATCGCATCCGGCCCTGATGCCAAAGCCCAAAAACAACAAAGCAGGCGCCGGGATGCCTGCTTTGTTGCCTTCGGGGAGGGGATGCTCTCAGTCCAGCCCGCCATTTCCCGATAGGGTCAGACGGCTGATGGGGTTGATGACCCGGTAAGGTCCTTCACCGCAGAGACCTGGTTGGATATCTGCTTTGCCACCGGAAGATGTAATTATCATATCCCCGCCGGTGCGGTGAGTGGTTGTGAAGTAGCGGGTATTTTCGGTTGTTTTTGCAATAGTTCACCCTTAATCTAGGAAAAGTGAATTAGTAATTGCAACGAGGAACGGAGAATGCTGAAACTTGATCGTATCGACAGGCACATTCTGGAGTTGATGCAGGAGAATGGCCGCATCAGCAACCTGGAGCTGGCCGAGCTGGTCGGACTCTCCCCGTCCCCCTGCTCCCGCCGGGTCAAGGCGCTGGAGGATGCCGGTCTCATCGATACCCATGTCACCCTGCTCAACGCCCGCCAGCTGGGTCTCACCCTCACCGCCTACATTCACATCTCCATGGACAGGCACACACCTGAGCGGTTCGAGAGCTTCGACAAGGCCATTCAGGAGCTGCCCGAGGTACTAGAGTGCGATCTCATCACAGGCAACGACGCCGACTACCAGCTCAAGGTGGTGGTGCGGGACATGGAGCACTACCAGCACTTCCTGCTGGACAAGCTGACCCACATCCCCGGGGTGACTGGGGTGCGCTCCAGCTTCGTGCTGCGCCGGATCAAGCACAAGACGGCGCTGCCCCTCAATCACCTGGGCTAAAGCCCGCCCGCCGGTTGCCGGCACCAAAAAAAGAGGAGGCCTTGGCCTCCTCTTTTTGTATCTCTCTGTATCTCTATATCTGTCTGCGCCGGACTTATCGGCCTCTGCCGCGCTATCCCCTTGGGATCAGGCTTAGACGCTCACCTGGCTGACATCCTGCACCTGCAGCAGCCAGCCGGCCTGCTCATGCTGGGGCTCGCCACTAAGGCGCAGCCGCTCACCGGCAGGGACCCATTGCCCCTCGGGCAAGGCGACCAGCAGACTCTCGTTGCCGTTGTCGAACAGCCAACGATCGGCACCTAACGACTCTATCAGATACCCTTCCATCTCCACTCTGGACTCGGCCAGCCAGGACGGCGCAACGGAATCACGGCTCTCGATGAAATCCCCCTGAACACCAAAACTGGCCAGCCCCCACAGAATGGAGAGGCCGACGATGGATGATTGCATCTCTTCTCTCCTCTTATCCTCTGGAACTGTGGGGCCAGTATGGGAAGAGAAAAATGAGTGCACCATGAACAAGTCGGCAAAGTGCTGGCGGGATCGCGAAAAAAACCGGCCAGTGGGCCGGTTTTGTCATTTTATGCTGCCTGCATCACACTATTTTGCGGCTTCCTCTGCCATCCGTGCCGCCCTTGGTTTATTCATCCACATGGCCACGCCGCGATGGGCGTCGCAGATCCCCACATCGCTGATGGCCCGCACCCGGGCGCCGTCCTTGCAGATGGCCTGCCAGGCGTCGGCATCGTCTATCTGCAGCGTCGATGGAGCATGGGTGCCACCGGCGCAGGCGCCAAGCAGCAGGGTAAACAAGGGCAACAGTGGCTTCATAGGATGGATCCCGGGTCGATGAGGGCCGACTCAGCGTCCCAGCTGGGCCGCCAGACGATCGCAGAGCTGTTTCAGCTGAGCCAGTTCAGCATCGTCCAGATCCAGCTGGCTGCGCAAGTTGTCCACCAGGCAACACTCCTTCACCCCCTGCTGCAGCTCACGCCCGGCCTCGGTCAGGCGGATGCACTTCTGCCGCTCGTCTTCGCTTGAAACGGTGCGGGTCAGCCAGCCCTTGCTCTCCAGCCGCTTGACGATGGGAGTCAGGGTGCCCGCATCCAGCCCGGTTTCCTGGCCAATCTCCTTGAGGCTGACCTCGTCCCGCGCCCAGAGCGACAGCATGACCAGATATTGGGTGTAAGTGAGATCCAGCTTGTCCAAGAGCGGCCGATAGGCGCGCATCACCGCATTGGAGGCGCTGTAGAGGGCAAAACAGACCTGCTTTTTCAATTCACTCATGGGGCACCTCGCTGGTAATGGCGCCAGTATACCCCAGGAGGCGGGGACGCTGAATAATTTGCACACAAAACAGTTGTCAGACCACCCGTTCGGCATTAGGCTGGAGTTAGTTTGCACGCAAGATAACACAGCCCGCAGGACACCATACTGCTGGACGCGAGACCCGCACAGGCGCAGTCTGAACTGCCCACTGCACCTTAGTGACCGCCCCCTTTCTGGAGAAACACCATGAGTCAGCTCAGCCATCAGATCCAGTTGCTGCGTCGCCCGAGCGGCCTGCCAGCCCCGGACGATTTCACCCTGCAGGCCGTTGCCCTGCCCGAGCCCCAGGTGGGGGAGGTGCTGGTCGCCAACCAGTGGCTGTCGGTGGATCCCTACATGCGCGGTCGCATGAGCGAGGCCAAGAGCTATGTGCCGCCCTTCGCTCTCAATGCCCCCCTCGAGGGAGGCGCCATAGGTACCGTGCTGGCCTCGCGCCACCCCGGCTTCAAGGTGGGCGATCGGGTGAGCAGCATGCTGGGCTGGCGAGACAGCTTCGTCGCCAAGGGGGAACAACTGACCCGATTGCCCGCCACCGACTTGCCGCCCCAGCTGTTCCTCGGCGCCCTCGGCATGCCGGGCATGACCGCCTGGGCCGGACTGCACCAGGTCGCCAAGTTGCAGGCAGGTGAGACCCTGCTGGTCTCGGCGGCTTCCGGCGCGGTCGGCACCATGGCGGTGCAACTCGCCAAGCGCGTTGGGGCTAAGGTCATCGGCTCCACCGGCTCGGCCGACAAGGTCGCTTATCTCAAGACCCTGGGGGCCGATGCGGTGATCAACTATCGTGAAACCCCGGATCTCGATGCCGAGCTGGCGCGGCTGGCACCGGAAGGGATCCAGGTCTACTTCGAGAACGTGGGTGGCGCCATGTTGGAGGCGGCCCTCAATCACATGGCGCTGCACGGTCGCATCGTGCTGTGCGGCCTCATCGAGCAGTACAACAGCAACGGCGAGGCGAGCGGCCCGCGCAACCTGGCCCAGGTGATCCGCAAGCGCATCCTGATCCAGGGGTTGCTGGTCTCCGACCACTGGCAGCACTACGGCGCCTTCCTGGCCGAGGCCATTCCCGCCTTCGAGGCCGGGGCCCTGCAGAGCGAGGAAACCGTCAGCCAGGGGCTGGCCAGCATGCCACAGGCGTTTATCGGTCTGTTCCAGGGGCGCAACACCGGCAAGATGCTGGTCAAGCTGGACTGAGCGCCCGCCCGGCATCGAGCACGGCAAGCCCCCCTCATCTTTATCAAGAGACAGGCCGAGGGGCATAGCAATGGCAAGATGCCGGTCAAGCTGGACTGAGTGCCCGCCATCGGATGCAAGTAAGGCGAGCCGAGTGTGGAGCGATGGAGATAGACCGAAAACAGATTTAGCGGCACGCGAACGGGCAAATAGACTCGGCTTCAGCCCCTCCAAGCCATCGTTTAAACAGATGCTATCTTCCGCCATCTATCTCATTAATGGATGGTAAATCGGCGCAATCTGACAGTCTCCCGCCGGTTCAGCGACCGGTGACTTGCGAAACGGGCCCATCCGCCCTAAGGTGGGCCCGTTTTTTATGGTGCAATCTGACCTCGGCGAGATGAGTCTATCTCCCCCAGCATTTGAGGGCGGTGACAGGGTCAGCCTACCCAATCCAGCTCGCACCTAGTCCGTCGCCATGACAGTGCACGACGCCGCCACCATCAGCCACGCAGTGCAGCTATCGTGCAACCACCACAAGGAGGTCTCCCCATGTCCACTCCCTATCCCCGCGTCGGTGTCGGCGTCATCCTCACCAATGCCGAGGGCCGGGTGCTGCTCGGCAAGCGCAAGGGCAGCCACGCCCCCTACTGGTCCATCGCGGGCGGCCATCTGGAGCTGGGGGAGAGCTTCGAATCCGCCGCCATCCGGGAGGTGGCCGAGGAGACCGGCTTCGTTATCAAAGCGCCACGGGTCATCGCCGTCACCAACAACCTGGAGACCTGGAGCGAGAGCGGGCTGCACTACATCTCGGTCACCCTGCTGGCCGAGGTGGAGGGTGAGCCGCAACTGCTGGAGCCGGAGAAGTGCGAGGGCTGGATCTGGTGCGATCCCCGCGAACTGCCTGAGCCCCATTTCGATGCCAGTCGCCAGTCCATCGCCTGCTGGCTGGCCGGACGTTGCTACTTACCGCAGCCGAGCCAGCCGGCAATCTAGACCATCCCCTGCTGGTTGGCGGGCCGTTGCTATCTGCCACAGCCGAGCCAGCCCGCTCCATAGACCATCCCCTATAAGCTGGCCGGGCGCGGTTATCTGCCGCAGCTGAGCCAGCCGCAGTAACGCCAACCCGAACTGTCATCCAAACGTCACCGCCTTGTCATATCATCGAGGTCCATGATAACAATGAGGGAGTGACGACGTGGGGCAGGTGTTTATTCAATTTCTGTGGCTAGGCTGCATCAGCTTCGGCGGCCCCGCCGCCCATATCGGCTATTTCCAGCGCACCTTCGTCACCCGGCTGGGCTGGCTCAGTCAGGCCGAGTTTGCCCAGCTGCTGGCCTTGTGCCAACTGCTGCCGGGCCCTGCCTCCAGTCAGCTCGGTTTTGCCATCGGTCGTCAGCGGGCGGGATTGGGCGGCGCCCTTGCCGCCTTCGTGGGCTTCACCCTGCCCTCCTTCCTGTTGCTGCTGGCGGCGGCCATCGGCCTCGCACGGCTGACCGACAACCTCTGGCTGGCAGCCGCCCAGCATGGCCTCAAGCTGCTGGCCCTGGTGGTGGTGGCGGATGCCGTGCTCACCATGAGCCGCCAGTTCTGCCAGGGCCGGTTGCAACAAGGGATCATGGTGGTGACCGCCGCCGCGCTCTGGTGGCAACCCGGCCTGCTGACCCAGATGCTTCTGCTGGCTGGCGCCGCCGCCATCGCGGCGCACTTCAGCCCTGGGCAGGGATCGCCTGATGCGCCCACCCCGCACTCTGCGACCCTCGCCACCCCGGCCACTCCACGCCAGCCCCACTGGCCGACCCTGCTGCTATTTGCCCTGCTGTTTGTCGGCCTGCCGCTGTTGGCCCAGGGCCCCGCCAGCCAGCTGGCTACGGACTTCTACCGGGCGGGCAGCCTGGTGTTTGGCGGCGGTCATGTGGTGCTGCCTTTGCTGCAGGAGAGCCTGGGGCAAGCCTTGAGCCCGCCGCAGTTTCTGACCGGTTACAGCCTGGCCCAGCTGGTGCCGGGCCCCATGTTCACCCTGGCCAGCTACCTCGGCGCCTTGCTACTGCCACAGACGCCCTTCATCGGCGCCCTGCTGGCGACGCTGGCGCTGTTCCTACCTGGTTTTCTGCTGCTGTGGGCGCTGGGGCCCTGCTGGCGGCACTGGTTGGCCCAGCCCAGGCTGGCGGGCGCCGTGAGCGGGATCAACGCCGCCGTGGTGGGGCTGCTGCTGGCGGCCCTGTATCAGCCTGTGTGGCAAAGCGCCGTGCTGGCCCCCACCGATCTGGCGCTGGCCGCCCTCGCCTTCTATCTGCTGCGGGTCTTGAAGCTGCCCATCCTGGCCCTCGCCGGCCTGCTGGTGGGCGCCTCGCTGCTGCCTATCTGACGCACCGGCGGGGGCAACCATCAGGCTGCCCCAATAAGAAAACGGCGCCCCTTTCACAAGGGGCGCCGTTTTTAACTGGCTCTGGGCCATGTTCATTCGGTATCAGTCACTCGGCATCCGGATCGAAGTCCAGACTCAGGCTGTTGACGCAGTAGCGCTGGCCCGTCTCGGTCGGCCCGTCGGGAAAGACGTGACCCAGATGAGAGCCGCACTGGCTGCAGGTGATCTCCACCCGCTTCATGCCGTGGCTGCTGTCTTCCGTGTAGGTCACCCGCCCCTCGATGGCCTTGTCAAACGAGGGCCAGCCGCAGCCCGAGTCGAACTTGGCCCCTGAGTGGAACAGTACGCTCTTGCAGCAGACACACAGGTAGTCGCCACTCTTGCGGTTGTGCAGCAGGGCGCCACTGTAGGGACGCTCGGTCCCCTTCTCCCAGCAGACGTGATACTGCTCGGCGCTCAACTGCTTGCGCCATTGCTCGGGATTATTGCTGCTCATGCTGACTCCTCGCCATTGATCTCGCCGCCCAGCATACCCACTCCCAGGCCCCGACTCTAGCCCGCCAGCGGGAACTGTGATCCCGTTGGCAACACGGCGGCAACATCCGGCACCGCCACCACCCCCTCCTTGGCCAGGGTGGCCGCCGACAGGGCGACCCGCTCCAGCAACTTGAGGGAGTGAGCCCGGCCCACCGTCACCTGGCGCTTGATGTCATCGGGCAGGAAGGGCATACCATCGTTGGTGGAGGTGTCTATGGTCTGTACCCACTCCAGCCCCTCCCCCGGCGGCGGCAGACGGAACTGGATGTCGTAGTCGCTGGCGTTGAACAGCACGTACCAGCGCTCCCCCTCGCAGCCGATCATGCCGATGTCCATGGCGAACGCCTGCCCCATGGGGGCGTGCCAGTCCTGATCGGTGAGCTGATGGCCGTCCGGGTGATACCAGTTGACCTGATGGCAGCTGGTCGGGACGCCATTCCAGTTGTCGTCGCTCAGTTGCAGGTTGGAGAAGACCCCGGATTCCGCCCGCAGCGCCATCATCTGGCGGGTGAAGGCGAGCAGCCGCTCGTCTTCCGGTCGCCACTGCCAGTTGACCCAGCTTATCTGGTTGTCCTGACAGTAGGCGTTGTTGTTGCCAAGCTGGCTGCGGCCTATCTCGTCCCCCGCCAGGAAGTGCGGCGTCCCCTGGGAGAGCAGCAGGGTGGCGATCAGGTTGCGCTTCTGCTGCTGGCGCAGGTTGTTGACTCTGGGATCCAGGGTCGGCCCCTCGACACCGTGGTTATAGGAGAGGTTGTTGCCGTGACCGTCCCGGTTGTCTTCACCGTTGGCCTGGTTGTGGCGCTGGTTGTAGGAGACCAGATCCTCCAGGGTGAAGCCGTCGTGATAGCAGAGATAGTTGACGCTGGAATGGGGGGCGCGCCAGTTCTTCGGGAACAGATCCCGCGACCCCACCAAGCGGGTGGCGAAATCCCCCATCTTGCCGGCGTCCCCGCGCCAGAAGGCGCGCACCGTGTCCCGATAGCGGTCGTTGATCTCCAGCCACTGGCTCGGGAACTGGCCGAGCCGATAGCCGAACGGGCCTATGTCCCAGGGCTCGGCGATAAGCTTGACCCGCGCCAGCACGGGATCCGCCATCATGGCCTTGAAGAAGGCTCCCATGGGATCGAACTCCCCCGCTTCCCGCGCCAGGGTGACGGCGAGATCGAAGCGGAACCCATCCACCTGCATCTCGGTCACCCAGTAGCGCAAGGCATCCAGCACCAGTCGCAGGCTGTTGGGGTGATCCAGGTTGACGCTGTTGCCACAACCCGTGACGTTGGCGTGGCGCTGATAGTCAGGGCCGTGGGCACCGGTCTCGAAGGCGTAGTAGCCCGCGTTGTCGAACCCCTTGAGGGACAGCAGAGGGCCGTCGGCCCCCGCCTCGGCGGTATGGTTGTAGACCACGTCCAGTATCACCTCGAGCCCGGCCCTGTGCAGCTCGCGCACCATGGTCTTGAACTCGGTGACCGCATCCCCCGCGCTGTAACGCGGCTCGGGGGCGAAGAAGGCGATGGGGTTGTAGCCCCAGTAGTTGGTGAGCCCCAGCTGCTCGAGTCTGGGTTCGGACATGAAGGCCGCCACCGGCATCAGCTGCACCGCCGTGATACCCAGCGACTGCATGTGCTCGATCATCAGGGGATGACTGATGCCGAGATAGGTACCGCGCAGCGCCTCCGGGATGCCGGGATGCTGGCGGGTGAAGCCCTTGACGTGGGTCTCGTAGATGACGACCCGCTCCGGCGGCAACGCCGGCTTGCCGACCCCCTGCCAGTCGAAGGCGTCATCGACCACCACCGACTTGGCCATCATGGCCGCGCTGTTCCCCTCGTAGAGTTCATCGCTCCAATGGGTCGGCCGGCTAAGCGCCCTGGCATAGGGGTCGATCAGCAGCTTGTCCGGGTCGAACAGCATGCCCTCCTGGGGCGTGCCATACACCCGATAGCCGTAGCGCTGGCCCGCCTTGACCCCCTTCACATGGCCGAAGCGATATTGACCGCGCCGACCGAGCAGCGCCAGTCGAACCTGCTCCTGCTCATCTTCGTCGAACAGGCAGAGCTCCACCTTGTCCGATTGGGGTGCCCAGACACAGAAATGGCACCCCGTCTCATCGAGACGGGTGCCCAACGGGTAGTCCTGCCCATGTTCCATTACCAACATCAAGACTCCTGTTTGATGAACAAGGTCGCGAGCGGCGGCAAGTCCAGCACTATGCTGTGCGCCATTCCCTGCCAGGGCGTCGGCTCGGCGACGAAGACCAAACCCACATCATAGTTGCTGCCCCAGTAATGCTCACTGTCGGTGTTGAGCACCACCCGGTAGTGACCGGGCGCCGGGACCCCGAGGCGATAGCCGATGCGCGGTACAGGGGTGAAGTGGCTGGCGACCACGACAGCATTTTCACCCTGTTTATCGGCACGCAGCCAGGCGAAGATGCTGCTGTCGGCGTCGTTATGATCCAGCCAACGGAAGCCCTCGCGCCCATAATCGGCCTGATACAAGGCAGCTTCATGACGGTAGAGGTGGTTGAGATCCCGGATAAGCCGCTGCTGGCCGCCGTGCTTGGGGTACTGCAGCAGGTGCCAGGGCAGCTGGGCATCGTGATTCCACTCGTTGCTCTGAGCTATCTCTGTGCCCATGAAGTTGAGCTTCTTGCCGGGATGGGCATACATGAAGCCCATGTAGGCGCGCAGGTTCGCGGCCTGCTGCCACTCGTCCCCCGGCATCTTGTAGAGCAAGGAGTGCTTGCCGTGCACCACTTCGTCGTGGGACAGGGCCAGGATGAAGTTCTCGTCATAGTGATAGACCATGGAGAAGGTCATCTCGTTGTGGTGATAGCGGCGGTGCACCGGCTCCTTTTGCATGTAGCTCAGGGTGTCGTGCATCCAGCCCATATTCCACTTGAAGCCAAAACCGAGACCACCCAGGAAGGTGGGCTTGGAGACCCCGGCGAAGGCGGTGGACTCCTCGGCTATGGTCATGGCGTGGGGGTACTTGCCGTACACCTCCTCGTTGGTCCACTTCAGCAGGCTGATGGCCTCGTAGTTGTGGTTGCCCCCATCGACGTTCGGCACCCATTCGCCGGCGTTGCGGGAGTAATCCAGGTAGAGCATGGAGGCGACCGCATCTACCCTCAGGCCATCGATGTGGAACTTGTCGAGCCAGAACAGGGCGCTCGCCACCAGGAACTGGCGCACGTTGTTGCGGCCGAAATCGTAGATGTAGGAGTTCCAGTCCGGATGCCAGCCGCGGCGCGGATCCTCGTACTCATAGAGCGGAGTGCCATCGAAACGGGCGAGACCGTGGGCATCCGCCGGGAAGTGGGCAGGCACCCAGTCCAGGATGACGCCGATGCCGGCCTGGTGGCACTGGTCGACGAAATACTTGAAGTCATCTGCGCTGCCGTAGCGGCTGGTCGGCGAGAACATGCCCACCGGCTGGTAGCCCCAGGAGCCGCTGAAGGGGTGTTCCGAGACCGGCATCAGCTCGATATGGGTGTAGCCCAGCTCGGTGACATAGTCGACCAGCTCCACCGCCAGTTCACGCCAGCTCAGGCTGTCACCATTGGGGTGGCGCTTCCAGGAGCCCACGTGCAACTCATAGATGGAGAGCGGCTGCTCCCGCTTGTCGTTGAGCTGGCTCTCGCGCCAGGCGGCATCCTGCCACTGGTAGACGTCGTGGTCATGGATGACGGAGGCAAACGACGGGTACTGCTCGCAGTAGAAGCCGACCGGGTCGCTCTTGTGGGGCAGGCGGTTGCCCGCCGGATCCTTGAGTTCAAACTTGTAGCGATCCCCGGCCTTGAGGCCCGGCACGAACAGTACCCAGTGACCGCACTGGCTGCGCTGCATAGGGTGGCGACGGCCATCCCAGAAGTTGAAGTCACCGATGAGGCTCACCGCGCTGGCGCTCGGGGCATAGACGGCGAAGCGCACCCCTTCCACCCGCTGGCCGAGATGGTCGACGGTGCGCAACTGGGCACCGAGGGTGTGGTAGAGGTTTTCCGGCTGGAACGTCAGCTCCGCCAGTCCATCCCAGGCGGCTGCCTGAAACTGGTACGGATCGAGGAATTCGGCACTGGCATCTGGGTAGCTGGCGATCAGCTGATAAGGAAAGGGGTTCTTGCGGCGGGTGAAAACAGTTTCAAAAAGGCCCGCTTCATCGGCGGAGGTCAGGGTGGCAATGATTTTACCTGACTTGAGATCCCTGACGCGGACCTCGAGTGCATCGGGCAACCAGGCGGTGAGTTTCAGGCCTGGTCCATCCGGATTGGCCAGCAGGCCTAGATGGGAAAAGGGTTCGGCACAGCGGGCGGCAACCAAACGTTCAACGGGCATCGACATTTCCTTTCATGGCTGAACATCCGCTCCGGCCGAAGCCGAAGCGGATGAAAGTGAGTCACGTGTTGGCGACAACGGCTCAACGACTGGCCTCATCACGGGCCTGGCTCATCTTGCCTGCCAGAGCTTTGAGCGCCTCATCGGCAAAAATATCTTCCAGGTCACGGGACAGCTTGCGACGCCAGTTCGGGTATTCGTAACTGGTGCCCGGCACGTTGACCGGTTTGTCCATCTCCAGCCAGTCTTCCAGCTGGGTGCTGAACAGGGCGCAACTGCCGCGGGACATGTGGATCTGCAGACCATGGTTGAGCTCGGTGTTCATGCCGACCCAGTTCACGTCGTGACTGATGTCGCTCGAGATGACCCCATGGGCATGCAGACTGTCGAGGATCCGCTGCTTGGCCTGGTGGCGATCAGCATACAGGGTCTTCAGTACCTCTTCATCTGGATACAATCCCAGTTCGCGACCGAGCGCCAGATCGTCGCAATGCCAGAAGCCCTTGAGGGTCGGCATGTCGTGAGTGGTCAGGGCCGACATCGCCTGCTCTGTGTAGTGCGCCGGGGAGATGAAGCCGCCGTCCGCCTTGGAGCGCTCGAAGAAAAACACCTTGTAGGAGTGCACGCCGTTCTCTTTGAGGGTGACATCTATGCCTTCCGGCACGGTACCGAGATCTTCCCCGATCAGCAGACACTGGTTGCGGTGAGATTCGAGGGCCAGGATCCCCAGCAGATCGTTGACCGGGTAATAGATGTAGGCACCCTTGGCGGCAGACTCTCCGGGTGGCACCCACCACAGGCGCAACAGCGCCATCACGTGGTCGATACGCAGCGCGCCGCAGGAGCGCATGTTGGCGCGGAACAGGTCCACCATGGGCTGATAGGCAGCCTCGAACAGCTGGTTCGGGTTCATGGGGGGCAGACCCCAGTTTTGACCGAGCGGACCCAGGATGTCGGGCGGCGCACCGACCGAGGCTTTCGGGCAGTAGAGATCCCGGTTGGCCCAGATCTCGGTGGAGCCTTCGGAGACACCCACCGCCAGATCCCGATAGATCCCCATCACCATGCCGGCCGCCTTGGCACGGGCATCAGCCTGGGCCAGTTGCTCGTCAGCCAGGAACTGCAGGTAGAGATAGAAGTTCACATCGATCTGGTGCTCGGCCACCCAGGCTTTCACTTCTGGGTTGTGATAGTCGCGGAAGGCATCCGGCCACACCGGCCAGCCCCAGGCATTGTCACCCTTGCCGTAGAAATGGGCCTGCAGGGCATCGAACACCGCCTGCTGCTGCAGACTGTCGCCACCGGTCGCCACAAAGGCATCAAACGCAGCCTGACGCTCGGCGCCCAGGGTCGCCTGATCGAACACCTGACGCAGCATGCCGATCTTGGTCTCGATGACGCCGGTGTAATCCACGTTCCCCTTGGCGCGCAGGGAGGCGAGGTGCTGCTGGAAGGCCGGATTGGCCACCTCGGCCTTGAGTCCTTCGTTGGCCAGAAACTCGGGCACGGCTTCCACATTGATGTAGGCGACGTTGAGCCAGCGACGGGAGGAGGGGCTGTAGGGGCTGGCGCTCTCCGGGTTGGCCGGATAGAGCGCATGAATGGGGTTCAAACCGACGAAGTGGGCACCCCAGTTAGCGGCCTTCTCGACCAGCTGACCGAGGTCGCTGAAATCGCCGATCCCCCAGTTGTGGCGGCTGCGCAGGCAGTAGAGCTGCACGCTCGGGCCCCACACCTTGCGGCCATTGGCGATGGGCGCCTGCTTGTAGCACGCCTTGGGCGCGACGATGAGGCGCATGCTGGCGAGCGGCTCATCATTGCCCTCCTCCAGCAGCACCAGCTGGTGATAACCGAGCTCGGGCTGCACCTCCAGTGCCACCCGATAGGCTTGGCACTCCATCTCTTCAAACTCGGCGACACCGACCAGCTCCCCCTCGATCGGGGTCAATTGACCAGTCAATACGGCGCCCTGTTCCAGGGTGAGCTGCCAATGCAGGGCATCGTTGACGAACTCGATGGGCAGACGCACTTCCAGGCTGATGGCCTCGCCACTGCGCACCACCATCACGGGGTCCAGGGGGCGCAGCCAGTGCTGACGGTGTTCCTGTTCCAGCTGCTCGGTCAGGGCGGCCTCGTCGTCGACGCGGTAGCCCATGGCGCCCAGCATGGCGGCCTTGCTCTCTTCCGATACCTGGGCCGGATTGCCCCAGGCATCAACATACTCACTGGCGATACCTTTGGCGGCAGCCAGCTGTTCAATCAGGGTGGTCATAGTTTGAGAATTCCCGCTGTGGATTCTATCTATATGATTAATTTTTATGGGTGGTACTTGAACAGTGGCTCTTTGGCCATGCTAAACCGCGCATATTTTTACATATCTCCCCGGCTGGATGTGTGACCGGGCAGGCACTATTGTTGATCTCTGTGACCGCAACCGGCTGATGACACATTCGACAAAAGTTGGTAGTCAGTTACATAAACCGAAAATAAATTTCACAGTTTTTCATGATATAGCGCAATTTCGCGCAGATTGTTGGTTGACTCACAGGTGAGTTCTAGTAAATTTACAAACGGAATTTTCTTTGACTACTGAACAGTTAGGTAACCAATTATGACTATCAAAGTAGGTATTAACGGTTTTGGCCGCATCGGCCGTTTCGTATTCCGTCTGGCCGCTGAGCGCAACGACATCGAAGTTGTTGGTATCAACGACCTGATCGACGTTGACTACATGGCTTACATGCTGAAGTACGACTCCACTCACGGCCGCTTCAATGGCACCGTTGAAGTCAAAGACGGCAACCTGGTTGTCAACGGCAAAACCGTACGTGTTACCGCTGAGCGTGACCCGGCAAACCTGAAATGGGGCGACATCGGTGTTGATGTTGTTGCCGAAGCCACCGGTCTGTTCCTGACCGACGAAACCGCTCGTAAGCACATCGCTGCCGGCGCCAAGAAAGTCGTACTGACCGGTCCGTCCAAAGACGCTACCCCGATGTTCGTCATGGGCGTTAACGACGCTACCTACGCTGGCCAGGACATCGTTTCCAACGCTTCTTGCACCACCAACTGCCTGGCCCCGATCGCCAAGGTTCTGAACGATACCTTCGGTATCGAGTCCGGCCTGATGACCACTGTCCACGCTACCACTGCTACCCAGAAGACCGTTGATGGTCCGTCTGCCAAAGACTGGCGCGGTGGCCGCGGTGCGGCTCAGAACATCATCCCGTCCTCTACCGGTGCTGCCAAGGCCGTTGGCGTGGTAATCCCTGAGCTGAAGGGTCTGCTGACCGGTATGGCCTTCCGCGTTCCGACTCCGGACGTGTCTGTTGTTGACCTGACCGTCAACCTGAAGAAAGCCGCCACCTACGCTGAAATCTGTGAAGCCATGAAGGCTGCCTCCCAAGGCGCCATGAAGGGCGTTCTGGGTTACACCGAAGACGAAGTGGTTTCCACCGACTTCCTGGGTGAGCGTCAGACCTCCGTGTTCGATGCCAAGGCTGGTATCCAGCTGAACGACAAGTTCGTTAAAGTTGTATCTTGGTACGACAACGAAATGGGTTACTCCAGCAAGGTTCTGGATCTGATCGCTCACATCTCCAAGTAATTGGAACTGTTTTGCGTGATAGCAGAGAGGCGGCCATTGGCCGCCTTTTTTATTGGCCGTGAAAAGAAGGAGCATCCATGCTCACCACTCGTACCCTGACCCCAAGCGTGACCCTGACCCAGACCTCGGGTGGTCAACCCCTGCTCAAGGTCGCCAATGCCTTCGCCGAGAGCGAGATCTGCCTGTTCGGCGGTCACGTGCTCACTTACCGTCGTCACGGGGAAGCTCCCCTGCTCTGGCTGAGCGACAAGGCCGTGCTCGATGGTAGCAAGCCCATCCGCGGCGGCGTACCCCTGTGCTGGCCTTGGTTCGGCCCGGCCCCGGCACGAGTGGGCAGCGGCAAGTCCGCCCATGGCTTCGCCCGTACCGCGCTCTGGACCCTGGATGGCGTCTCCGACCACGAGGATGGCACCCTGGTCCATCTGTCTCTGAGTGACAGTGATGAGACCCGTGCCCAATGGGATCACGGCTTCGTGCTGGAGCTGGACGTGCTGATCGGTAAAGAGTTGTCACTGGTGCTGACCACCCGCAATACCGGCACTGCGCCTCTCGTCTACAGCGGCGCCCTGCACACCTACCTGCAGATAAGCAGCCCAGAGGCCGTCAGCGTGACCGGCCTGGGCACGTCTTACCTCGACAAGCTGAACGCGGGCCAACTCACAGAGCAGCAGGGTCCCCTGACGGTCTCAGGCGCCCTGGATCGCATCTATCGGCACGCCGATACGACCGTGGTCGTACAGGATGGCGAACAACGCATTCACGTCACCAGCGGCAACCACGACAGCGTGGTGGTGTGGACTCCTTGGCTGGAGGGCGCCAGCGCCATGGCCGACATGAGCGATGACGGCTATCGCACCATGCTCTGCGTCGAGGCGGCCATCACGGATGAGGCGGGTATCACGGTCGCTCCGGGCGAGGAGCACAGCCTCTCCACAGTGATCCGCTAAGCACTCCTGAAAACACAAAGGGCGCCATCAAGGCGCCCTTTGCTTTTGGAATGACTCAGGCATTGCCCTGGGTCTTGAGCCTCAGCTCGGCGGCGAAGTTCAGCATGCGATCCAGCGGGATCAACGCCTTCACCCGCAGCGCCTCGTCCACCAGGATCTCGTGACGCTCGGCGCCATCGGTCAGCGCCTCCTTGATTGCCACCAGGCCGTTCATCGCCATCCAGGGGCAGTGAGCGCAGCTGCGGCAGGTGGCACCATCACCGCCGGTCGGTGCCTCCACCATCTCCTTGTCCGGGCAGGCCTGCTGCATCTTGTAGAAGATGCCGCGATCGGTCGCCACTATGAGTTTGCGCTGGGGCAACTCTCTGGCCGCCTTGATCAGCTGGCTGGTGGAACCGACCGCATCGGCCAGCTCAATGACGGAGGCTGGGGATTCCGGGTGCACCAGCACGGCGGCATCCGGGTTCTGGGCCTTGAGCTCCTTGAGGGCACGGGCCTTGAACTCGTCGTGGACGATACAGTGGCCCTGCCAGCGCAGCATCTCGGCCCCTGTCTTCTTCTCGATGTAGGCGCCGAGGTGGCGATCCGGTCCCCAGATGATCTTGTGGCCCTGGCTGTCCAGGTGCTCGACGATTTCCAGCGCGATGCTGGAGGTGACCACCCAGTCGGCCCGCGCCTTCACGGCGGCCGAGGTGTTGGCGTACACCACGACTATATGGTCGGGATGGGCATCACAGAAGGCGGAGAACTGGTCGATGGGGCAACCCAGATCCAGGGAGCACTCAGCTTCCAGGGTCGGCATCAGCACCCGCTTGTGGGGACTCAGGATCTTGGAGGTCTCCCCCATGAAGCGTACCCCCGCCACTATCAGGGTCTGGGCGGCGTGATCCCGGCCGAAACGGGCCATCTCCAGGGAGTCACCGACGAAACCACCTGTGGCCTCCGCCAGCGCCTGGATCTCGGGATCCGTGTAGTAGTGGGCAACCAGCACGGCCTGGCGCGTCTCGAGCAGCGCCTTGATCTCGATGATCAGGGCCGCCTTCTGTTCGGCAGTCAGGGGCGCCGGCTTGACCGGAAAGGGGTAGTCCATCTCGACGGCAGGAGGGACACTGCTCAGTGCATTGCTCATTGCGACTGTTCCATCAACGCTTGGAAAGGCAAAAATTATACCCAGAAGCCCGCCACAAACCCATCAACAAATCCAGCAGGCTAGATAAGTGCCTCCAACGCCTCGTGATTCTGTTTCGACTCGCTGGCCCGCGAACGACAAAAACGAAAAAGCCCGCTATGCAGCGGGCTTCTGGCTTTCTTTGACAAGAAAGTGGTGGTCGTTACTGGGCTCGAACCAGTGACCCCCTCCTTGTAAGGGAGGTGCTCTCCCAGCTGAGCTAAACGACCTGGGATACGGTGAAATGATGGTGGGTCGTGCTGGATTCGAACCAGCGACCAATTGATTAAAAGTCAACTGCTCTACCGACTGAGCTAACGACCCATCTAAATCATTTTTTAAAGCATGGTGGTCGTTACTGGGCTCGAACCAGTGACCCCCTCCTTGTAAGGGAGGTGCTCTCCCAGCTGAGCTAAACGACCTGGGAAACAGTGAAATGATGGTGGGTCGTGCTGGATTCGAACCAGCGACCAATTGATTAAAAGTCAACTGCTCTACCGACTGAGCTAACGACCCATCTAAATCATTTTTAAAGCATGGTGGTCGTTACTGGGCTCGAACCAGTGACCCCCTCCTTGTAAGGGAGGTGCTCTCCCAGCTGAGCTAAACGACCTGGGAATACAGTGAAATGATGGTGGGTCGTGCTGGATTCGAACCAGCGACCAATTGATTAAAAGTCAACTGCTCTACCGACTGAGCTAACGACCCATCTAAATCATTTTCAAAACATGGTGGTCGTTACTGGGCTCGAACCAGTGACCCCCTCCTTGTAAGGGAGGTGCTCTCCCAGCTGAGCTAAACGACCTGGGAACTCTGCGGTCAAGATGGTGGGTCGTGTAGGGATCGAACCTACGACCAATTGATTAAGAGTCAACTGCTCTACCGACTGAGCTAACGACCCATCTTGAACCTGTCACCGTCCGCATGTGGCGAACCGTGTTAAATATGGTGGTCGTTACTGGGCTCGAACCAGTGACCCCCTCCTTGTAAGGGAGGTGCTCTCCCAGCTGAGCTAAACGACCTGGGAATCTTGTCTTCACCCGCAGTGAAGAAATGGTGGGTCGTGCTGGATTCGAACCAGCGACCAATTGATTAAAAGTCAACTGCTCTACCGACTGAGCTAACGACCCTCACCACGACCAGGTCCGAGTGCACTGCTGCACCGGCTCTGACGGCGGCCTATATTACGGATTTATCATCCTGGCGCAATAGAAAATTCTTAAATTAAATCTGTTTGCTCACTGTGCATACAACCCAGCGGCATATTTACAAGACTGTTACGAAAACAGTGACCTACGGCAATGTTACAGCTTGCTCAGACTCTGCTTGGCGAGCTGGGCCGGCGAGGTGTTGGGATAGCCCTTGATCACCTGCTCGTAGAAGGTCTTGGCTTCCGCCTTCTTGCCATCCAGTTGTGCCAGCATGCCCAGCTTGAGCAGTGCATCGGCGCGCTTGGGGGACTTGCTGTACTTGTTCGCCACCGTGGAGAACTGGGCCGCAGCCCCAGCCCTGTCGCCCTTGTTGAACATCAGCTGGCCGAGCCAGTAATGGGCGTTGGGCACATAGCTGGAGCTCGGGAACTGCTTGATGAAGCCTTCGAAGGCGGGGATGGCCTTGTCGTAGTTCTTCTCCTTGAGCACCATGTTCACGGCGGCGTCATAGGCCTGGTTCTCGTCCTGATTGGTCGAGTAGTTGGCCGCTGCGGCGGGTGCGGTGGCCGCTCCGGCAGCCGCCGGGGTAGCTGCAGCAGCCGCAGGCTGGCTGTTCGCAACCTTGTCGAGCTCCTGATAGAGCTGACGCTGGCGCTCCTGGGACTGTTCCATCTGATAGGTCTGCTGCTCCAGCTGACCACGCAACTCGGAAACTTCCCCTTGCAGGGAATCCACCTGTTGCTGCAGGTCGGCCTGCAGGCGCAGACGGGCATTGAGGGTACGCTCCAGCAAGGCCACCCTGTCTTCCAGGCTGCCCGTGGGCACGATGGCGCCATTGTTGCCACTCAGAGCAATACTGCTACCGCTGTCACCACTGAGATCGCTCACCGGCGCAGCGGCCTGAGCGTTCAGGGCCACCAGAACGGCCATCACAATCGTCGCGTGCTTGTACACAGATTTCATTCGGATCAAACCTTAGCGTTTAGTGCAACTAGAGCGGCTGTCGCCATAGTTGCTTGCTGATACACAAATTTCATTCGGATAAAATCCGCAGGCTCAGTGTAAATAAAACGGCCATCGAAATGGCCGCTTGCATATACACGAATGTCAATCGCGTCAAACCTTAGTAAACCAGGACCGCGCGGCGGTTCTTGGCAAAGGCTTCCTCGGTGTGGGACAGGTCCAGCGGCTTCTCTTCGCCATAGCTGACGATGGAGAGCTGCTCAGCCTGTACACCCAGGGTTTGCATGTATTTGGCTACAGCCTTGGCACGACGCTCGCCCAGAGCGATGTTGTATTCCGGAGTACCGCGCTCATCGGCGTGGCCTTCGATCAACACCTTGACGCTCGGACGCTCGCGCAGGTAGCTGGCGTGGGCATCCAGCAGGTCAGCGTACTGGCCCTGAATGTCGTAACCGTCGTACGGGAAGTAGATCACGTTGTCGCGCTGCAGAGCTTCGAACTTCTGACGCATCTGCTCTTCCGGGGACAACATGCCGTTGGCGCCACCGGTTTGTACACCGCCCATGCCGTCGGTCATACCAGACTCGGCACCAGCGGCGTCGGAGTCGGAAGAAGAACTACAGGCAGCCAGGGTGAACAGTGGCAGTGCGATGGCCAGACCCTTGAGCAGTTTATTGAGTTGCATGCTATTTCCTTAAACCTTTATAACAAAACAAAAAACAATCGATTTTTTTATCAATTCAAGAAGGGCGACCAAGCTGGTGCACGAATTTCACCGCTACTGGTCGGGAGCACTGCCTTGAAACGACCATCGGTCGATACCAACGCCAGGCTCTTGCGACCTTGATAGATGGTGGCATAAATGATCATGCTGCCATTGGGAGCCACACTTGGCGACTCATCCAGAGCACTCTGGGTCAACACCAACATGGCTCCGTTTTCCATATCCTGGCGAGCGATGCGATATTGTCCCTGAACCCGGGTCACCATCACCATGGACTTGCCGTCCGGGGTAATGGATGCGCCCTGGTTGGAATCTCCTTCCCAGGTCATCCGGCGAGTGACGCCAGTCGCCAAATTTACGCTATATATCTGAGGTTTGCCACCACGTTCAGAGGTGAACAGCAAAGTTTGACCATCCGGCATCCAGGACGGTTCTGTGTCTATGGTGCGGTTGTTTGTGACTCGAGTGAGTTGCTTGCTAGCAACATCAACAACATAGATATCGGGCTGACCATCTTTGGACAAAACAATAGCCAAACGACGACCATCTGGAGACCATTCCGGCGCACCGTTGATGCCACGGAAACTGGTGATCAGACTGCGCTGCTGGGTATAGATATCCTGCACATAGATCTCGGATTTCTGGTTCTCGAAGCTGACATAGGCCAGCTTGCTGCCATCCGGAGACCAGGCCGGCGACATCAGCGGCTCGCGGGAGCGCAGCAGGGTCTTCTCGTTGTAGCCGTCATAGTCGGAGATGCGCAGCTGATACGGGAACTGGGTGCCCTGCTGGACTGACACATAGGCCAGTCGGGTCAGGAAGGCACCGCGCTCGCCGGTCAGGCGCTCGTAGACGATGTCGGAGATGCGGTGAGCAAACTGACGCATCTGGGCACCCGGGATGGTCGCCATGCGGCTATCGAGGATGTAGCCGTTGGCTTCTCCGCCCTGGGTCTTGGCCAGCTGGCCCTTCAGCACGTCGACCAGCTCGAAGTTGATCTTGTAGGTGCCATCGCCCACGGCGGCTATGGTACCCACCACCACGGCTTCAACGCCCTGAGAGGCCCAGGGGGCGAAGTTGATCTCACCGCTGGTGCTCGGGGTCTGCGGCATCTGGCCACGGGCCAGGGGCTTGAACTTGCCACTGCGCATCAGGTCGTTGGAGACCACCTCAGCGATGTCTTGCGGCAGCTGACCATTGCCTTCCCATTTGAAGGGAGCGATGGCGATGGGTCGTGCGCTGTCAATCCCGCCGGTGATGACGATGTCCAGGGCCGCCTGAGCGCTCTGGCCCAGCAGAAGGCAGCCAACCAAAGCAAAAAACACTTTTCTTATCATGGCTTAAATACTCTGTTCCAATAAAAATGAGAGGTGAAATTCCTTTATCAGCAAGATGCTGCCAATCACAGTCAATGACCCCGTTCTACCACACCTAGATGCTCGGTTCTAACTTGAGGTTAAATTCCTTTAACATCTCAAACGCTGCCGGATCCTTCGGCACCGGCAACTGATTCGCCTTCAATACCGCCGCCTTGCCGGAACGACAGACCGCCGGGTCACCCTGGCCGTTGTCCACCGAGATGACGAAGCCGGTGCTGGCCAATTTGACACCGATAGTACAGGTTTTGCCCCGCATGGTGGGATCCAAAATCATGTAGCGCTCGACCGTCGCCTTGATTAGAGCCGCATATTTGTCGACCTCGCCCTTGGCGGCTGCGGATGCGGCCTGACTACGGGAATTGGCCTCAGCCTCCAGCTGCTGCTGCATCATGGCTTCCATCTCTTTTTGCAACTTGGCCTCTTCGGCCGCCTTGCGCTTACGCTCGGCATCGATCTTGGCCTTCTTGTCAGCTTCCGCCTTCGCCTTCTTCTCTGCGTCAGCTTTTGCCTTCTTGGCGGCTTCGTCCGCAGCCTTTTTCTCGGCCTCAGCCTTGGCCTTCTTGTCGGCTTCCGCCTTGGCTTTCTTCTCAGCCTCGGCCTTGGCCTTCTTGTCGGCCTCCGCCTTCTTGGCCGCGTCCGCCTTGGCCTTGGCTTGCTCCTCGGCCTGCTTCTTCTCGAGCTCTTCTTTCTTTTTCTTCAGCGCCAGCGCCTTGGACAGCTCTTCTTCCTGGCGTTTGGCTTCGGCCTGCTTGGCCTTCTGCGCGTCCAGCTTGCGGGCTTCCTCGGCTTTTTGGGCCTTCTCCTCTGCCTGTTTCTGCTCGGCGACCTTCTTCTGCTTCTCGGTCTCGGCCTTGCGGGTGGCCTCTTCGGCCTCCTTGCGCTTGGTCTCGGCGATGCGCAGACGCTCTTGCTCCTGCGCCAGTTCGCGCCGGGCCTGGTCGGCGTCTTCCTTGTCCTTCTCCTTCTGCTGCTGGGCGGCCTTGGGCTGCGCCTTCTTCTGCTGCTGGATCTGCTGTGCCTGCTGTTCCAGGAATTCGCTGTCCAGCATCACCGCATTGACGATCTCCCCCTTGGACTCGGGGCGCTTCGGCTTGCTGAAGTCGATGCCGACCAGCAGTATGATGCCGATGATCAGATGCAGCAGCAGCGACGCGACGAGATAACCGGAAATACCACGCTTCACATCCATCTCCGTCAGTTCACCGGATCCGTCATCAGGCCAACCTGAGGCACGCCGGCCTTCTTGAGGGCGACCATCAACAGGATCACCTCTTCGTAGCGCACGGACTTGTCACCCGCCACCACCACGGGGGCGTTCTGGTTGATGGCCAGATAGCCCATGGCCTTCTCGGTGATGTATTGCTGCATCGCCTCGGGGGTGCCGCTCGGCACAGGTTCGTCATCCGCCTCACCGGCCTTGATGACGTACTCCCCTTCGGTATTCACGCTGACGATGAAGGGGGGCTTGGCATCCTCGGGCAACTGCTCGGACTCCGCCTGCGGCAGGTCGACCTTGACCCCCTGGGTGATTACCGGCGTCACCGCCATGAAGATGATGAGCAACACCAGCATGACGTCGATGTAGGGCACCACGTTGATCTCGGCGACCTTCTTGCGTCGGATCCGCTGATAGGTTTGCATTTACTTCTCACCCTGCTGTGCGATTTGGCGGTTCAGGATAGTCGTGAACTCGTCCATGAAGTTGGCGTAGGCGTTTTCCAGTCGCTCCACCTTGTTGGTGAAACGGTTGTAGAAGATGACCGCCGGGATCGCCGCAAACAGGCCCATGGCGGTGGCGATCAGCGCCTCCGCGATACCCGGAGCCACCATCTGCAGGGTCGCCTGCTGCACCTGACCCAGGGCGATAAAGGCGTTCATGATGCCCCAGACGGTACCGAACAGACCGATATAGGGGCTGATGGAGCCGATGGTCGCCAGTACCGGCAGGTTGGATTCCAGCTCGTCCACCGCACGGGACAGAGAGACCCGCATGGCGCGATAGGTACCGTCCATCACCGCATCCTGGCCACGGGCGCCGGCCTTGAGCAGGCGAGCATACTCCTTGAAGCCGGAATAGAAGATGTCTTCCATGCCTTCGATGTCATCGCGACGGGAAGAGGACTCCTGGTAGAGGCGATTGAGATCGACCCCGGACCAGAATCTGTCTTCAAACTGCTCGGAGGCGAGATTGGCTGCCTTGATGGCCTTGGAACGCTGGATGATCAGCGCCCAGGAGACGACCGACATGCCCATCAGGGTCATCATGACCAGTTTGACCAACAGACTGGCTTGCCAGAACAGGCCAATAAACGAAATTTCAGCGTGCACTTAACAGCACTCCCTTGATTTTTTCAGGTATTGCGACAGGTTTCATTTGCGGATGACTGACACAGGCTATCTGTACCATGGCCTGGGTGATCAGTCGTCCATCAGCCGCCAGGATCTGCTGCGAAAAGCGCATGGAGGCGCGTTTCACTTCAGTCACTTGCGTCAATACGGTCAGTAGTTCATTGAAGCGGGCTGCGGAGCGGAAATCGATCTCGGTGCGACTCACCACGAAGGCAAGCCCCGCGTGCAGCAAGACATCCTGTTCGATGCCACCGGCGCGCAGGAACTCGGTACGGGCCCGTTCCATAAACTTGAGATAGTTGGCGTTGTAGACGATGCCTCCGGCGTCCGTGTCCTCGTAGTAGACACGCACCGGAAACTCAGAGACTTCCCCCATAAAAATCTGTGATCCATTCGACAGTCAGATGGGGGGCTATCATAGCGCAGGGCTGAATAGGAAAGAAGCAGGGGGAGACAGGGAAATCCCATCCTCCACCATTTTTTATGGCAGGAAATATTTCAGGGTCAATCCATGCCAAGACAAGTCACTGGCATTGCAGAACGAAGACAAATGGAGCCGATGGCCACTGGGGGATAACCAGCATGAAGTGCAGGGAAAGCCATGCCCTGTCCCACCGATAGCAGGAGAAGGGGTCAGCTCAGGCAGACTCACAAGGAGAGCGAGCGCAATCGTGGGAAGAGAGAGTCGCCGAGTGGCGCGGTAAAAGCAGAAGGGAGGCAGATAACGCTCTGCCTCCCTTCCTTTTTACGACAGGAAATATCCCTGGGTTAGCCAAAGCCCATATAACAGCGTGGGCAAGGCGAGCCAGGGGCAAAACAGCAACCGACCGACGAGGCTGCGGGGATGGAACCCCAGCCCGTGCATCACACCACAACTGACTGCCCACATCAGCCAGGGCGCGAGCAAGAGCCCGTGCTCACTGGTGTTGGCGGCGATCAAGTTGGGTGCCTGCAAGATGGCGACGGCGAGCAGGGTCGCCGCCACCAACATCACACCTTGCCAGGGTTGGCGCTCAAGGGGAGCCGCCAACCGGGCCAGGAGATCACTTGTTTTCATCGATCTTGCGATCCATGTTCTCGGTGTGTTCCAGCCAGAGTGCGTTGATGACACCAAAGGCACAGGCCAGCAACAAACCCAGGATCCAGGTGAAATACCACATATCAGGGCACCTTCTTAGTAGAGCGATTGTTGGTTGTCTTCGATGTGCTTGTTGCTCACCCGGCCAAACATCTTGATGTAGGTCCAGAGGGTATAGGCCAGCACGGTCGGGACAAAGATGACCGCGACCACCGTCATCACCTTGAGGGTGTTGAAGGAGGCAGTGGCATCCCACATGGTCAGGCTCTGGGACGGCTCAAGGCTGGACGGCATGACGAACGGGAACATGGAGAAGCCCGCGGTCAGTATGATGCCGGCAATGGCCAGAGAGGAGCACAGGAACGCCAGCCAGCCCTTGCCAATCTTGGCCGCGGCCGAGGTCAGCAGGCACATCGCCAGACCCAGCGCGGGAGCGGCAATCATCCAGGGGTAGAGGCTGTAGTTGTTCATCCAGGCACCGGCCTGCACCACCACTTCCTTGTGAAGCGGGTTGGTGACGGCATCGGTCGCCATGCTGCCCACCACCACGTAACCATCCATGCCACTCACCCAGACGCCGGCCAGGGCAAACAGCACCAGGGTCAGCAGGGAGAAGATCATGGCGGCGGTGCGGGAGCGAGCCAGCACTTCGCCCTCGGTCTTCATCATCAGCCAGGTCGCGCCCTGGGTGATGATCATGAACAGGCTCACCAGACCGGCCAGCAGGCCGAACGGGTTGAGCAGACCGAAGAAGTTGCCGTGATAGGTCAGCATCAGGAACTGGTTGAAGCTGAACGGTACACCCTGCAGCAGGTTGCCGAAGGCGACCCCGAAGATGACGGGCGGCACAGCGCTACCAACGAACAGTCCCCAGTCCCAGTTGTTGCGCCACTTGGCATCTTCGCGCAGGGAGCGGTACTTGAAGCCGACCGGACGCAGGAACAGGGCCATCAGGGTCAGGATCATGGCGATGTAGAAGCCGGAGAAGGCTGCCGCATAGACCATGGGCCAGGCCGCAAACAGGGCACCACCCGCGGTCACCAACCAGACCTGGTTGCCTTCCCAGTGCGGGCCCATGGTGTTGAGCATCACCCGACGCTCAACATCCTTCTTGCCGACGAAGGGAAGCAGGGCACCCACCCCCATATCGAAACCGTCGGTGATGGCGAAGCCGATCAGCAGCACACCGACCAGTACCCACCAGACCAGACGCAATAATTCGTAATCAAACATGGGATCCTCTCCTTATGCCTTGCTCTGTTCGAAGTGGTACTTGCCCGTTTTCAGACTGCTTGGGCCCAGACGCGCGTACTTGAACATCAGGTACATCTCTATGATGAGCAGCACGGTGTAGAACAGGCAGATCCCGATCAGGGAGAACCAGATCTCGGACGCAGGGATATTGGATGCGGAGACGGAGGTCGGCAGCATCTCGGCGATGGTCCAGGGCTGGCGACCATATTCCGCGACGAACCAGCCACATTCGATGGCGATCCAGGGCAGCGGGATCCCGTACAGCAGCGCCTTGAGCAGCCACTTGCGCTCGCCGATCTTGTGGCGGGTGCTGTCGTAGAAGGCGATGCCGATCAGCAGCAGCATGACGATGCCACAGGCAACCATGATGCGGAACGCGAAGAACAGCGGTGCCACCTGCGGGATGGAGTCATCCACGGCGGACTTGATCTGGGCGTCGGTCGCGTCGGTCACGTTCGGGGTGTAGCGCTTGAGCAGCAGACCGTAGCCCAGATCCTGCTTCACCTCGTCGAAACGGGCGCGGGTATCGTCGGACTTGTCACCGGATTGCAGCTTGGTCAGCAGGTCATAGGCGACCATGCCGTTACGCACACGCAGCTCGTGCTCGCTCTTCAGATCCTTCAGACCGGTCACCTGACCGTCCAGGGAACGGGTCGCTATGATGCCGAGGGCGTAGGGGATCTTGATGGCGTAGTCGGTGCGCATCTCTTCCTGGTTCGGGATACCGAACAGGGTGAAGGAGGCCGGCGCCGGCTCTGTGTTCCACTCGGCTTCGATGGCAGCCAGTTTCACCTTCTGCACTTCACCGGTCTCGTAACCGGACTCATCACCCAGGATCAGCACGGAAACGATGGAGGCCATGCCGAACGCGGCTGCGATGGCGAAGGAGCGGCGGGCGAAGGCCACGTCACGATTCTTCAGCAGGTAGTAGGAGGAGATACCCAACACGAACATGGCGCCCGTGGTGTAACCCGCCGCCACCGTGTGGACGAACTTGACCTGGGCAACCGGGTTGAACACCAGCTCGGCGAAGCTCACCATCTCCATGCGCATGGATTCGAAATTGAACTCGGCACCGACCGGGTTCTGCATCCAGCCGTTGGCGACCAGGATCCAGAGGGCGGAGAGGTTGGTCCCGAGTGCCATCAGCCAGGTAGCGGCCAGATGCTGGCGCTTGGTGAGGCGATCCCAACCGAAGAAGAACATACCGACGAAGGTGGACTCCAGGAAGAAGGCCATCAGCCCTTCGATGGCCAGCGGGGCCCCGAAGATATCGCCGACATAGTGGGAGTAGTAGGCCCAGTTGGTACCGAACTGGAACTCCATGGTCAGGCCGGTGGTGACCCCGAGGGCAAAGTTGATCCCGAACAACTTGCCCCAGAACTTGGTCATGTCCCGGTAGACAGTGTTGTTGGTCATCACATAGACAGACTCCATGATCGCCAGAATGAAGGCCATTCCCAGCGTCAAGGGTACAAACAGGAAGTGATAAAGGGCCGTCGCAGCAAATTGGAACCGCGATAGGTCTACCACATGCTCAGCAATCATGATGTTTCCTCACCGATTATTGGCACGGCTATTTTGAGTTTTAAGGACAATGCTTCCGTTGGAAGTCCCCGAATGATCGGTCACAGCACGCTTGATACCAATGACCAGATTCGAACGCCACCACATTAACAACAAGGCAATATACAAGAACAAAAAAAGCTAATGTTTAACATCTGGTAAACATTAGTGGTGATTCTATTCCCGCCTATAATGACCGCTGTTTTATATCACCTTTATTTGATTGAAATCAATGTAAAACCATCACCAATACATGCCTTTTCAAGGCAACTTACCAACCGGTCATGGTTATTTTTGGGAGCTTGCTCACAAAAAACATTTAACCGTAAATCTTTGATTTAAATCAATTTTGAACTAGCAGGAAATAGTTTCAATTCTGTTAAACAAATAGAGTAATTGAGAAAGCATGACCTCATTTAGCCGGTATTTACCAAACCCCTTCAGACGCCGATATTCCAATTTAAAACCAGTAAAAACACATGTTTATGCTTATTTACACCACCAACACAATGATTACTTTATCTAATCTTAAATCGATAGATTTTCTTGTTTGTCCGGCCAGGCAAGAGCTCCTACAATGCGCCTCGCAGTGAGGGCACACCTCTGGATACAGGCCGGTCATTCTGGGTTCCCGGTACGTATTCGATGAACATTTCGAACCTGTTTGTTGGGATTAATGATGAAAAAGTTTGTTGCCAAGACCATCCGTTACTACAAGCTTTCGTTCGTTCAGCTCTATCAAATGAACCGACTCTGAGGCCTCGCGACGGCTCCTTTGTTTTCTTCTGGCCTGACTCCAGACGCACTCACTGTCTGTGAACATCCATCCTGAATTGTCTTTGCCCACCGCATCCGCCGTGGGCTTTTTTTTGGCCCGGGAATTTTGTCAGAATAGTAAAAAACCGCCCCTGGAGGCGGTTTTTTGTTCTATCAGCTATTTCTATCCCCCAACTACCCCTCTTCGGGTCGTTGCAGGCCGAAGTGGGCATAGGCGCGCTGGGTCGCCAGCCGTCCCCTCGGGGTACGCTGCAGATAACCCTGCTGGATGAGATAGGGCTCCAGCACATCTTCGATGGTGTCTTTCTCTTCCCCGATGGCCGCCGCCAGGTTGTCGAGACCCACTGGGCCCCCCATAAACTTGTCGATGACAGCCAACAATAACTTGCGGTCCATAAAGTCGAACCCCTCGTTATCGACATCCAGCATGTCCATAGCTCGGGCCGCAATGGGTCCATCTATCCGGCCATCGGATTTCACCTGGGCAAAATCCCTCACCCGTCTTAACAAACGGTTAGCAATGCGCGGGGTACCGCGGGAGCGGCGGGCCACTTCCAGCGCGCCGTCATCCGACATCTCGAGCCCAAGGCAGCGGGCGCTGCGGGCGACGATATCGGTGAGATCCTTGACGTTGTAGAACTCCAGCCGCTGGACGATCCCGAAACGATCCCGCAGCGGGCTGGTCAGGGAGCCGGCCCTAGTAGTGGCGCCGATCAGGGTGAAGGGTGGCAGATCGAGCTTGATGGAGCGGGCGGCAGGGCCCTCCCCTATCATGATGTCGAGCTGGTAATCCTCCATGGCCGGATAGAGCACCTCCTCCACCACAGGGCTGAGACGGTGGATCTCGTCGATGAACAGCACATCGTTCGGCTCCAGGTTGGTGAGCAGCGCCGCCAGATCCCCGGCCTTCTCCAGCACGGGGCCCGAGGTGGTCTTGATGTTGACCCCCATCTCGTTGGCCACGATATTCGCGAGTGTGGTCTTGCCAAGGCCCGGCGGGCCGAAGATCAGCAGGTGATCCAGGGCCTCACCGCGCTGACGGGCCGCCTCGATGAAGATCTCCATCTGGCCACAGACGTGATCCTGACCGGTGTAGTCCGCCAGCTTCTTGGGCCGGATGGCCCGGTCGATGACCGCATCCTCACGGGACTCCCCGGCCGATATCAGACGATCCGCTTCAATCATGCGCTACCTCAACAACTACGACGCTATGGGTTCGAACTGCCACCATCGATTCACACTCACCCAGGCGAAATGTACCTGCAGAGATGAGACGCGCCATCAGGCGACGCTCACACCAGGCTGCGCAGGGATTCACGGATGATCTCCTCAACCGACATGCCCTCTTTCGCCACCTTGGCGACGATCTGGCTGGCCTGCTGCGGCTTGTAGCCAAGCGCCACCAGGGCGCTGGCCGCCTCTTCGCTGGAATCCGGGGCGCGCAGGCCGCTCTCTTTCTCGGGCAGACTGATGGCGGCGGGGGAGAAGAGATCGTGGCTGACCCAGCCCTTGAGACGGTCTTTCATCTCCACCACCAGGCGCTCGGCAGTCTTCTTGCCCACACCGGGCAACTTGACGAGGGAGCTTATCTCTTCGCGCTCCACGCTCATCACGAACTGGGTGGCCGTCATGCCGGAGAGGATGGCCAGCGCCAGCTTGGGGCCGACGCCATTGGTCTTGATCAGCTCGCGAAACAGCGCCCGCTCCTGCTTGTGGTTGAAGCCATAGAGCAACTGGGCATCTTCACGCACCACGAAATGGGTGTGAATGACCGCTTCCTTCCCGAGCTCGGGCAGATCATAGAAGCAGCTCATGGGCATGTGCACCTCATAACCCACACCGCCGACTTCCAGCAACACCTCTGGGGGTTGCTTCTCGATGATGACGCCTCTCAAGCGACCGATCATGTTCTCTTCCTCGCCACGCAGACTCTGTAAATAGGGTCATAGCATAAAGAATAACTGGATAAGTATCCAGCATAGGGCGGTGACTCCCCCTGCACGGATTGCCCTCTCTTTACTATGCCGTCAGCCGGTCAGGAAACGTCTCTTCTTTGAGGCGCTCACCCGGCCCGCCGGGTACACATCTGCCTGACGACATTTTTAATCTGTTTGTATTCAGGATGATACAGAGAAATGCCTCTGATGGGGCTGGCGATATCTTGCTGGCTGGCTAGTCTCAATCAGCCAAAGAGATCCATATGGAATCTTAATTTGGTTTTCTTCCACTTCATCACGCGCATGGCCGCGTAAGGACAGCAAGATGGCTAAAGGACGGATCAGCTTTTGGGAAGGTAATGGCGCCACTCAGGATCAGGTCGGCAATACCCTGAGCGGTGGGGTCAGCTACAACATCGACTGCAAGAAAGGGGATCAGGGTTTCAGCAATGATGAGGCCCGATCCCTGAAACTGGAAGGCATCCCCGGCATCACGCTGATCAAGGTCTACGACAGCCCCTCTGCCAGTACCGACGATGACTGGGCCCAGATCCTGATCAAGGGACCCATTACCGACACAGTCGTGGTCGGCAGCTTCAACAGCAGTGCCAACCTCGATGGCGGCAACGTGGTCGTCACCAGCCATTACCGCAACGGCCTGGATGGCAAGGTGTCCAGGATCCTGATCGACTACCTGGGGTAATCCCGATTCAAGAGGGAGGCCTGTCACCCGGCCTCCCTCTGTCACGTTTTCCTTAAACCCGCTTAGCGACTCTACCCTCCCCGTCGACCAGACTCCCCCCAACACCTAATTTAGCCCTTGGGCCACGGGGCTTGGCCTGTTAAAATTCCGCTCTTGAAATTTTCCAGGGCTAAGCCGCCCGAACTAGCGAAGGTCTACCGCGATGCGTACCAGCCAATATCTGCTTTCCACTCTCAAGGAAACCCCCTCCGACGCGGAAGTCGTCAGCCATCAGCTGATGCTGCGCGCCGGCATGATCCGCAAACTGGCCTCCGGCATGTATGCCTGGTTGCCGTCCGGCCTGCGGGTCCTGAAGAAGATCGAGAACATAGTTCGCGAAGAGATGAACAAGGCTGGTGCCATCGAAGTCTCCATGCCGGTGGTACAACCGGCCGAGCTGTGGCAGGAGTCCGGCCGTTGGGATGACTATGGTCCCGAGCTGTGCCGTCTGACCGACCGCCACAACCGTCCCTTCGTACTGGGCCCGACCCACGAAGAGGTGATCACCTCGCTGATCCGTTACGAAGTGAACAGCTACAAGCAGCTGCCGCTGAACCTCTACCAGATCCAGACCAAGTTCCGTGACGAAGTCCGTCCCCGTTTCGGCGTGATGCGCGGCCGCGAATTCCTGATGAAGGATGCCTACTCCTTCCACATCAACAAGGAATCCCTGGTCGAAACCTACGAGAAGATGCACGCCGCCTACTGCGCCGCCTTCACCCGCATGGGCCTGAACTTCCGTCCGGTCCAGGCCGATACCGGCTCCATCGGTGGCACCGGCTCCCACGAATTCCAGGTGCTGGCCGAGAGCGGTGAAGACTTGATCGCCTTCTCCGACAGCTCCGATTACGCCGCCAACATCGAGATGGCCGAAGCCCTGGCGCCGGCTGGCGAGCGCGCCGCTGCCACCTTGGCCCTGACCAAGGTTGCCACCCCGGGCGTGCACACCATCGACGAGGTTGCCGCCTTCCTGAATGTTGCCCCGACCCTTATCGCCAAGACCCTGCTGGTGCTGGCCGAGGCGGACGAGCACGGCAAGCAGGCGGTCGTTGCTCTGGTGCTGCGTGGCGATCACGAACTGAACGAGATCAAGGCCGAGAAGCTGCCGGGCGTCGCCAATCCGCTGACCTTCGCCAACGACGAGCAGATCAAGGCTGCCGCCGGTTGTGATGCAGGCTCCATCGGCCCGGTCGGCTTCGCCGGTCGCATCATCGCCGATCGCAGCGCCGCTCACCTGGCGGACTTCGTCTGTGGCGCCAACGAGACCGGCTTCCACCTGACCGGTGCGAACTGGGATCGCGACATCGCTTCTTACGAAGTCGCCGATCTGCGCAACGTAGTGGAAGGCGACCCCAGCCCCTGCGGCCAAGGCAAGCTGCTGCTCAAGCGCGGCATCGAAGTGGGTCACATCTTCCAGCTCGGCACCAAGTACTCCGAAGCCATGAAGGCGAGCGTGCTGAACGAGGGCGGCAAGTCCGTCACCATGGAGATGGGTTGCTACGGCATCGGGGTTTCCCGCCTGGTGGCCGCCGCCATCGAGCAGAACAACGACCAGTACGGCATCATCTGGCCGGAAGCCATAGCCCCGTTCGAAGTGGCCATCGTGCCGATGAACATGCACAAGTCCGAACGCGTCGCCGAGCAGGCGCAGCAGTTCTACGCCGAGCTGCAAGCCGCCGGTGTCGACGTGCTGTTCGATGACCGCAAGGAGCGTCCGGGCGTGATGTTCGCCGACATGGAGCTGCTGGGGGTTCCCCACGCCATCGTCATCGGCGACCGCGGTCTGGACAACGGCGTGGTGGAGTACAAGTGCCGCCGCACCGGTGAGAAACAGGAAGTGGCCATTGGCGACATCATCGCCCAGCTCAAGGGCAAGCTGGGTCGCTGATAGCGCCAGCTAACCCGACTCTTCTGTTTCCATAAAAAAGCCCCGAGTGCGAACAGCACTCGGGGCTTTTTATATGGGTCTTCGCCGCGATGCACAAAATGAGTCCCGGCGTGAAGCTATAAGATAACGGCATTGCGCTGTACATGGCGCGGCTGATTTCCTAGACTGACCCTCTTTATCCAGCGTGCCCGAGAAGTTATGTCCATCCCCTCAGCCAATTCCGTTGTCGTGCTCGATTTCGAGACGAGCGGCCTCTCACCCAACCAAGGGGATAGAGCCATCGAAATCGGCGCCGTCAGAATTAAAGACGGCCAGATCAGCGAACGTTTCTCGGCGCTGATGAACCCAGGCTTTAATGTCAGCAGCTTTATCGAGCAATATACCGGGATCAGCAACGCCATGCTGAAACAGGCGCCCCCTTGCGGCGAGGTGATGGCGGATTTCGTCGAATTTATCGGTGATGACAACCTGGTCGCCCATAATGCCTCCTTCGACAAGCGCTTTCTGGATGCGGAAATAGAGCGGCTGTCGACCCGCTATCGCGGTCAATTCGCCTGCTCCCTGCTGCTGTCGAGGCGGTTGTTCCCCGAGGCGCCGGATCACAAGCTGGGCACCCTGGTGCAATACCACAGCCTGCCCAATGATGGCGTGTTTCACCGCGCGCTGGCGGATGCCGAAGTGACTGCTCACCTCTGGCTCGCCTTGTTAAGGGAATTGGAATGTCGGTACGGCATTATCAACCCGGACTTTGAATTGCTGCTGACCCTTGGCAAGAAGCCGAAACAGGTTATTCCATCCTTCCTTGAGGGATATGCGGCGCGACAATAAGTCGCTCAGGAATATTCATCAATCACCCCAGAGATTTAAACCTGTTTTGCCGGGTGCGGGATATATCTTACTTATTATTTAGGCGGTGGAGCATTGGGGCCACTCCTTATAAAAATCGGCACATTATTATTTCCATTTAAATAATCAGGGTTGTATATTTAAAAAATACGCCCCTGATTCAGACATAATATGGTTGGTCTTAAAATATATTAATTCTGACCATATTTCACTGCGCAATATATTATCCATATCCCGCTGGATATGCTCAGGTCATCAGCATTCGAGGCCTGGGCAAGGACATGCGAGCGCCACTCCAGTGCGAAGTCATTGCCGACCTCCTCCCTCGGCCCAAGGGCAAGGCGCCACATCGACACTTAACACTACCTTTTAATGAAAAAAGCGCGCCAAATGGCGCGCTTTTTGTTGCTCAGGCAGAGACAGATGCTGAAACCAGCCAGCAAGACTAGCTGTTTCGTCCGATAAAGAGATCGGTCACGTGGCAACTGCTGCGCGCCTCCAGGGCATCCAGCATATAGGCGGCCGCGTCCTCCGGCGTCATAAAGGCGCTCGGGTCCACGTGATCCGAGTTCTCCCAGAACTCGCTGCGGATCCCGCTCGGGTAGAGGTTCACCAGCCGTAGGGGCGAGCCCTTGAGCTCGGCGCGCAGGGATTCCAGAAAGCCGCGCATCCCCCACTTGGAGGCGCAATAGAGGCTCTCGTTGGCCTTGCCGGTCTGGGCCGCGGAGGAGAGCACGTTGGCCAGCACCCCGCCCTGCTCGCCGATGAGGCGCACCGTCTGCTGGGCCACCAGGATAGTGGAGACGAGATTACTCTCCACCACCCGGCGTACCTGCTCGGCGGTGTAGACACCGACCGGGCCAAACTCCCCTACCCCGGCGCAGTGGATCACCATGTCGGGCAAGCCACCCCAGGCCAGGGCAGCCGAGAAGGCCATCTCCACCTCTTCGTGGTGAGCCAGATCGGCGGCGATGCCGACCACGGCACTGCCGAGCAGTTGTTCCTGCTCCTGCAATTTGTGGTAACGGCGCCCCATCATGGCAACCCTGTGGCCGCGCGCTACCAGTCCGATTGTCAGCGCACGGCCGAGGCCGGAGCCGGCGCCAGTCACTATGATGTGGCCCATTGTCTCTCCTGGATCAGATCTGATGACTCAGATCAGAAAGTGAATTCGCCGCCGATGAACCAGCCGTCGACCTTCTGGTCAACGCGGTCGAAGTCCATGTCCACTTCACGCCAGCCGGCACGCAGCTTGAGCGGCACGGAGGCAAACTTGTAGGAACCGCCCAGACGGTAGTCGTAGTTGTCCGCATCCTGCACGCGCAGATCGCCGAAGGCCGCGAAGCCGGTACCCGGAATGCGGATCTCGCCACCTGTGTAGGCCATCAGCACATCCTTGTCATAGGAGTAGTGCTGGGTGTTGAAGTCACCGTCGTAACGACGACCGGTCAGACCCAGATCGAGCTGGAACAAATCATTGTTCATCAGGCGATAGTAGAGGGTCAGATCGTAGGCCAGCAGATCGTTGTTGAAGGAGCCGCCGCTGCTGCCGAGATCGGACATCTCGAACTTGGCATTGGGCAGCAGCCAGATGCCGTGCTCCAGTTGCAGGTAGCCGTTCCAGTTGTAGTTGTCGTCATAGCTGCCATCGGCACCAACCCCGTTGATCTGGCCGCTGCCCTGAGCGTTCCACATGTCGGCACCCGCCGCGAAACGCCAGTCATCGGCGGCCATGGCGGTGTGGCTGAACAGGGCCAGCAGGCTGCCGGCAATCAAAGTCTTTTTCATCATTTAGCTCCGTTATGGACTGGGAAGGCCATCATTTTACCCAGAGCACAAGGAATACCTAGTGTAAAAAGCTGAACCAGCGTCCATTAATGTCCGGACCGATGTCAGTGCTGCATGCCTTTCATCGGCTCGACCGGCTTCACCGGCAGGCTCAGGCTAATGGTCTGACCATCGTCCAGGGTCAGGGTCAGGGGGAAGGGGGTGCCCTGGGCGAGCTCACGCACCTCGAACAGCATGATGTGGAAGCTGCCAGGCTTGAGAGCCACCTCCCCCTTGACGGGGATCTTGATGCCATCGACCTGGCGCATCTTCATCACCCCGTTCTCGTGCAGGTGAGTGTGCAGCTCGGCCCGCGCGGCCTCGGGGGAGGCGACGGCGGTCAGGGTCACCGGCTTGTCACCATCGTTCTTGAGCACCATGAAGGCGGCCGTGTTGGGGGAGCCCGGCGGCAGCAGGCGCACATAACCATCGATGGCCTCGACCTTGGCCAGGGCGGGCGTCGCCAGCAGCAGGGTCAGGACGGAGTAAAACGCACGTTTAAACATGGTTGAAATCCTTTTATGATGTTGTTAAACGAAGCGAAGCTTACCCCTGTGGCAAGCTTTTGGCAGCCTCTGATAGCAAGGATTCAGACATGGCCCTCACAATTCTGGCCGAGCAGCAGGATGGCTTGCTCATTCTGACCCTCAACCGACCAGACAAACGCAATGCCCTCAACACCCAGATGTATCAGGCCCTCACCCAGGCGCTGCAGCAGGCAAGCCAAAATGAGGCCGTGCACGTGGTGCTACTGCAGGGGCAGACGGAGTGCTTCACCGCCGGCAACGATCTGGCGGATTTCATGGGCAAAACCAGTCTGGAGGCTGACGATCCCATCTTGCAGTTCCTGCATACCCTGGCGGATTTCCCCAAACCCGTCATCGCCGCCGTCGCGGGCCCGGCGGTGGGCATTGGCACCACACTGCTGCTGCACTGCGATCTGGTCTATCTCGCGGACAATGCGCGGCTGCAACTGCCGTTTGTCGAGCTGGGGCTGGTGCCGGAGTTTGCCTCCAGCCTCTTGCTGCCAAGGGCGGTGGGTCATCTGAAGGCGGCGGAGTTGTTGCTGCTGGCGGAAGCCATGGATGCGGCCGAGGCGCTGCGGCTCGGGCTCGCCAACCGGGTGCTGGCGGTGGACGAACTGCTCGGCTTTGCCCGGGAACAGGGGTTGAAACTCGCCGCCAAGCCGCCGAAGGCGCTGCAAAAGAGCAAGGCATTGCTCAAACAGGAGCTCAGGCAAGCGGTGCATTTCGTCATCGACATAGAGGCGCGCGCCTTCTCCCAGGCATTGCAGGGAGAAGAGGCCCAAACCCGCATCGCCCACAAGCTCGGGCGCAGAGGCTAGCCCCTAGTTCAGGCGGAAGCGGCCGATCAGCTCGCAGCCCTGCACCTTGTCCTGCACCTGGATAAGCCGGGCTATCTCGGGGTTGGGGTGGCGTTTTAAAAAGGAGAGCAGGGCGGCGCGGCAGCAGCCCAGCTCGCTTATCAGACTCTCACATTCGCGATTGGGGCATTGCGGCACCAGGGCGGTGACCAGTTCGGAGGCGAGCTTGAGATAGCGCAGCTCGTAGGCCGGCTCCTCCATGGCGCGCCAGAAATCGGCAAGCCGATGGCAGGTCGCGACCCGCATGCTGGCCAGTTCGTCCAGATCATCGGACGCCAGCTCATACACCTCGCCAAGGGCCTGTTGATAGAGGCAGATGGCCGTGCCAAGCGCCCCCTTGCCCAGGGCATTTTCCGCCTCCAGCATGTAACGCTGCCAGTTTTGATTCGTCATCTCCCTCTCCCGTGCCGACATGGGTGGAGCCTGTATCATGGCTAATTGAGAATAAATATCAACCAGACCTTTTGTGCAGGATCCAACCAGACCGTGCCCGCGCCTTGGCATGCCCCCTCTCATGGCTTACCATCCGGGCACCTCTTTTCGGATCCCGTCTCATGCTGCGACCCCGTTTATCCCAGGAGCTGGGCTGCTCGACCCTGTGCGTGCCCCACCTGCTGGTCTGGATCTATTAGCTGCGCTCCTCGCGCCATTTACCCTATCCATTCAACGAGGAACACAGCCATGAAACCCTGCCAACACTGGTCGCAGGTCGAATACCTGCATCTGACGGTGACCAACCCCAACATCTGCCTCAAGGGGCGCCACAGCTACTACTCCGGGGCCTGGGACGGCCTGTTTGAGGATCAAGCCGTGCGCTACCTCCACGGCGACAGCGTTAGCCGCAACCCCGACACCGGCTGGGAGCCGCTCTGGCACATAGACAAGCTCCACATCGGCGACTATGTGCAGATCGCGGCCGGCGTGAAGATCATCATGGGTGGCAACCACACCCACAACACCGGCTTCATCAGTACCTATCCGTTTGCGGATCTGGATGCACTCAAGCGCAGCTACCGCCCCGCCGGCGATACCCGCATCGGCAACGATGTCTGGATTGGCATGGAGGCCATGATCATGCCGGGCGTCACCATAGGGGATGGCGCCATCATAGCGGCTCGCACCCTGGTGAATCAGGACGTAGCGCCCTATGCCATGGTGGCTGGCGCACCCGCCAAGGTGATCCGAACACGCTTCAGTGATGACGAGATTGCCCGGCTACAGGCGCTGGCTTGGTGGGACTGGCCGGATGCCCAGGTGCAGGCCTTGCTGCCGCTGATCCAGCAAGGTGAAGTCGCCCTGCTGGAACAAGCGGCCATCCGCTGGCAACAGGGCACATAAGCGACAATGAGGATGCGGGGGCACATGCCCCCTCTTGGTTAACCCTTCAGCTGTCGCTGCGCGACTGGTTGGCCCGGCACTGTTTGCCGGGATAACCGGGCAAGGTGCTGGCCTTGCTGCTGCAGGCCAGCCGCTTGGCCTGGCTCAAGCGATCCCCCAAGTTGGCGGCATTGACCACCTGCCAGTCCATCTGCTGGCCGAGCCAGCTGGCCCAGGCGAACTCGACGAAGTAGACCTGATCCTTCTTGCTGAAGTAGCCCGCATCCTGCAACTGACCCGCCAGAGTGCGGTAGGGGTAATCCGGCAGCTCGCCGATGTGCTTTGGCAACTGCTCCGGGGTCAGGGGCTGGCCCTGTTCATCCTTCAACCAGGCCCAGTGGTTGTTCTGCATCTGGCTCCAGAAGTTGGTCTTGTCCTGCAGCCGGGCGATCACCTTGACCCTGGCCTGCTTCACCCCCTGCTGCCACAGCGCCTTGGTCAGGTGGTGCCTGTCCACCAGCCAGTAGCCGCCGTCCGGGGCTATGACCACGGGGATCTCTTTTTTCTTCATCAACTTGTCGAGCTGCTCCGCGCTCTTGTCTGCCAGCTCGCGCGCCGTCGCGTCGACCTGCAACTGGCCCACCCCGCCCTGGGTCGGGTGCAGCTCAGTGATGCTCACCTCGCACCAGTTCCCGACCTGGCTGGTCGGCTCGCAAGGCGCCAGCGCCCAGGCACTCTGGCTCAGGGCGCAGGCCAATAACATCCCTATTCTCATTCTTCACTCCTCTTTCCCGCGACCCGCGCGGAAACCCATAAGATGGCAGCCCCGGATATCAGGGGACTCATGCTAGCGGTCTGACCAGCAAAGGGGATATCATGATTCCCCGTCTGTCGGCGAATATTTCTCGCCGAGTTTTCTCCCCGCTTCACACAATTTGAAGGATTCGCCATGAAAGGATGGAGCCCCTTGTTGGCCCTGTTGGGCTCTGCTTGTGTCCAGGCCGCCGATGTCCCGCCCGGTACCCAACTCGCCACCGACCAGGCCGTCGTGCGTCACCTCAAGGACGAGCCCACCAGCCTGAGCCCGCTCAAACTGGTCGGTCTGCCCGAACTGCAGGTGCTGCGGGATCTCTACGAGGGGCTGCTGACCCAGGGGCCGGACGGCAAGGTGCAGCCTGGGGTCGCCCTGCGCTGGGAGAACGAAGGTAATCAGATATTCACGTTCCATCTGCGACCGGATGCCCGCTGGTCCAACGGCGACCAGGTCGAGGCCGGCGATTTCGTCTATGGCTGGCGCAAGCTGGTTGATCCGAAAGAAGCCGCCACCTTCGCCTGGTTCGCCCAGCTCGCCCACTTCAAGAACGTGGACGAGATAGTGGCAGGCAAGCTGGCTCCCGAGACGCTCGGGGTCGAGGTCCTCGATGAGCACACCTTGCGGATCACGCTCTCCCAGCCGGTCCCCTACTTCCTGAGTCTGCTGACCCACCCCAGCCTGTCGCCGCTGCACAAGGCCAGCATGGAGCAATACGGCAACCAGTGGACCCAGCCGGGCAAGCTGGTAGGCAACGGCGCCTTCGTGCTGAGCCATCGGGTGGTGAACGAGCGGCTGGATCTGACCCCGAACCCCTATTACTGGGACCGTGCCCACACTGTGCTGACCAAGGTCACCTTCGTGCCCATCAACCAGGAGAGCGCCGCCACCAACCGCTACCTGGCCGGGGATCTGCACATCACTGAATCCTTCCCCAAGGAGCAGTACCAGAAGCTGATGAAGCAGATCCCGGGGGAGGTCTATACCCCGGAGCAGCTGGGCACCTATTACTACGCCTTCAACACCCAGCGTGCGCCGCTCGATGACGTGCGGGTGCGCAAGGCGCTCTCCTACACCATCGATCGCGGCCTCATCGCCAACAAGGTGCTGGGCACGGGGGAGAAGCCCGCCTATCACTTCACTCCGGACGTGACCGCCGATTTTGAACCCAAACCGAATCTGCTCTCCACCAGCAGCCAGCCAGAGCTGGACAAGCGGGCCAAGGCCCTGCTGAAAGAGGCAGGTTATGGCCCGGACAAGCCCCTCAAGCTGACCCTGCTCTACAACACGGCCGAGATCCACAAGAAGATGGCACTGGCCATCGCCAACCTGTGGAAGCAGAAGCTCGGCGCCCAGGTCGAGCTCACCAATCAGGAGTGGAAGACCTATCTCGACAGCCGCCAGAGCGGTCAGTTCGAGGTGATCCGCTCCTCCTGGGTCGCCGATTACAACGATCCATCCGCCTTCCTCGGCCTCTGGGGCAGCCAGCACAGCGGCAACATGGCCCGCTTCGCCAACCCGGGCTACGATGCCCTGCTGGCCAAGGCGACCAAGAGTCTGGATGAGCGCGAGCGCGCCAAACTGTTCGATGAGGCCGAGGCCGTACTGCAGGACGAGGCACCCATCGCCCCCATCTACCAGTACACCAACGCCCGCCTGATCAAGTCCTGGCTCAAGGGCTATCCCATCAACAACCCGGAAGACGTGGCCTACAGCCGTCAGCTCTACCTCATCAAGCACTGATCTCCCTCATCAGATGCCGACACCATGGGGCCAGCCTGGCTGGCCCCATGTAAGCACTGTCCCTATACCCTTTATCGACATAGAATGCTGCCTTTCTGCCGCCCTTATCCGTTGAATCTCTTTTGTATGCGCCTTTTATTCCTGATCCTGCTGTTCTCGACCCTGCCCGCCAGGGCCGCCACCGAAGCCGAATGCCAGCAGGCCTTCGTCGAGTGGATGCTGAGCCAGCAACAGCAGTTCAGCGATCGCAAGGCCAGCAAGATGGTACGGCGCAACGCCGAACGCGCCATCGATCAGGCCCGAGGCGAATACGCCAAACAGGAGAGTTTCTGCCAGGCCATGGCCCTGGTCTCCCGCGATCAGACAGCAGATCCTCGCTTCAAGCCGAGAACCGGGGAGATCCACGACTTTACCTCCCGTCGCTGAGCCCGGAATCGACTTCCCATCTACCACTTTTCCGCCCTCCCAGTGTCGATTAATTGACCTAAGCCAAGATGGGCTTACCCCCCGCATCTACAATGAAGCCGTAACAAGCACGCACAATAAAAACAAATTTATCAGTTACTTGGCTCAAATCAGGATGCGCACATGACCACAACCCAAGGAGAAGGGGAGATACGTTTCCCCGACCAGATATCACTGATCTCGACCACGGATCCCAGCAGCCACATCACCTATGCCAACCAGCACTTCTGCGACGTGGCAGGCTACAGTGCCAGCGAGATGGAGGGCGTCCCCCACAACCTGGTGCGCCACCCGGACATGCCCAAGATTGCCTTTGCCGACATGTGGCGCCGCTTGCAGCAAGGCAAGAGCTGGATGGGGCTGGTGAAGAATCGCGCCAAGAGCGGCCAGTTCTACTGGGTCAACGCCTATGTCACCCCCATCCTCGACGACCAGCAGCAGATCATCGAGTACCAGTCGGTGCGCACCCGCCCGAGCGAACAGGACATCGCCTGGGCGGATCAACTTTATGCCCGCATCCGGGCCGGCAAGGCCCTGCCCTGGCTGAGCCGTTTCAATCTGGAGCCTGGCCTGCTCACTCTGCTGCTATCAGGCACGGCCCTGCTCGGGCTGGCGGTCACCCTGCTCACCGGCCAACCCGGCTGGAGCGGGATCGCCCTGCTCTGCCTGCTGGGCCAGATGGCCCATGGCTGGCAGCTGCAACAACGGCTGGCGCGCCTGCTGGCCAGCGCAGGTGAAGAGCTGGGCACCCCGCTCTGCCAGGTACTCTATACCAGGCGACGGGACAGTCTGGGGGCCATCGAGCTGCTGCTGCGCATGAAGAAGGCCGAACTCAGGGCCGTAGTGGGCCGCAGCGCCGACACCAACCAGCAGATCCTGCAGGCCGCCGAGGATGACAGGGGGCATATCCAGACCATAGACACCCACCTGCAGCAGCAACGCGCCCAGAGTGAGCAGCTGGCCGCCGCCATCACGCAAATGAGTCACTCCATACGCGACGTGGCCAACAACGCCCATCAGGCCAATGCCTTGGTGGGCGAGGTGCAGCAGGTCTCCATCAGCGGTCAACAGGCGCTGGCCACCACCCAGTCCTCTGTCGACCGGCTCCATCACGAGCTGGATGCAAGCCAGGGCGTGCTGGCCCGCCTGACCCAGGACAGCCAGAAGATCAGCGGGATCCTGGAGGTGATAGGCCAGATAGCGGATCAGACCAATTTGCTCTCCCTCAACGCGGCCATAGAAGCGGCGCGGGCCGGCGAACAGGGCAGAGGCTTTGCCGTGGTGGCCGACGAGATCCGGGCCCTGGCCCAGAAGACCCGCAGCTCCACCGGCGAGATCAGCGACATGATAGGGGCGCTGCAGCAGAGCACCCAGCAGCTGTCAGACGGCATGCGCCAGGGGGCCCAGACCTCGGCCCTGTGTCAGCAGCACATGGGCGCCACCGCCGAGGTGCTCGACCAGATCAACCGGATGCTGGCCCAGGTGACCCACACCAGCGACGAGATAGCCCAGGCGGTCAGCCAGCAGGCGGATGTCACCAGCACCCTGGATCAGGGGATCCAGCAGATCCATCAGCTGGCCAACCATACTGCCGACAGCAGCCAGCAGGCGCTGGACGGCATCACCCTCTTGGTGGAGCGGCTGCAAAACCTCTCTCGCCTGATCAACCAGTTCCACGACTAGCCCTGCCCGGGGCGCGACCGCGCGCCCCATCTCCATCAAGATCAATCCTTTTTGGCTGACGCTCCCCATATGGGGCCTTACATTTATTTGTAACAAAAATGTAAATGAAATGACCTCTGTGCCCGCCATAACAGTCACTTTCCAACGTGCCTCGACCAAAAAGGACTTAGATGATGCACCTGCCCCCTCGTTACACCGCCCTGATCTTCGCCGCTTCCCTGCCATTGCAGGCCCTGGCCGATACCGATGTCTACCTCACCAACAACGGCCCGGAGCCACTGCAACTGGAGATCCGCCAGGGCGGCAGCGGCCAGTTGCAGCAAGGCAGCCAGTGGACCCAGCACAGGACTGAGCTCGGCCCCTGGGAGAGCGCCATGGTGCTCAGCTTCAACCGCTACGAGGGGGTGAAAGCGGGCAAGAACTATCTGTTCGAGACCCGGATCACCACCCCTAGCGGTGACACCTATCGCCTCAACCAGCTGATGGAAGGCACCTGGTGGAACACCACCTTGCAACACGGCGGCGAGACCCCCACTGGCGCCTCCGGCTGGCAGAGCGATCGCGCCATCCATCGCCTCGCCGGACCCCAGGAGCTCGCCTTCGCCGCCAAGTTCACCGGCCGCTACGACGATCTGCACTATATGCTGACCCCGCCCAAGCGAGTGGAACAGCCGGAACCCGCCGAGAACAGATTGAAGATCGCCAGCTACAACGTCTGGGCCCTGCCGGTGATCGCCTCCAGCATAGGCGAGCGGCTGACCCTGCTGCCCGACTACCTCAAGGGCTATGACGCCCTGCTGCTGCAGGAGGTGTTCGACGGCCGCCGCGAAGGCTTCCTGCAGGCCCTGGCCAAGGAGTATCCCTATCAGACCAAGGTACTCGACAAGCCGGGGGTCAACATTCACGACGGCGGCGTGGTGATCGTCAGCCGCTACCCCATAGTGCGGGAGGCCCAGCTGGTCTACCCCCAGTGCACAGGCACCGACTGCTTCGCGGACAAGGGCGTGATGTACGCCGAGGTGATCAAGGGGGGCAAGGCCTGGCACCTGTTTGCCACCCACACCGCCAGCTTCGATACCGACGAGGCGCGCAGGCTGCGCCAGATCCAGTTCGGCCAAATTCGCGCCCTAGCCGCCAGCCTCAAGATCCCGGCCACGGATACCGTCATCTACGGCGGCGACTTCAACGTCAACAAGCGCAAGTTCGCCGATGACTACGCCAACATGTTGGCCAACCTCAATGCCCATGAGCCCGCCTACGGCGGCTATACCGAGGCGACCTTCGACCCCAGGCTCAACCCCTATGCCGGCGGCCCCCTCTCCGGTGGCGCCAACGTCGAATACCTGGACTATCTGGTGGTGAGCCGGGAATACGGCGCCGCCAGCCATAACCTCAACAGCGTCTGGATCCCGCGCTCCAGCGATGCCAGCCTCTGGCCTGCCAGCAACCTCTCGGATCACTTCCCGGTCAAGGGAGAGATAGCCCGATGAGACGGCGCTACTGGGTATTGGCCCTGGCCATAGTGCCGCTGGTGTTGCTCAACCTCATCTGGCAGGACGAGCCAGTTGCCTCAACGAGAACCGAGGCCAGCCAGGGCAGCGCCAGTCCGCAGCAGGCGATGTCTGCGCCCTCCAAGCCCATCTCGGCAGATGCGCCATCGTCTGTGGCCACCAGCAGCCAGACGCCCGCCCAGGCTCCGGCCCCCAGTTGGCGGGCACTGCCACAAGAGGCCGAGGAGCGACTCGCCAGTGAGATTCAGGAGAGCGACCAGCCGCTGGATGAGCGACTGGAGAACCTGAGAACGGTGGAGGGCCAGTGGCCGAGCGAAGGGGAGAGCCTGACCCTGCTGCAGGGGCGCTATGCCGAGGCGCTGGAACAGCTGGCCAGCGAGAGCGAACAACTGACTCTGACCGAGCGGCTGGCCGCCCTGACCCAATTGCAGGACGCGTGGGCGACGCAATACCCGGATCTGGCGGCGGAGCTGTTCAACCCGGACGCCCGCTTGCTGCAGGCGCGCCAGTTGTGGGGGGATGAGGAGCTCGAAACCCTGGCCCGTCACTTCCTGCCCGCCGAGCGGGCCGAGGCCAGCCTCGGCTTTGCCAAGGCGCGCCAGCAGCAACTGGATCAACGCGGCCGCTATCAGCAGCAGCTGGCCGAGCTGGAACAACAGTTGGTGGCGAGCCAGGGAGACATGGATTCAGTGCGCTGGCAACAGCACAGGGAGGAGGTGCTGGGCCAGTTCAGGCGCGACTTCTTCGCCCAGGAGCAAACCAGCCCCTGATACCAGAGGCGCCGACACCCACAGATAGAAGAAGGGCCCGTATGCGGGCCCTTCTCTTGTCACTCAACCCTATCAGGCCAGGGGATAGCTGGCATCCAGCCCGTTCTCGCAGCGCCAGTTGGCCCACAGCTTGCCGTCCGTGCCCATCTGCAGGGTGGCGAAATTGCGGGTGCGCAGGTAGACGGGGGCGCCGAACGGCTTGATGAGCTCGGTGCGGATCAGCCGGCTCTCGTCCAGGTACTCGGGGTTGTCGTTGGTCATGGCGAGGATCCCCATCCACTGGAACTGGGTCGGACAGGGATGGACTATGCCGGAGGAGACCAGCTGGTGCAGGTTCAATACCCCCTCCCGCTTGTCCTGAATGACCCCGAGACAGCCTACGTGCACATCCCCTGACAGGATCAGGGTCTTGGGCTCCAGGCTGCTGCCCTTATCCGCCTTGGCGTTCTTGCGCCGCAACCTGGCATTGTCCAAGAGCCGCATGATGAGGCGCGCCCGCTCCCCCTCGTGGGCCTTGGCACGCCAGTGATCCTTGAGATCATCGGTCAGCTCCTCCTCCCAGGGGGTCGCATCCAGCGCCGCTTCGCTGAAGGAGAAGTCCCGATAGACCACGGGCACCCCCGTCATGACCAGCAGGTCCCCGCTGCTGCAACCCGCCAGCGCCTCGTTGACCTGATCCCACTGGGCTCGGCTCATCACCTGGGTCAGGGTACGGGTGGCGCGGTTGTCCAGGGCCAGGATCTGGTAGCCCCGAAAGCCGAGCCGCCAGGAGTGATGGCCCAGACTCTTGTCCAGCAGCGCCGTGTTGGCGCCGGTGCGCAGCTGGAACAGCCGGAAATATTTGGCGGCGGCGGCATAGATGGCCTGATAGACCTCGCAGCCCTGCAAGTCAGCTGGGTAGCTGCCCCAGCCATCGAAGATGTCGTGATCGTCCCACATCATGGCGCTCGGCACACGGGCCAGCATGAAGGCGACCTCAAGGCGGCCCCACTGCTTGCAGTAGAGCTCGCAATAGAAGCGGTCCAGCTGCTCCACCATGGCCCGGGTCGCCTTGCGCTTGACCTTCTCCGCCCTGTCCAGCTCGTTCCAAGCCTTGATGGTCGGCACCGAGGTCCAGAGGGAGTCCGCATAGACCTGATCACCCCCCATCAGCAGCAGGGAGAAGGGATGTGCCTTGTGCTCCGCGGCCAACTTGTCCCACATGGCATAAGGGGCCGGGGTGGAGGTGAGCAGCTTGAAATCGGAGAAACCGTTGCAGGAGGCGTAGCCTATCAGCACATTCTCTTTCTTTCCTGGCAGATAAAACTGCCATTTATCGTATCCACCGAGATCTTGTGCTGGCATGTCGTCCAGCAGGATCTCGTAGTCGATGGTCGTGCCGGCCTTGCTCTTGGGGCTCGCCTGCCAGACGAGCCGCCAGAAAGCGCCTTTCGGAGTGTCCGCCTGCTTGCTGGCGGCCAGCACCTCGCCGTTGATCCTCACGGCCGCACTCTTGCAACCGGCCTCCGTCATGAAGCAGAGGCTGTATTGGGTCTCTGATTCGAGCCCGAGCAAGGGCCCCATTACCAGACTGGTCATTCGTGATCCCTCCATGGTGAAACCCATGGAGCATAGCGAAGAGAGCGCTATTTGATACTGACCAGCTGGGCAAGCAGAAGGTGGGGGTTAGCTTCTGCCCTTGAACTGCTTGACGCTGCGCTTGTTGGCGGTGCGCCGGTTCGCCTGCTTGTCCCGGGGCGAGCGTTTACTCTCGCCGCTGGCGGGCACGTCCGTGACCGGGAAGCCGGGCAGCTCGGCCAGCGGCAAGTCACGGCCGGTCAGGGTGCGGATGGCGGCCAGGGTATCGGCCTCGCCGTGGCAGACCAGCGAGAGCGCGAGCCCGGCACGTCCGGCACGGGCGGTGCGCCCGACCCTGTGCACATAGACGGGAGCACTAGGGGGCAGGTCCAGGTTGATCACCACGGGCAGCGCCTCCACATGGATGCCGCGGGCCATCAGATCCGTAGCCACCAGCACCCGCACCTTGCCGCTCTTGAAATCCCCGAGCGCCTGCTCCCGTACCGCCTGCTCCTTGTCCCCGTGCAGAGCCGCCACCGCAATGCCCGCCTTGGCGAGCTTGCGGGCGACCCCGTCGGCATCGTCCCTGGCGCTGATAAACACCAGCACCTGAGACCAGTCCTGTTCTTTCAACAAGGCGATGAGCGCCGGCACCTTGCCGCTCTTGTTGACCAGATAGAGCCGCTCCTCGATATCTTCCACCAGGCTGTTGGCCGGGTTCGCCTCGAGGCGTTTTGGCGCTCGCAGCAGCCCGGTGGCCAGGGTCTCCAGCTCGGGCGGCAGGGTGGCGGAGAAGAGCAGGGTCTGGCGCTCGGCGGGCATTCCATTCATCAGCCACTGGATGTCGGGCCAGAAGCCCATTTCCAGCAGGCGATCCGCCTCATCCAGCACCAGCAGCCGCAATGCATCCAGGGTCACTATGTGCTGGGTCAGCAGATCCCGCAGCCGCCCCGGCGTCGCCACCAGCAACTGGGGAGCCTTGGCCAGTTCTGTCTGTTGCTGCCCCTGCTCCACCCCGCCACACAGGGTCACCAGGCCGAGACCCTGCGCCTCGGCCAGCCCTTGCAGGGCCACGCTCACCTGAGCCGCCAGCTCGCGAGTCGGCACCAGCACCAAGCCCTGCACCTGTGGCTGCGCCGGGTTCAGTCGTTGCAACAGCGGCAGCCCGAATGCCAGCGTCTTGCCACTGCCGGTCTGGGCCAGCGCCAGCACGTCATCACCCGCCAGCACGGCCGGAATGGCCAGTTGCTGGATAGGCGTCGGCGTTTGCAGGGTGTCAGGCAGGGCGGCCAGCAAGCTGGCGTCGAGGGCAAATTCGTTAAAGGTCATGGCGCTACAAGGTGAAGACAAGTGGGAGGCGAAGTCTAGCCAGCGACCGCCAATCAGTGCAACCGTCATGGACAATCCAGAGGCATTATGTTGTTCTTTTCATCAATTCCCTGGGCGACCTGGCTGTCGTCATTCCCGCAAAGGAGCAAAGAAAGATGGACAAGCCCCCCTCCCATCGCCTCGTGGCAGGCATTCTGGCCCTCGGCCTCACCAGCGTCTTGCCGTCCCAGACCCAGGCCTGCGGTTACGACATGCTGGTGGGCGATCCGTTCGCCCTGGCCTGGCCCGGCACACTGGACATTGCCATCGCGACGGCCGGCGCCATCTCTGCCAAGACGATCGACCCCATTCCCGCCCTGACGGGAGGTGAAGGTTTCGTACGTGCCCAGCAATGGCTACTGCAACTGAAAGACCAGCTACAACGGGCCGATCAGCCCGGCGGCTTCTCCATCCTGCTGGTGGATTCCGGGCTCTGGTCGAAGATGCGGGGCAAGGAGGTATTGTTGCTGCAGCTGCACAGCCCATCGCCCACCCCAAGAGACAGGGTCGTTCTGGTGAGCGAGGCCGGGCTCAATGCCCTGCTGACCAGGCAGATCTCGGTCGATCAGGCGCTGCGGCTCGGCGTACTGAGCCTGCCGCAGGATCCCGACCATCAGCTGGGGCCGCACCTGCGCCAAGCGCTCGCACCAACGGATGCAGACAGCTCGAAAACCGGATAAAAAAACGGCCCGCTCACAGAGCGGGCCGTTTCACTTTCGACGCATCTACTGATGTAGACGCTATCACTATCAGGCCAGAGCAGCCAGGGCGGCGGCGTAGTTCGGCTCGTCGGCAACTTCGGCCACCAGCTCGCTGTGCAGCACCTTGTTGTCGGCGTCCAACACCACAATAGCGCGAGCAGCCAGACCCACCAGCGGACCGGAGGAGAAGGCCACGCCGTAGTCCTGCAGGAAGGAGACACCACGCAGGGTGGAGAGGTTTACCACCTTGTCCAGACCTTCAGCGCCGCAGAAGCGAGCCTGGGCGAACGGCAGATCGGCGGAGATGCACAGCACAACGGCGTTGTTCAGGGAGCTGGCCTGCTCGTTGAACTTGCGCACGGAAGTCGCGCAGGTTGGGGTATCGACGCTCGGGAAGATGTTCAGGATCTTGCGCTGACCGGCGAAGTTGGCCAGGGTCACATCGGACAGGTCCTTGGCAACCAGAGAGAAGGGCTTGGCCTGCTCACCGGCAACGGGGAAGTGACCGGAGACGGAGACAGGGTTGCCTTGCAGGGTGACGGTATTGCTCATGTTATGTCCTTGATTATTGATTGAGGATCCGGGCTCCCAGTATAGGCCCAGCCGAGAGGGACAAACACCCGTCAATGACAGGGATTTAAGAGGCTGACCATGGATTGAACCGACAAAGCCCCTTTCGAACTAGCAGGGACAAGAAGTGGCTTGACCTTGGACTAAACACCAAGGTTTACACTCGGCTCAGATATCCAGGATCTCGCACCGGCGGGATCCACTCAAGAGGGACTCCATATGAGCAAATCCTGCTGCAACCATGCACATGCCGCCCCCATCAAGGCGATCAGCAAGGCCGCTTCCCACCAGGGCGAGCATCAACACGACAGCCACTGCTGTGACAACGCGGCGCCCGTCAGTGGCTGCACCAGCCAGGCCCCCCATGACCATCAGGCACACGGCGAGAGCGATCCGCCGGGAGATGAAGAGCCCCCCAGAGGGAGTTGCAGCGGCCAGGCCTGTTGCAGCGCTCAGCCTCAGGCCCCCGACCATGCCCATGATCATGTGCATCAAGATGCGCACGGCCATCATGACCACGACGAGTCTCCCGACCAGCTCGCCCCCTTGCACGAGCCAGCGCAGAACACCAGCCGCCACAGCTGGCAGGTATTGGGGATGGACTGCCCCAGCTGCGCTCGCAAGATAGAGACAGCCGTCGGCCGGGTTGCCGGCGTGCAACAGGCCCGCGTGCTGTTTGCCACCGAGAAGCTGGTGGTGGATCTGGCCCCCGGTCTCTCCCCCGATCCCATCACGGCCGCCGTGCTGGCCGCAGGCTTCCAGCTCAAGGGAAATTCCCAGACCGCCGATGCCAAGCCACGCAGTCCCCTGATGACACTGCTCGGCAAATATTGGCAGCCCCTCTCTCTTGCCGGCCTGATGCTGGTGGCGGCCCTGTTGCCCGATACCGTCGGCAAGCCCCTGTTTGTCCTGGCGACCCTCTGGGGGCTCTGGCCCGTGGCCCGCAAGGCCTGGGCTCTGACCAAGAGCGGCTCCCCCTTCGCCATCGAAACCCTGATGACAGTCGCCGCCGTCGGCGCCCTCTTCCTCGGTGAGACGGCCGAAGCGGCCATGGTGCTGCTGCTGTTCATGCTGGGAGAACACCTGGAGGCCTATGCCGCCGGCCGCGCCCGCGCCGGGGTCACAGCCCTGATGGCGCTGGTACCGGACAAGGCGCTGCGCATTCGTCAAACCTCGGAGGGTGAGCTGCGAGAAGAGGTAGCCGCCGATGAGCTGCGCCCTGGCGACATCATAGAGATAGCCCCCGGCGCCCGGCTGCCCGCCGATGCCCGTCTGCTCGATGCCCTCGGCGCCTTTGACGAGAGCGCCCTGACCGGTGAATCCATCCCGGTGGAGCGCCGGCAAGGGGATAAGGTCGCCGCCGGCAGTCTGGCGGCAGACAGGGTATTGCGCCTGGAGGTGGTGTCCGAGCCCGGCAACAACGCCATCGACCGCATCCTGCATCTCATCGAGGAGGCCGAGACCCAGCGCGCCCCCATAGAGCGCTTCATCGACCGTTTCAGTCGCTGGTATACCCCGGCCATGATGCTGGTCGCCCTGCTGGTGGTGCTGGTACCCCCCCTCTTCTTCGGCCAGAGCTGGGATGAGTGGATCTATCGCGGGCTGGCGCTCTTGCTCATCGGTTGCCCCTGCGCCCTGGTGATCTCCACCCCGGCGGCGGTCACCTCCGCCCTGGCGGCGGCTACCCGGCAAGGGGCCCTGATCAAGGGAGGCGCGGCGCTGGAGCGACTGGCCCATGTCGATACCGTCGCCTTTGACAAGACAGGCACTCTGACCCTGGGCAAGCCACAGCTCACTGAACTGATCAGCCTGGATGGTAGACCCGAGTCCGAGTGGCTGGCGCTGGCCGCCGCCATCGAGCAGGGCTCCCATCACCCCCTGGCCCGCGCCGTGGTGGCTGCCGCGAATGAACAGGGGCTGACCCTGGCTACCGCCACGGACCTTCGTGCCCTGCCCGGCATGGGGGTAGAAGGACGCATCGACGGCATGCTCTGGCAACTGCTGGCGCCGAGCCGGGTTGAGTCGCGGGATGACGAGACACTGACCAGGATCGCCACCCTGGAGCAACAAGGCAAGACTGTGGTCCTGCTCTGCCAGGCGGGGGCCGCACCGGTCGCCCTGCTGGCGCTGCGTGACCAGATTCGGCCCGAGGCCGCCGCCGCACTGCAGGAGTTGAGTACGCTTGGGTTGCAGAGCATCATGCTGACCGGGGACAACCCCAGAGCCGCCGAGGCCATCGCCGGCGAGCTCGGCATGGGCTGGCGCGCCGGTCTGCTGCCGGAGGGCAAGGTGGAAGAGATAGCCAAGCTGGCCCGGACGCAGAAGGTGGCCATGATAGGGGACGGCATCAACGACGCCCCCGCCATGAAGCGGGCCAGCATCGGCATCGCCATGGGTGGCGGCACGGATGTGGCGCTGGAAACCGCAGATGCGGCTTTGACCCACAACCAGCTCGGCGGCCTTGCCGCCATGATCCGGCTGTCGCGCGCCGCGCTCGCCAATATCCACCAGAATATCGCGCTGGCGCTGGGGCTCAAGGCCATCTTCCTGGTCACCAGCCTGCTTGGCATCACGGGCCTGTGGATAGCCGTGCTGGCCGATACCGGCGCCACCGCCCTGGTCACCGCCAACGCCCTGCGATTGTTGCGCAAACGCTGATCCCTAGAGCCCGGACTCCGGGGCGTTCAACACAACGAAAAAGCCGCAACCTTGGGTCGCGGCTTTTCTTTATGCGGGTGGCGAGACGTCGCCCAAAAAATCAAGGCGCGGCTGATGATGGCAGTCCGCGCCTCGTTCTTACGCTCTCGGCTTATCCCCCCCTTGGCGAGGTGGAATTCAACCCATGGCTGCCGAGCCAGCCATGGGCTCGATGGGGTTGCTTATGGAGTAGGTGTCGGCTCAGCGAAACTGACGCTCAGAGTCGGTTTGTCCTTGTTCATAGCGGTAAATACGAATTTATAGGTACCGGCTTTATCGACATTAAATGGCAGGTTTCCTCCCTGAGGACAAAGAGCCGTTACTTGCCCCACTTGCAATGAATCTGTATCGGCGCACTTACCGTAGTTGACCGATCCATTCCAATCACTACCGGCTATTTTGACCTGAGTATTTGAAATTTTATCAGCGGTCACTTCTGTAGAAAATTCATACATATAGTTCCCACTGAAAGTCATTAAATTGACCGGGTCCCACACATTCAATAAGCCACGAACAAACACTTCGGTGCTGCCGAACGGTGGCAACGTGCTCATATCCGTCTTCTTGCCCACCGGTAGACCCGCCCCCTGGGCACCGACTTGCGGTTTGACGAAGACGGCGGCAGACCAAGCCCCCAGAGTGAGCTCATTGCTGCCGACCGAGACGCCGCTGGCGATGCTGTCACTGCTGCGGTGAGCACTGCTCAGCACCATGCCGGAGAGATCGATGATCTGATCGTTGCCGTCACGGAAGTCGCCGATACTCTGGGACGCATTGGTGGCATTGATCATCACTACCAGGCCGTCGATGGCCGGATCCAGATCCGCACCGGCGCTGGTGCCGTCATCCACGCTCATCACGATAATACCCGGCACTTGGTCAGGCCCGGTGTTGCGGAAGTCGACCCGCTTGATCACTTCGGCACCACTGCCAAGACGCAGCAGGCGGGAGGATTGACGCAGTTCCGCCAGCTCCTGGTAGAAGCTCACCATCTGGGTCATCTCGGCCGAGCCCGGCTTGGCGTGCTGGCCGAGCACCTGGTCTATCAGGCCATAGTTGGCTTCATCCTTGTCCTTACGCGGCAGGCCCTTGTCGAAGTTGTTGTCCCCCAGGGTGTAATCGACCCGGTTGTACCAGTCACCCGAGTCATAGCTGTCACGCTCCATGGATTTGGAGCGCAGCAGTTCGACCCCTGCGTGGGTGAAGGGGATCCCCTGCCCCAGCATGGCGGTCGCGAGCGACACTCCCTGCATCCGCACCAGATCGGCGTTTTGTGGAGCCTTGTAGACCAGGTTGTCGAACAGGGTCTGGTTGTCGTGCTTGTCGACATAGTTCTGCACTTCGGTCGGATCCTGGGCATAACCCGCGGGTTGACCGTTGTAGTCGATGTCGGAGCCTTTTTTCGGAATGCCGTCCTTGTCGGTCAGCACGAACTCCTTGAGGTTGCCCGCCATGCCGAGGCGCACCAGATCGGACTGATGCAGGGCGGTGGCGAGCTCTACGCCATTCACCTCGTTGGGATCGACGAAGGCACCATTGCCGAAGCCCTGAGTCTTGCGAATGCCTTCCCCGCCGTCAAACGGACTGCCGCCACGGACCGCATCCCGCAACCGGTCGGAGAAGGAGCCGATACCGGTGCCGCCTAAATGTACCTGGGTCGCCTGCACGAAACGCTTGTCGTTCTCCACCTCGCCGAAGTTCCAGCCTTCCCCGTAGAAATACATCTCGGGGTTGACCTTCTTCACCTCGGCCAGGGCCTGCACCATCTGATCTTTCGGATGATGGCCCATCAGATCGAAGCGGAAGGCATCGATCTTGTAGTCCCGCGCCCAGGTCACCAGGGAATCATCCATCAGCTTGGCGAACATGGCGTGTTCCGGCGCCGTGTTGGAGCAGCAGGTGGAGTTTTCGACCGAGCCGGTCTCCGGGTTCAGGCGCTGGTAATACCAGGGCACTATCTTGTCGAGCACGGATTTCGGGCCGAGGCCGGCTTCGTTGGTGTGGTTGTAGACCACGTCCATCACCACGTTCATGCCGATGTTCTGCTTGATGGCCTGCACCATCTCGCGGAACTCCTTGATCCGGACAGTCCCCTCCGCGTTGGTAGCATAGGAGCCTTCCGGAGCCGTGTAGTGGTAGGGGTCATAGCCCCAGTTGAAGGAGTCCACCCCGCGCAGATAGCCATACAGCTCCTGCACAACCGGGTTTTCCTTGCTGTCTGTGGTCTGCAGATCCGTCAGCACGGATTCTATGGTCTGGCCGCCGCCGCAATGGCTGGCGAACTTGGAGTTCTTGACCTCGGGATTGACCTCGCACAGCTTGCTGAAGTCGTCGCCGATGTTGGCCACCTTGGCCGGATCCTCGTTGACGGTGGCGATGTCGAACACCGGCAGCAGGTGCAGGTGGCTGACACCGCTCCTGGCCAGGGATTGCAGGTGCTTGACCGGCACGCTGTCGCTGTCGGTCAGCCCCAGGAACTTGCCCCTGTGCTCGACCGGGGTGGAGTCGTCGTTGCCGGTCAGATCCCGGACATGGGCCTCATAGATGACGATGTCGGCCGGATTGGCCTGGCTGTGGGGCGCCTTCAGGCTGTCCCATCCCTCGGGTTTGAGGGCCGGATCGTCCAAGTCCACCACCTGGCTGAACTCGGAGTTCATGGCGAGGCTGAGGGAATAGGGGTCGGTGACCTGATAGGACTCCAGCTTGCGGCTAAGCGGATGGTAGACCTGGATGTCGTAGCGGTAATACTTGCCCACCAGATCGCTGCCAGCCTGCAAGCTCCAACTGCCGCTGGCCTCGTCCAGGGTCATGGTCCGCTCGCCGAGGGACTGGTGGTTCTCATCGAACAGCGCCAGCTTGACCGACTTGGCGGTGGGAGCCCAGAGCCGGAAGGTGACATTGCCCCCCTCGACGATGGCGCCATAGCTCAGCTTGGTGGCGGCATCGGCGTAGACGGCGTCGAGGGCCCCGGCGCTCTGCACCAGGGTCGCCCCCTGCAGCACGCCGCTCGCATCAGTGCCGATGGCCACCAGCTCACCCTTGAGCAGGGGCTTGAGATCCTTGCCGGAAGGCAGGGTGAAGGCGGCGGCATCCTTAAGGTGCGGGTACTTGGCCTGCTGCTCGGCGGTCAGGCTGGTGGGGGTCAGCTTGAGATAGGGGAAGTCGAACACCCCCTCGCTGTTGGCCGTGATGGTGCCGGACTCCGTGTAGTAGAGACGCACATGGGGTTTGTCCTTGCCCCCTTGCCAGATCAGGGTGTTGCCGTCGATCAGGTGGGCACTGGCCCCGGCCACGCCGAAGGCGGCGGTGAAGGCCTCGGCGCGACTGCCGAAGATCTCGTTCTTGCCCGCGACGATTGCCACGGTGCGGTCCGGATGATCGCTGAATATTACCTTCATGTCGGCGCCGGTCAGGTTCGCCAGCTCGCCGTTACGGGCGATGAAGTTGATGCAGCCTTCCATCTTGGAGAGCGGCACCACCCAGGCGGGGCCGAAGCTGTCCGCCGCCGACGCCGTCTTGCTGGCATCGTCCCAGCTCGCGTTCAGGCCACCCTCGGCGGTGGCATTGCAGGCGTCGTTATTCCACAGGTGCAGGCTGTGGCTGGCGAAGGGCCCGGCAATGCCGCGCGCGGCGCTGGTCTGGGTATCCACCAGGGCGATCACCGCCTCGTTGGGGCCGGCTACCAGCAGCTCGGCCGGCGGTTGCATATTGGGAAGGCGAGCGACGGGCTCATCCTGAGGAGTGGGGGTGGAGGGCGAGGAGCTGTTGTCATTACAGCCAGACAAAAGCGCGAGCAGTGAGGCTGTTACCAGCGCCACTTTGGTCTTTTTCATATCCATTTTTTTATAATTCCCGCTGTAGTTAGTCTCGATAGACGAGTACCCGGCCATGGCCGAGCTGTGCCATATTAATCAGCGGGGATTGCCGTAAATGTGAGCAGGTCGGCAAAAAAAACCAATCTCATTCAACAAGATAACGTTTTCATAACGAAAGTTGGAGCGAGCTCACAGACCAGAGCCAAAATATGCCGCATCACCAGATGAAGCCAGTTCATGGTAGAAAAAATCAATTCCGATCAAATGGATAGAGAGGATTAACTGATGACGCGCATCGAAGATCAGGCGAAGCGGCTGGACGCGGATTACCTGGCCCTCAGCCAGCTGTTTGACCAGTTTTGTCAGCTGGCGGGGAGCCTTGCCGAGCAGTATCACTTCTTCAACTGGCCGGATTACGAGGACACGCCGCCCCTCTCTCGCGCCTTCACTCTGCTGGGGGAGCCCAGAGCCTTGCGGCTACGCTGCCAGCCCGGCGAGCGGGGCAGCCTCCACGGCCTCCTGCAGATAGTGGATGAGGAGGGGGAGATACATGCCAGCCTGGGTTACCATGCCGACGGCCAGTTGTTGCTGGAGTCTGGCCGCCTGCTGGACAACCCGCCGGCACTGCTGCTCAAGCTGCTGCTCGGTACCGTCTGGCATCAGGCCCCCCATGAGGGAGAACGCCAGCCCCACTGATCCCTCCCTACTCAGGGGCTATCTCTATGGTGAGGTGCACCAGCTCCTCGTGGATGGCGAGCCGCTCGCGGATCTCGCTGGCCGGCACGGGCGCCGCCATCGTCAGGGATAGCACCCCGGCATACTCCCCCTGCCCGACCCGCCACACGTGCAGATCGCGGACCTCGGCGCCGGGCAGCTCGGCAATCACTTCCCGGATCTCCGCCACCACGGGGGCATCCATCTCCGCATCCAGCAACACCAGGCCGGTATCGCGCAGCAGGCCCCTGGCCCAGACCGCCACCAGCACAGCCCCCACTATGCCCATCAGGGGATCCAGCCAGTCGGCCCCCCACAGCATGCCTCCCACCAGCGCCAGTATGGCCAGCACAGAGGTCAGGGCATCCGCCAGCACGTGGAGGTAGGCGGCGCGCAGGTTCAGATCCCGATGGCCGTGCTCATGGTCGTGATGATGATCGTGCCCGTGACCATGGTCGTGCCCATGATGATGGCCGTGATCGTCCTTCAGCAGCCAGGCGCAAGCCAGGTTGACCAGCAGGCCCAACAGGGCGATGCCGATGGCCTGTTGATAATGGATGGGGCTGGGGTCCAGCAGACGGGCCACCGACTCGAACAGCATCAGACCGGCCACCCCCACCAGCAGCAGGGCGCTGGTGAAGCCCCCCAGCACCTCTATCTTCCAGGTGCCGAAGCTGAACCTGTGATCGCGGGCATAGTGGCGGGCGGCGCGATAGGCCAGCACGGAGAGGCCGAGGGCCAGGGCGTGGGAGCTCATGTGCCAGCCATCGGCCAGCAGAGCCATGGAGTTAAAGATCCAGCCGCCGCCGATCTCCGCCACCATCATGACGGCGGTGAGCAGTACGGCCCAGCGGGTCTTCTGTTCGGCCAGGGGATTGCCTTGATAGACCACGGGTTGGCAGCAGTGTTGCGATGCGGCGGATGACATGAATTTCTCCTGCAAGATGGAATGCAATATACTATACCCCAGTATAGTTTTATTGTGCGAGAGGATCCCATGTCACACACGGTACACGACAAGAAGAAACTGCTGGCACGGGTCAGGCGCATCAAGGGACAGACGGGGGCACTGGAGAGCGCGCTGGAGCAGGAGAGCGACTGCGCCGCCATCCTGCAGCAGATCGCGGCCATCCGCGGCGCGGTCAACGGCCTGATGCTGGAGGTGCTGGAGGGCCACATGCGCGAACACCTGGGCGCCGCCGAGGCGACCCCGGCCGAGCGGCTGGAGGACCTGGATCAGGTGGTGCGGGTGCTGCGCTCCTACCTGAAATAACTACGCCCGACGAGTCGGGCGCATGGGTCAATCGAAGTCCGCATAGGGAGTGAGCGGCTGGGGTGGCATGTCGAGATCCCCTTGCCAGGGCTTGAAGGTATAGCGCAGGAAGAGGGTGGCATGGCTGGGGGCATAGTCATCGGCCTGCTGGATATCCACTCGCCCGCCGATGCGCCAGTGATCCGTCAGCCTGTGCTCCACGATGGCGTTCAGGGTGTAGCCGAAACCACTGCTGCTACCGCCTTCTACAGGAGCATTTCTGCCTGGCAAGCCGGCCGGCAGCAGACCTTCCAGCGGGTAGCGGCGACTGTCGTCGGTGCGGGAGTGGGACCAGGAGCCCGAGCCCCCCAGCTCCCAGGACCAGTCCGCGGTGCGCTGCCGGTAGTTGACCGGCACCGAGAGCGAGAAGTAGCCCTGCGGGCTGTAATAGCCCCCCTGCCCGAGTGTATAGCCGCTCAGATCCTTCTGGTAGTGCCACAGCATGCTGCTGAGCCCAACGCTGACCCGCCGGTTCGTCTCGTTGACGAGCTTGTAGTAGATGCCCCCCATGAGGCGGGTGCGCCAGTTGTCCGGTACGTTCTTGCCGGTCAGCAGGTGCTGCTGGGCGCTGCCCCAGAAGCCGATGGCACCGCCGAGATCGTGGCTGAGATCGATGCGCACACCGTTCGCCCGCACCCCACCCCAGCTGATCCCGGTGCCGGGATCGATCGTGCCCGAGTAGGAGAGCAATGAGCTGCTGACGGGACGTCGGGAGAGGGTGAGCCCCCAGCCGAGATCCCCCAGATCTCCTTCCACGGTCGCGCCGCCGACCCAGTCCACCACCTCGAAACCGAGCGGCGTGGTGCCGAGATCGAAGGCCCAGGCGCCCCCATGCCAGCCTGCCGCCAAGGTGGTGCCGGTATTTTGCTGATGCTCCTGCCCGAAGCAGTTGCGGGCGGCACAGGTGCCGAACTCTTCTTTATAGGGAGAGGCGGGCAACTTGCCGGCGTCCATGTCCACCAGCTCCACCCGGCCGAAGAAGGTGCCGCCAGCCAGCGGGGTGTCCAGTTGCAGCATCTGGGTCAGGGCGCGCAGATCCGAGAGCCCCCCCGTGCCGCTGGAGCCCCAGTAGTCGCTGTCGAGGGAGACTGTGGTCTGGCTCTGCCGGTAGTGGCGGTCGAGATCGCTGCGAAGACCCGAGGCCAGCCACGCTTCCCCCTCCTGGCTGCGGGCCAGCCGGGTCAGCTCACCCCCATCCAGATCCTCACGGGGGGCTATGCCTGCAGCCACCAGTCCCTTGCGATCCCGCGACAGGGCGCCTTCCGCGTCACCTGCATCGAAACGCTGGCGAGCGGTATCGCGCCAGAACAGCGCCGTCTGCTGGGAAGCGGGCTGCCCCGCAACCAGGGGCTCATAGGCGCTGAAGATGGCCTCTGCCGTGCCGCTCTCACCCAGCGCCTGATAGAGGTTGGCGACCCTGCGGTAGTAATTGAATTCATCGGCTGGCAGCGGACTGACCGGCCAGGCGGGCAGCCAGTGACGGGCCTGCGCCTCATCCCCCTTGGCCTGCATCAGCTCGGCCATGCCAAGCCGAGCCTCGGCCTGCTGAGGGGTCTTGGCCAGTACGCCCCGGTAATAGCGCTCGGCCTGCGCCCAGTCGCGGCGCTCTGCCGCCCACTCGGCCAAGGTGAGGGCCACATCCTCATCCGGCAGCAGGGGCTGCAACAACCCCTCTGCTGCGCGCTCATCCCCACTCTCGTGCAGTGCCCTGGCCTTGGCCAGCACTTCGCCACGGGCGAGACGCCGATCCAGTTCGCGCATGTCCGCAGACCAGGTTCGGGCCGGCACAGCGGCCAGCAGTTCACGGGCCTGGGCGCTCTTGTCCTGCCCCGAGAGATAGAGCGCGGTGGCGTAGCGCAGGGTCATCTCCTGTGGCCGCGCCGCCAGCTTGCCTCGCAGCAGCCGCTCCCCACCCGGTAGGCCAGCCAGACGTCATCCGGCATCAGAGCAAGCGCCTGCTGACGCTGACTGAGGGCCTGTGGCAACTTGCCAGCCTGATCCAGCACATCGGCCTGGGATTGCAGCAACTCGGCCTTGAGCCGCTTGCCCTCAGCCTGCAGGGCCGGATCCCGATACTGCTCCAGCAGGGCCAGCGCCCTGGCAGGATCCTGATCTTTATAGAGTTCAAACAACCGGGTCAGGGCGCGATCGCGGGCTCCCGGCATGGCGAGCACCTTGCGATAGACCCGCTCGGCCTCGGCGCTGTCGTGGCGGGCCAGTTCGGTGTCCCCCAGTCCGAGCCAGGCCTCTGGCTCCTTGCCATCCTGCTTGATGGCCTGCCGATAGAGACCGGCCGCCTTCTCCCACTGCTGCTGTTTTGCCGCCTGCTCTGCCTGGCTGATGAGCAGCCAGTAGCGATTGGTGGCCAGCAGGCTGGTCCATTTGTCCTTGTTGGTCACATTGGGGTCACGTAGCACCCGCTCGAACTGGGCGATGGCGAGCGCCCGCTGGTTGCTGCGGGAGTAGGCCTGACCGAGCGCCCCGATCAGCTCGGGATCATCGGGATTGGCGGCCAGCGCCCGCTGCAACTCGGCGACGGACGCAGTACCCTTGTCCTGATGCTGCAGCGCCTGCTGGCGCGCGCGATAGGCAGGTGAGGCCCACTTCGCCTCCTGCTCGGTGAGCAGGGCCATCCCCTGCTTCGCCTCATCCCCGCTGCCAAAGGCGCCTATATACAACTCCAACTCGGCCATGCTCTGGGGCCCGACGGGCATGTCCTTGATATCCGCCAGCCAGATCTCGGCGGCTTCATCCCGGTTATATTCGTTCAGGGCCATCTGTTGCAGCAGCGCCATCGCCTCTTGCCGCCGACCATCGGCCAGATAGTTGCGGGCCAGCCCGGCCCGCACCCTGGGTTGACCAGGGTACTGGCGATTGAGCGCCTCCAGTGCCGCCATGCCCTTGGCTCTCTGCCCCGGGATGCGTACCTGCAACAAGGCGTACTCGACCGCTACATCCAGATTCGGCGCCAGATCGTCCACGAACAGCGTGCGATAGAGTCGCTCCCCCTCCTCCAGCCGACCGGCGTTGACCAGCAACCTGGCCTGTTGTAACTGTTGGCGCTGGGCAGAATCGTTGACCGCCAGGTTCGCCATGGCCTGGCGATAGAGCCGCGAATCAGGCGCCACCTTGCCGAGCCTGTCGAGCAGGGCTTTGGCCTCCTTGACCTTGCCCTGGCGCAGCGCCTGCCGCGCCTGGGCCGCCAGCAGCTCGGGATGATTGGGTTCCACCAGGGAGAGGGAGTAGAGGGAGTTGCTGACCAGATCTTCCCGCCCGGTCGCCTCGCCGATGCGCACCCGCTCCAGCAAGGATGAGACAGGCTCCACCGCAGCCTGTGCCAGGTTGCCGCCCACCAGCACGGCGAGCAGGCAACCCAGGGTCAATCGGCTTGGCATGACTCGCTCCAACCTGGTTGCAGGGTACCGTCTGCGGCGAATCGATAGCGTCCCTGATCCCAGCCCGCACCGAACAGGGTCAGCACGCTACCGTAATAGGCATCGGCATCCTGGCCATGCTGTTTTACCTGCTCCCGCAATGTGGCCTGCATCGGCTGGCCCTGAGTCAAGGGCAGCAGGGCGGCGGCAAAGCCGGCCGGGCCACGGCCTTCGGTCTGACCGGTCTGGCTGTCGGCCCGCTCGGGCACGGCGCCCTGCTCGGCAATCTTCGCCAGCATGGGGGCAAAGTGTGCCGCCAGACCAGGCTTGTCGGGATCCTCGTCGCTCAGCATGCCGAGCCAGAGATAGACACGGATGGCATCATAGCTGCCCATGGGGCCCTTGCTGGGCGTCACCTGCCAGCCCTTGTCCCCTTGCCAGTCAATCCAGTCCGGGGAGAAGCCGTGGGGCGCACTGCCCTTCAACAAGCCAGGCAGCAGTGCCCGCATCTCGCGCCAGGGACCCTGCTGCTGTGCGAAGCGCGCCAGCAGTTGCGGGGGCAGATAACTGGGATTCAGGGTCCAGCTGCCCTCCCCCGTGAAGCCGTGCACACCGGGCAACATCACGGGGCCCAGGCCCGGCAGCGTCGCCACCTCTTCCCGAGCGATGCGTTTGAGCAACATGGTACCGATGGAGACATAGCTGTGGTTGTCCCACAGCCGACCCGCCTCGAGCAGGCTGTAGGCTATCCAGAGATCCGAGTCGGAGGCGCTGTTCTCATCGAGCAGGCCCCAGCTGCCGTCCTCCTTCTCACCCCACAGCCAGGCGGGCAGGAAACCGGTCAGATCCCCGCGGGCGAGCTGCTGCTCGGTCCAGCCCAGCAGCTTGGCGAAGGTCTCCTTGTCGTTATTGACCAGGGCGAAGAAGAGGCCATAGCTCTGCCCCTCCGAGGTGGTGATGCGACGACCGTCGGCTGGGTCTATGACTCGCCCCTCCTCGCTGATGTAGTGCTGGCGAAAATGCTGCCACTCGGGCCAGTCACAGGCGGCGAAGGCGGGCAAGGCACTCAGGGCCCACAACAGCAGGGCACCACACATTCTGTTCATCTGGTTCATCCCTTAATCTTCCTTCAGACGGCGGCGGCTGGCACCGGCCAGCAACACCCGCAGACCCCAGCCCAGCACCAGCATGCAGAGCAGCGTCAAGCCGGCGAGGCGCAGCGGATAGTTGGCAAACAGCTGCCAGACCCGCTCCCACCACGGCAAATAACCCACTTCGTAGCGCTCGCCCACCGCCAGACTCTTCACGCCCGACTCGCGGATGATGGCCACGGAACCTGCGACCTGACCGCGCAGGGCGTCATTTTGCAGGGTGTCGTTGAGCAGGGTCACGCCGGCCGGGCCATCCGCCAGCAGGGCCACCAGGCTGCGCTGATCATGGGTCGGCGACTGCAACCCCAGGATGGCGGCAATGGCCTGATTCCCGCTCATGCCGATCCGAGCCTGTGGCTCCCGATCGGCCAGGGAACTTAGCAGATCGTCCCGATATTCACGATGTGGCTGGTTGATCCAGCTGCTGGTGGAGGCCAGCAGCGCATCGGGTTCGGCGTCCTGCTGGAACTCCTTGGGCAGGGAACCGATGAGCAGGGTGTCGAGATCCTCCCCCCGCGCCTGCTCCCAATCGTTGACGATCCGCAGTGACAGCGCGGGATAACCTGTCTCGGCACCGATGGCGCCCATCGCATTGAGCAAGGTGGTGAGCTGGGCCGGATGGGGCTTGGCAGGCATTACCACCTGGGTATCCGCGAGATCGGCCATGCGGCTGAACGGGAAGCCAGAGTTGGCGAAGGCCTTGAGATCCGGCATCTCGATGAAGTGGCGATAACCGGTGAAATCGATGGTGGAGCTGTCGTCGATGCGCACCTGATGGGCCGGCGGCAACACCAGATCGCAGCGGCCATTGGCATTGCCCCCCATCGACTCCTGAGCATATTCGAACGAGAAGCTCAGGTTGTTGACCTGGGTGGTCTTGAGCCCCGGCATGCGCAGGGTCCTAGCCTGATCATCCCCGGCAAACCAGAGCGGCAGCGTGAGCAACTGCTCACTCTTGAACTCGCCGGGCTCCAGGGGGAAGGACTTCATGAACTGGCCGTTGACCGCCACATCCAGGCGGGAGCCGTCCCGCATGATGGGGGCCGTGTGGTGATACTTGAGGTCGGCCTTTATCCCGTTGGCCCCCAGCAGATAGAGATCCGGCGGCAGCCGCAGGGTCATGCTGAGGGGCCAGAGCCGACGGCCCGTGGCCTGCAGCTGGCCCTGATAGTCGGTCAGCTCGTCGAAGCGCATCTTGCGATCGAGCCGCACCCAGTTCGGCGCGTCGTAAGGTTGGCGAGGGGAAAGGGGTTTGACCTCATCCACCCGCACGCTCTGGCCGCGCAGCAACACATCCCCCTGTGCCAGCCCCTTGGCGGCCATCAGCAGATCCTGCTGATCTCGCCCCAGGATCAGCAGCAACTTCACGTAAGGGTTGTCGGGGGAGCTGATCATGTCGATGGTCGGCCCCTTCACCTTGGGATAATCCGCCAGGAAACCGGGTCTCTGCTCATTGGTGGCGAAGACGACAGCGTTGCGATCCGGCAACTTGTCGATGAGCACCGGGAACTGCTGACCGCGCCACTGCGCCTTGGCGCCGAACCAGGAGGCCAGTACAGCCGCCGCCTGTTGCTGCTCGAGGGGCACCTCGCCGCTGAACACCATGGGCAGGGTCAGCTTCTTGTTGTCTCGCATATCGAGGAAGGGCATGGGGAAGAAGGAGAGCTCGTTGCGCACCGGCAAGGTCTGCAGTTGCAGGCTTAGCTTGCTGTCCCGGTTGACGTTGAGCCAGAGGGTATCGCTCGACGGGTTCTCGCACACGTTCTGGTAGTGGCCGACGAAGCTGACCTTGAGCCGGTTGAAATCCTTGGCATAGCGGGGATCCAGATCGATGCGGACATGGCTGCGCTCCCCCATCTGCTCCTTGGTGAGGGCTGTGACCCCCATCAGCTCATCGTTGAGGTAGACCTTGATCTGGGAGATGAGCGGCAGCAGGGAAGGCGACGGGGTGAAGTCGAGATCCAGGCTGGCCTTGGTGACCACCTCGTCCCGCCGCACGGTGAAGTCCGCCTGACCATCCGGCGCATTGCCGCGCAGAGAGAGGGTGCCCGGGGTCGAGGCCATCTGCTCGAAGCTCTGGTCCAGGCTGCGCACCGGCGCGGGGACGGGCGGCAAGGGCCCGGTCCCGTCGGCGGCCACCGCACTCTGCGCCATCAGCAGGAGAGGAATAAGGTAGCGTTGTGGTTTCATCAGCCTTCCACTGTCTGTGGGGTCGGAGCCTGGGACCGGAAATCCGGTGAGACGCGACGAGGAACGAAGGAGAGCAGCCAGCGAGCCAGCTTCTCAAGCAGGATACAAATCGGTTCGAGCGGGGAGCTGCGGGCCAGGCGCCAATAAGCCCCCCAGCCGAGCAGCGTGATGTCGAGCAGGCTGTGCAGCGGCCTGTCCTTGCCGAGCCGCTGCTGCCACAGGGACCAGGTATCGGCCCGGGCGAAGGTGCACTGGATGAAGTCGATGCTCTGTTGCTGCGCCATGGGTTCGAGCTCCAGCCCGAGCTTGCGGCCAAACACCCGCTGCACCTTGGCGGCAAACTCCTGCTCCCGCTGGCCACTGCGCAGCAGTAGCCAGACCCGCTCCTTGCCGACCAGGGGCAAGGGGCTCTCCAGCAGCACGCCCACCCCGCCGTTGGAGTAGTCCCTGACGGTGCAGGGATAGAGGTGACCGTTGGCCAGCTTGATGGCCGCCTGCATCACCATCTCCACCCTGGGGTTGGAGCGCACCTGACGCGACTCGAAGGCCACCGCCAGGGCGCCTCCCAAGATGGTCAGGTTGTAGAGGGTCCAGATCATGCTGAGGATCAGGGTCAGGATCTCGTCGGCGGGGCCGGTCAGGATGCGCCAGACACCGAACCCCAGCCCGCACAGGCTGAGCAGGATCAGCACCAGATAGGGGCGCGAGACCGACAGGTCCAGATACACCTCCTCCGTCATGCCCCCCTTGGCGGTTACGTTGAACTTGCCCTTGTGGGGGGCAAACAACGCCACCGTCGTCGGTCGGGCGATATACCAGGCCAACACAGTCTCATACACCTCGCCCCAGAAGGAGTGGCGTACCTTGCCCTGCAAGCGGGAGTTGGTCAGGGCGCTGTGGAAGATGTGCGGCAGCATGTAGAGGGCGATGGCCGCCGCTGGCGCATAGATGATGTAGGCGTGCAGGATCAGGAAGGCCAGCGGCGCGGTCAGGAAGATGATCCTGGGAATGCCCGACAGGAAGTGCAGCATGGCGTTGAAGTAGCAGAGCCGCTGACCGAAGTTGAGCCCCTTGCCGAACAGGGGGTTGTCCAGGCGCAGGATCTGCACCATGCCGCGGGCCCAGCGAATGCGCTGGCCTATGTGGGCAGACAGGCTCTCGGTGGCCAGTCCCGCCGCCAGCGGGATCCGGATGTAGGCCGAGGTATAGCCGAGCCGGTGCAATCGCAGCGAGGTATGGGCATCCTCGGTGACCGTCTCCACGGCGATACCGCCGATCTCGTCCAGGGCCGAGCGCTTGATGACGGCACAAGAGCCGCAGAAGAAGCTGGCATCCCACATGTCGTTGCCATCTTGCACCAGCCCGTAGAACAGAGCCCCTTCGTTCGGCATCTTGCGAAAACGCTGCAGGTTGTGTTCGAACGGATCGGCTGAGAAGAAGTGGTGAGGGGTCTGCACCACTCCCAGCTTGGGATCCCGGAAGAACCAGCCCACCGTCATCTGCAGGAAGGAGCGGGTCGGCAAGTGGTCGCAGTCGAAGATGGCCACCAGCTCCCCGCTCGCCTGCTTGAGGGCATTGTTGATGTTGCCCGCCTTGGCGTGCTCGTGGGTCTCCCGCGCCACGTAGCGGATCCCGACCCCTTCGGCAAACTCGCGAAACGACTCGCGGCCCCCGTCATCGAGCAGCCAGATGGTCAGCTTGTCCTTGGGCCAGTCCAGGCCCATGGCCGCGTAGACTGTGCCCTTGACGATGGCGAGATCCTCGTTGTAGGTGGGGATCATCAGATCCACCGTCGGCCACTCGGCCGGATCCGCCGGCAAGGGGGCCGGCGGACGATTGAGGGGCCAGGCCGTCTGCCAGTAGCCGAGCAGCAGCACCACCCAGGCATAGGTCTCGGCAAACAGCAGCAACAGGCCGCAGGTGAGGCTGACTGGATCGAACCAATCCAGGGTCGAGGTGTAACGCCACCAGATGTAGCGGCAGGAGACGGTGAGGGAGAGCACCATCATCATCAGCATGGGGTAGCGGCCCGGCACGGCGCGCAGGATGAAGGCCATGACCACCAGCATGATGACGAACACCAGCTGGGCCTGCAGGGTAAACGGCTGGGTGATGCAGAGCAGGGAGAGGCTGCCCGCCACCACGCAGAGCAGCACGCTCTTCCAGCGCGCCTCCCGCGGCGTCGCGAGCGCCGAGGCCAGCCCTTTCTCCTCCTGGCGCAGCAACAATGTGCTGAGCCCCTGAGTGCCCCGCTGCCAGGCTCGCTGCCAGGAGGCGGGCCAGCGCAGGGGAATGGGTTCTGGCCGTCGCACTATGAGCCAGAGACTCTGCAACAGGATGCGCAGGGGATCCCCGGCCCTGGGTTTGGCCACCTGGGGGTAGAGCCCTTTGGCATGGCTCAATATCCACTGCCAGCCGTGGCGCTCCAGGGGGAACAGGGTCCAGGCCAGCAGCCAGAGCAGGGTCAGGGTGGCGGCACCCGCCTTGGATGCCCCCTGCTCGCGCAGGGTCTGGTAACGCTCCGCGCACCAGCGTCCCGCCGTCGGTGTCACCAGTGCGGCCAGCATCAGGCGTCAGCCTCTCGCATCAGGCACCAGAGCGCCAGCGCGTTGAGTTCATGGGCGATCAGGCTGGTGGGGGAATAGCGACCCACGGGTTGTTTCGCCGCCATGGCCTCGGCCATGGCTTCGTCACGGTGCAATCGCTGGGTGAGCTGAGGAAGTCCTGCCGCAGACCAGAGATCCAGCAGATCCTGCTGCAGGGCGCGACGGCTGGTGAACTGGGTCACCAGCAGTCGCTCGTCGGCCACCCAGGCGCGGCGGTAGAGCCGCACATGGCTGTTGGCATCGGCATTGACCACGGTCAGCCGCCGACAGGGCAGCACCAGCGCCGCGTCCAGGGGCACATCCAGCAACAGCAGATCGTAACCCTCGATGGCTTGCAGCCAGTCAAGGGAGCCTGCATTGGATTGGCCGCCATTAGACTGGTCGCCATTCGGTTGATAACCATACGCCAGCAGATCGAGCCCAGTTTCGTAAGGGTGCAGGGCAGAGCGCCACTCCCGCGCGGGATCGCTCAGTTGGCGCCAGCCAACGGCTTCGTCGTGAGGCAAGCCCAGATGAATGCCGAGCAGGTTGTCCGGGCAGAGATCCACCGCCAGCACCCGCGCCCCCTGCTCCCGCGCGGCCCAGGCCAGTCCGGCGACGATGGAGGTGGTGCCGACACCACCGCGGATCCCTTGCAGCGCCACGATGTTCATTTGCGGCTCCGGTTCATGTCCAGCTCCGCCAGCAGCGGGAAGCGCGCACGCAGGGCGGCCAGGTGTTCGTTGAGGGCTATGTCCTGGTAGGGAAGCTGGACATCGAATGTCTGCTGCACCATGGCCACGTCACTCACCACGCCCCCCTCGACTGGTACGCCGAAGGGGGTCAGCGGCATCTGTTGCTTGTCCGTCTTCATCCCGATCTCCTGCGTTACTGGGGATAGGGGACCCAGTCCCCCTGTCCCAACTTGATGTGATACTTGTCCTGATACTCGATCACGATCGAACCCTGGTTTTCCGCCACGGACGGGGTCTCCGGCAGGTTGTCCAGCAGGGCGTTCCAGTCGATGGTGTCGCTATCGAACAGCTTGCCCCCCACCAGCCTGGAGGTCAGCTCCGAGATGGCCAGGAAGCTGCTGGGGGTGTCGATGTTGCGGGTCGCCTCGTGGGCCGCCTTGGTCCCGATCAGCGCGACACCGACCGGCACCTCTGTGATGCTGGGACTCGGGATGTCCCGCAGGCCGGCCATCTGCATCTTGTCCCCGGCGATCGCGGCGCCGTGCTCAGGCACCACCACCACGGCCACCTTGCGGCCGGATTTCTCCAGCGCGGTCAGGAAGCTGTCCAGCTGATCCAGCATGGTCTGCAGCCGCGCCTTGTAGGGGGCTATCTGGCGGTTGGCCGCATAACGGTTGCCATCGTGCAGAGCAATGAGGTTGAAGAAAGTGACGTTGCGCGCCGCCTTGCTCTTCTCCCGCTCGCTCAGCCAGTGGCCAAGCACGTCCGAGGTCCGGTAGATGGGTTCCCCATCGAAGGAGGCGATATCATGGACCATCCCCTCCTTGCTCATGAGGGGCGTATTCAGGCCGGCATACAACTGCAGATCCTTGAGGTAGTTGCCGAAGGCGCCCGAGTGATCCATGGCAACCTGCTGCTCGAATCCTAGCTGGGCCAGGTTGTCAAACAGCAGACACTGGCTCGGCGCCGTCACATAGAGCCCGGCGTGGCTGGGCTGCCCGCAACTGGCGCGTAGCAGGCGGATGGAGGCCGGGCCGCTGTAAGAGGTCGCCGAGTTGAAATGCTTGAACATGATGTCGAAGTGGCGCCAGACCGGGTGCTCCGTCAGGCCGCTCGCCTGCACGTCGCTCCAGGCAAGGGAGCAGATGTTGATGATCAGCACATCGAACGGCGACGCCTGATCCGGCAGCTTGCTCGGGAACTGCACCAGACGATCCCGCTCCTCCCCGTAGAAATCGTCCAGGTAGGCGTTGAGGTTCTCATTGGTGGGGGGCGCACTCTGATCCAGCTGCTCCGTCATCGAGACCTTCTTCTCTGACGTCTCGGAGGCCGATGAACTGGCCTTGGGCGTGCTGACCGTCGCCACCTCAGTGGAGGCAAACGGGTTGCCCACCAGGGGCGAGAGCCACAGCCAGAGCAGGGTGAGCAGGATCCAGGGGGTGAAACGCAGCCACTGGGCCACGAACAGATAGAGGGTCAGCATGACGAAACCGGCGCCGACCATCTCCCAGTTGATGAAACGACTGAGCAGTTCCAGCCAGTAATCCAGGGTGAAGGAGAAGACCTGGCTACCCTGAGCCCGGATGCTCTCTATGCCGGGCAACCAGGTATCGTGATAGAAGATCCCGACCCCGATTGGCAATGCCAGCCAGTGGCGCAATCGTCGTGCGCGCGCCCAGGGCAGAGGGAACAGCAGGGCCGCAGCGAAGACCAGGTTGATCAGGGGGTGGAAGTTGAGGTAGCCCGCCCACAGCAGGGCCAACTTGGCGAGAAAATAGATATTCCAGCCGCCCAGACCTTGCCAGTCCAGCCAGGGGGAAGAAGAACGAGAGACGTTTCGAGTCATCGGCGATGGGTCACCTGTTATTGGCAGACCCGGATGAGGGGCCAGAGCACACTGCGTTCATTACTAAGTAAATACTTAGTTTATTATGCAACTAATTGGCCAGCTCAAGTGAACCCCGATCTTGCGCCTGGCTCGGGAAGGAGTCGGCCAAAGTAAAGCCCCATATGCACCCCGATATTATCCAAGTGACGCCTTAAAGCCCATCCCCAAGCCCTTAAAAGAATAGATATATTTTGTATATAACTGTGAGCTGGCGCTTGTTCACGAGTTTCCGGGGCGACTCGCTACGACAACAGCTGTCACCAGGCGCCGGGTCGAACAGCTTGAGGCAAGGTCTGGATTACGCCATGATATCGACCCCGGCCCGTGGCCGGCTGGATTGGACAGTTAACTTCAAGGACCCCCCATGTTTGAACACGTCGATGCCTATGCTGGCGACCCCATACTGACGCTAGTCGAGACCTTCCACAAAGACACCCGCGAACAGAAGGTGAACCTGGGGATCGGCCTCTATTACGATGAGCAGGGTCGCATTCCCCTGCTGGCCTCGGTACAGCAGGCCGAAGCCGCCCGTGCCGCCGCCCCGGCGCCGCGCCCCTATCAGCCGATGGAAGGGGCCGCCAACTACCGCACCGCAGTGCAACACCTGCTGTTTGGTGCCGAGCATGCCGCGGTCAAGGCCGGTCGCATCGCCACCATCCAGACCATTGGGGGCTCGGGCGCATTGAAGATAGGCGCCGATCTGCTCAAGCGCTACTTCCCGACCTCCGAGGTCTGGGTCAGCAATCCGACCTGGGACAACCACAAGGCCATGTTCGAGGGCGCCGGCATCAAGGTGCACGACTACCCCTACTACGACGCGGCCACCGGCGGCGTCCAGTTCGATGCCATGATCGCCTGCCTGAGTGCCCTGCCGGCCAAGAGCATAGTGTTGCTGCACCCCTGCTGCCACAACCCGACCGGGGTGGATCTCTCCCGCGCCCAGTGGGATCAGGTCATCACCCTCGTGGTCGAGAAGCACCTCATCCCCTTCATGGACATCGCCTATCAGGGCTTCGGTGACGGTCTGGAAGAGGATGCCTACGCCATCCGCGCCATGGTCGATGCCGGCGTCAGCTTCTTCGTCAGCAACTCCTTCTCCAAGAACCTCTCCTTCTACGGCGAGCGCTGCGGCGGCCTGTCGGTCATCTGCCAGGACGCGGAAGAGGCGGGCCGGGTGCTGGGTCAGATGAAGGCGACCGTGCGTCGCAACTATTCCAGCCCCCCCACCCATGGCGGTCAGATCACCGCGGCCGTGATGAACGACGCCAGCCTGCACGCCCTCTGGGTCGGTGAAGTGACCGAGATGCGCGTGCGCATCAAGGCCATGCGCCAGAAGCTGTTCGAGGTGCTGAGCGCCAAGGTGCCGGGTCGCGATTTCAGCTACTTCGTCAGCCAGCGCGGCATGTTCAGCTACACCGGTTTCACCCCGGAGCAGGTGGACAGACTGCGGGAAGAGTTTGCCGTCTACCTGGTGCGCTCCGGTCGCATGTGCGTGGCGGGCCTCAACAGTCGCAACGTCGACTACGTGGCCGACGCCATGGCCGCCGTGCTCAAGGGCTAAGCCCCAAGCCCCGCTTCGGCGGGGCTTTTTGTTTCCCCTTCCCGCTTTTACCAGGAGCCGCTATGGATCTGATTGCCCTCTCCCGCCTGGGCGGACGCCATCTGGTCACCCTGCACCTGCTGCTGGACAGTCAGAGCGTCACCCGAAGCGCCGAGCGCCTCTGCACCACCCCCTCCTCCGTCAGCAAGACTCTTAACCAACTGCGGGAACTGCTCGGGGATCAGCTGCTCTACCGCCAGGGCAACCAGTTGCTGCTCACGCCGTTTGCCGAGCGGCTCGGCCCCAGCCTGCACCGCTTGCTGCGCGAGTTGAACGGCCTCGCCAGCCAGGAGGGATTCAACCCCGCCAGCTGGCAGGGGCAACTGAACATAGCGCTGCGCGAGAGCGGCATGGTCTGGCCCATGGGGCCCATTCTGGGTCGCTTGATGAAGGAGGTACCGGGGATGACGCCCGTCATTTGGAACAAGGATGAGCAGGCGTTGGCGCGACTGGCGGCGGGCAAGCTCGACTTCGTGATCCTGCCCCACGATCAGAGCCAGCCCCTGCCAAGCCATCCTGGCCTAGTGTGGGAGCCCCTGCGCGAAGACAGGCTGATCTGCCTGCTGCGATCGGATCACCCGGCCCTCTCGCGAGACTGGGATCTGGATGCTTACCTGAGCTGGCGCCACATCGCCATTCGCGACACCGAGCTCGCCAACCCCTTCTTCGAGCAGAGCCTGGCCCAATTGCAGGTACGCCGTCAGATAGGCGCCACGTTGCCGGACTTTGGCAGCGCGGCGGCCCTGCTACGCCAGAGCGATCTGATCCTCACCGCCATCGAAGGTTGGGCGAATCAGGCCGATCTGCCGGGACTGGTGCGACTGGCGGCCCCCTTTGACTATGGCGCCGTGACCCACAGCCTGGTGTGGTACGGCCCCACGGAGGAAGAGCCCGCCCTGCGCTGGTTCCGTCAACGGATCCTGCAACTGGGACGGGTTATGGCTCAAGGCTGAGCCAGAGCAGGCTCAGGGCTTCTTGGTGTAGATGGGACCGGGGAAGGAGGCGACGTTGCTGCCGAGCTCTGTGATGCGGGCCGCCCCCTGCTTGCGCACCTGATCGATACGCAGCACCTGATGCATGGGGATCAGGGTGCGGTTGACGTCGGCAAACTCGCTCTTGAGCTTCTCGTGACTGGGATCGACGATGAGCGCCGTGTGGTTGTCCCAGACGAAGTTCGCTATTTCGATGAAGCCGAACAACTGCCCCTGATTGACCTCCCGGACGTAGACTTCGTAACGCTCGCTGTGACAAATGAACTGCACTCGGTATAAGGCGTTGGCTTCACTCATGGCTGTCTGTTGATGGTGGACGGTTTTCCCATTCTAGCCGCCACTTCGCGCACACCAAATAGACAGACATCACAGTTGCGTCATATCGAGTCTCAGAGCTGCCCATCCCCAGGCTCAGACCAGGGCGGGCAATGCAATCGGGCCAAACCCCTTGGCAATCAGGGCCTTGGCCAATCGCTGCAACTCCTCCATGCCCGCCTCCTGCCAGCTCAGCGCCCCCCCGCGCACCCCGTGATGGCGAAACCCGTTGAGACGGATGGAAATGGGGCCCAGGCTCTGCAGGAAAGCGCAAAGCCCTGCGTCCAGCCTCCCCCCCTCATCGACGAAATCCGTCCTGCCCGGCACCTGCAGCAGGCGCAGCTCGGCCAGCTTGCCGCACCGTGCCAGCAGTTGCAGGGAGGCCAGCACCCGCTCGCGATCGTAGCCGGTGAGCGCGCGGTGCACCTCGTCCCGCCACCCCTTGAGATCCAGCATGGCGCCATCCAGCACAGGCAGCAGCCGCTGCCAGCCCGCCAATGACAGGGAGCCGTTGCTGTCGAGCAGACAGCTCAACCGAACCAGTTCCGGGTCTGCCTTGATGAGGGTGAACAGGGCGACCACGAACGGCAGTTGGGTGGTCGCCTCGCCGCCGGAGACGGTGACGCCGCTCAGCAGCGGGCCGTAGCGGCGCAGCTCTGCCAATACCTCGGCCACCGACATGACCCGGGTCTTGGGGCTGGCCTGGCGCGGGCAGCCGTCGGTGCAGCGATCGCAATGGGTACAGAGCGCCCCTTGCCAGCTCACCCGCCCCTCCGCCATCGTCAGGGCGCCGCTCGGACAATCGGCCACGCAGTCGCCGCAGTGATCGCACAACCCTATGGTGTGTGGATTGTGGCAACCGGGGCAGTGAAAGTTGCACCCCTGCAGGAAAATAACCAGACGATTACCCGGTCCATCCACGCAAGAGAAGGGCAATATTCTGCTGACGACGGCGGTGCGCGCCAGCAGTCGGCTCTGGTCAGCACTCACTCAGGCAGCTCTCGAGGGCCACCACCCGAGGAGAGCGCTGGCGAATGCCGGTCAGCTCGCTCGCCTCGGCGCCGAGGCAGGTGGTCTGCAGGCGCGAGCCCTCGGCCGCGAAGCGGGCCACGTCGCTCTTGCGGATCATGTAGCCGGTAACCCGCACCAGATCGCTGTCCCCTACGTTGGCGCTGAACTCCCGCATGCCGAGGGCGAAGGCCCCCTTGCACAGTTGCAGCAGGGCCTGAGGGTTCTGACGTATGGTGGGATCCAGGGTCAGGATCTCGCTGATACCTGAGCCATAGAAGCCGTGGTGCGGCGCCAGCGCCAGCACGTGGCTGGCGGGATCCGGCTCCTCGCCGTAAGGGATGCGCACCCCGGGTGTCACGCCCCTGTCCACGCTGAGGCCCCCCTGGGCATGGAGCAGGGCTCGCCCGTTCCAGGCGTGAAGCTGAGGTCTGCTGGTCACATAACCGGAGAGCTGTGCCGAGATGCGATAGCCGAGCCGGTTTGCCTCTTGGTCGCGGCCGTAACGCTCTGGCCGATTTTCCTTCTCCATCAAGCTATTGACCGCCTCCGCCATGCCATAGATGCCGAACATGGGCACGAAGCGCGCCTCCTCGATCAGCCCCTCCTGCACCAGGAAGCTGTCAAAGAAGCCGGACTCCAAATGCAGGAAGCGGGCGCGGGCCTCGATGAGCAATGAGGCCTGCTCGCAATAGTGGGGCAGCCATTTCTCCAGGAAGTCGTCGATGCCGGCGCTCTGCTCGGCCACCTTCTTGAGGGAGATGCGCACCAGGGTATTGGCGCCGCCCCCCAGCGGCAGGGCGTTATAACAGCTGACGATGCCAAAACCGCGGGTATCGAAGGTGTCCCTGTGCAGGGGGTAGTTGACGATATGGGGTTTGCCGCACTGGGCGATATTTTGTACCGCCTGCATCAGCAGGGAGTCCGGACTCTGGGCGGGGTCGTGGAACAGGCTGAGGTTTGGCGCCACCTGCTTGAGCTCGCCATCGATGCGCAGGATCAGCCGGCAGACCCGGTTGTCATCCGGCCCGATGTTGACGTGCATGAAGGCGTCCGGCAGCACCCTGTCCAGGTAGATCCAGAAGCGCCGCAACTTGCCATAGAGGGTCTCGTCGTCCAGCGCTCCGACGAAGGGCAGCAGTAATTGATCCAGCAGCCCCAGCCAGACCGGCATGCCGGTCACAGAGGGCACGTGATGATAGAGGATGCGCAGGGCATCCAGGGCCTCATCGAAATCCTTTGGCGGTGCCAGCTCCAGCCAGGCCGAGCCCTGGCTCAGGAATCTCTGGTAATCCGGCAGCACGTAGCGCGGCTTGTAGGGGGCATGCCCCTCGAACATGTCGCACAGCACCCCTTCTGCCATGGCATCTGAGACGCTGGCGGGGAGATCCGGGTAAGGCAGGGCATTCTCGGCGGCAAGCGCCAGGGCGTGGCTCTTCTGGGTCGGTGAGAGCAGAGGGTCGCGCACTATGCGCTGACAGGTGGCGGTGAGAGACATAACAGGCTCCTAAACGGATGATGTCTAAATCCTCACATTTGAAAGGCCTTATTTGAAGTGACATTCACAACACAGCGGATGTCGACAATAGACATCCGCTATGCTGGATCACGGGCTATGCCAGCCAAGGCAGCAGGGTCAGCAGGCCCCCTTGCCAGCGCAGCAGGAAGAAGCCCCCCATGCCGACCACCACCACCACCAGGGTCGGCAGCCGCAGCAGGGTCAGTACCGTCACCAGCAGGGTCGCCGCCAGGTAGTCGGGATCCCAGTCCAGCCCCTTGCCGGGCTGGTAGCTGAACACGATGGGCAGCCAGATGGCGGTCAGCACCGACTGGGCCGAGAAGCTCAGGAAGGCCCCCATCTCGGCGCCGGGTTGATAACGGGTCAGCCGCGAGAAGAAGGCGAAGCGGTTGAAGAAGGTGATCAGGGTCAGCAGCCCTATCATCAGCCAGCTCATGATTACCTCCTCATCCGATGCAGCATATAACCCACCAGCATGCCAGCCAGGGCCGAGATGATGATGTAGATCTCCGCCAGCAGCGGCTTGGTGAGCAGGGCCGTGCCGCCGCTCACCAGGGTGGCCGCCACCATGGGCAGGTTCTTCATGGCCGGGATCGTCATGGCGATGAAGGTGGCCGCGATGGCGAAGTCCAGCCCCATGTGATCCAGCCCCTCCATGCACTGGCCGGCGGCGATGCCGAGCAGGGTCGCCAGGTTCCAGAACAGGTAGAACACGAAGCCCGCGATCAGCGCGTAGGCGGGATTGAAGGCGCCGCTGCGCTCCCTGTCCTTGAGCGCCACCGCGAACATCTCGTCGGTCAGGAAGAAGGCCAGGCTGGCGCGCCAGCGCAGGGAGAGCGGCAACACATCCCGGCGGAAGGTGAAGCCGTACAGCAGGTGCTGGGAGGTGATGACGAAGGTGGAGCCGACGATGGGCAACAGCGGCGTACCGGCCCCGAACAAGGTGGTGGCCGAGAGCTGGGCAGCGCCGGCATAGACCAGCAGCGACATCAGCTGGGCCTGGAGGGGGCTCAATCCCACCTGCAGCGCCAGGGCGCCGCACAGGATGCCCCAGGGAATGACCGAGACGGAGAGCGGGAGAATATCGAGGGTGGCACGCCACCAGAGCGCACGCGAACTCTCGACCCCGGCGTGAGGGGGGCGAGCTTGGGAAATCATGAGGTCATCCTTGTCCTGCCAACGAGAACCGAAAAACCTAACACAGGGCGGGGCGAGATACCACGCCGCCGTCGAGGCAATTCGTGCAATGACAAGAAGATAGAGATGACACGCCCGTCCTCCCGGTGCAGGGATGGGACGGGCGTGACGAGGGGATCAGGGCTTGATGACGATGGGGGTACCGGGTTCGATGGCGTTCCACACCTCATCCAGATCGTGGTTGAGCATGGCGATGCAGCCATTGGTCCAGTTGGACGGCTGCAGACGACGGTTGCCTATGTCGTTGCGCTGACCGTGGATCATGATCATGCCACCGGGATTCACGCCCTTCTCGTTGGCCGCCTTGATGTCGTCCAGATTCGGGTAGTTGATGTGGATGGCCTTGTAGTAGCCGGAGTTGGTCTTCTTGTAGTCGAGGATGTAGCGCCCTTCCGGCGTCCGCTGATCCCCTTCCTTCTGCTTGTGACCCATGGGCGCCGGGCCCAGTGCGATCCAGTAGCGTTTGACCTCTTTGCCATCCTTCATCAGGGTCAGGCTATAACTCGACTTCTTGACCACGATCATGTCCGCAGACAGGGTCGCAAAGCTCAGTGCGGGCCACAGCCCCAGCAAACACAACAATACGGCTCTCATTCCATCCCTCGACAAGCCTTAAGGCCTTTCTTTGTTAGCAGATCATCTGAATGTCGCCACTCTCGGGTGGCGAGCGAGCGCCATGATATGGGATCGCCATCAATACTCAATATATCCAGAGAAACATATCTGACGCCACTCCCCCGACCGCCCACAGGCATGCTCGGCAACCTGGACGAATGCACAAGCAAAACAGTGAGATAGTCCTTTCATTGGGATCTGGGTCTCAAAGAGAGACTAGTACGAAAACGAGATGCCTATTGATGCTTTTCGTCTCCTTCCCCCCGGGTGTACCCTGACGCCGACTGTGTTCCAAGGAGACCCCATGCCCCCCCTTCCCTACTTAGGCGCCGGCCTTGTCGGCCTGCTGCTGGCGGCGCCCCTGTCTGCCGCCCCCTTGTTGCTCGAGAGCGGGAGCATCAGCTATCGCATCGATCCCGATACCCTCGCCATCTCGGTGGGTGAGGTGCCGGTCAGTGCGGGACAGGCCGCCCGCCAGGTCGATCAGCTGCAACAGGATGCCCAGCACATCAGCTGGCATTGGCCCGCCCAGGAGACCCGGGTCGAGGCGCGGCTGGATGGCCAGGATCTGCTGCTGACCCTCAGCAGCGACGGCCCCCGCCAGCTTGGCTGGTACAGCCTGCCGAAGAACCAGACCCACCTCTCCATGGCGTTTGGCGAGGGGAGCCGCTTCTCGGTCCGTGACAGTGACTGGCTCGGCTATGTGGGCGACGAGCTGGCGACGCTCGACACCCATTACGATCTCAAGCTGCCGCTCTGGAGTCAGGATGCGGGCAAGCTGACCTACAGCTGGATCCTGCAGAGCCCCTACGACAACCAGCTCAGCTTCACCCGCAAGGGGGGCCGGCTGCAGCTTATCGCCAGCCACGAGTTCAACCACTTCAACCCGGCCCCGCTGGTGGTGCGGCTGCACGTGGGGGATGACTGGCTGGCGGGGGCGAGACGCTACCGAGAATGGCTGCAGGCCGAGGGAGCCTGGCAGTCTCTCGCGGACAAGTTCGCCCGCATCCCGGCCGGGCGGCGGCTGATCGGCGCCAGCCACCTCTATCTGTGGGGGGATGCCCTGCTGGATCGCCAAGACGTGACGAATTGGGCCGCCCTGCAGGCCAAGATCACCCAAAAACCCGAGTGGCTGAAGACCTTCACCCCTGAGGAGCGCGAGGCGCTGGCGGCCACGGCCCCCCAGATCTGGCAGCAGAGCCAGATAATGGAAGGGCTCAACCGGCTGATAGCCCGCCAACTGCCCCTCTCCACCCAGCAGGGCCCTGCCACTCAGGGCAAGGTGCTGGCCCTGCGCCAGCAGTGGGTCAAGAGTCAGTTCGGCGAGCTGCTGGTGCCTCAGGCGCGATGGGGTCAGGGGTTGTCACTGCCGGTCATAGAGGCGCTGCAACAGGCGGGACTGCGCAAGCTCTGGCTCGGCACGCCCCAGTGGACGGCTGCCCTGCAGCAGGATCAGGCCATCGCCGCCGCCAAACGGGCGGGTTATCTGGTGGGCAGTTATGACTCCTACGACACCGCCATTCCCCCGGGCAGCAACGATACCTGGCTCACCGCCCAGCTCCCCCCCGAGCTTGGCAAACGCTGCGCCATCATAGAGGCCGACGGCAAGCCCAGACCCGGCTTTGGCGGCGAGGGGGTCTACCTCAACCCAGGCTGTACCCTGCCCTTAGCCAAGGAGCGCATGAGCGAACTGGCCAGGGCCAGCGCCATCAACAGCCTGTTCCTCGACGTAGATGGCACCGCCATGGCCTCCAGCGACTACAGCCCGGCCCACCAGCAGGGCAGCGCGGCCATGATAGCCGCCCGCAACGCCCGCATGAGCTGGGTGGGAGAGCGGCTCGGCCTGGTGCTGGGCTCGGAGGATGGCAACGCCCTCACCAGCAAGCCGCTGATGTTCGCCCACGGCATCCAGAGCTGGGGCTTCGGCTGGACCGATGCCGCCATGCGCAAGCAGGCCAAGTCCCCCTACTACCTCGGCAAGTGGTGGCCAGACGAGGCGCCCCAGGTCTTCTTCCAGCCCGCTCGCCTCAAGCCGCGCTACCTGAAAACCGTGTTCAACCCGGCGGACAGGCTGCCCCTCTATCAGGCGGTGTTCCACGACTCGGTGATCAACAGCCACCACTGGCTGCTGGATAACCTCAAGTTTCCCGCCATCCGGGAGGAGCGCGCCCTACTCGGCCTACTCTACAACACCCCGCCCCTCGTCAACCTGAGCCGCAGCACGCTCAAGAGTCGATTGCCGGAGCTGGTCAAGCTGGACGCCCAGTTTGCGCCACTGCACAAGGCGCTGTGGGACAAGGCGCTGGTGGACTTCCGCTGGCGGGACGGGGCCGGCAAGGTGCAGGAGACCCGCTTCTCCGACGGCAGCCGGCTGGTGGCGAACTTTGGCAAGAGCAGCATCCAGATAGATGGGCACAAGCTACCGGGCCGCCAGTTGCTGGTGGCGCTCAAGGGCCAGCCCGTCACCCTGCTGAAGATCTGACTCCCCCTCCTCTCAATGAAAGCGCCCTGCCAATGGGCAGGGCGCTTGACCAAACACTGACTCCCCTGCTCGGTGCACGGCAAGCAAATCCCTCATTCCACATCCATAAACAGACGACGCCCCCAAAAAGGTCTAGCGTGGCTCATTGCGCCGCTTGGCGCGCTGCTGCATCAGGCGATGGAGCAGCTTGTTGTATTTGGCCCAGGTATGGATCAGCAGAAACAGGCCGATGATCAGCGCCAGGAACAGTTGCCCCAGGGCCAGCCAGCCGAGGGAGCCGATGAAGCTCACCTCATCGCCTTTGTCGAGGTAGTTGAACCAGGGTTGCAGCGCCAGAAACAGCCAGCTGCCCCAGGTCAGCAGCAACAGCAGCAGGTCCCGTAGCCGATAGCCCCAGCTGCGCCGGCTGCCATTGCGGATGATCATCTCTTTGCCGAGCTGGTGTTTACTCACGGAAGGATTCTCCTCTGTCCGGGCTCTCCCACACCGCCAGCTGGCCGCGGCGGCGCAACACGGCCTTGGGCACGGCGACGATCACGGTCACCAGGTTGAGCAGCCAGTAGATCAGGGGATACCAGGCACACCAAATGAAGCTGCGCAGCATGGTGCGATCGTAATGGCTGTCGATGAAGATGCTGATCCCGAACTGCAAGAGGCAGATGCCGGTCATCAGCACCCCGGACCAGGCGAAGAAGTGTCCCTCCGCCAGGGTGGTCAGGTTCGGATGCAGCAGCCAGTTCAGCGCCAGAAACAGCATGCCGTAACACCAGGTCACACTGGCGGCGTATTCCAGCAGCAGCAGCCAGAAGCGTCGATTCCGCCAGCGCAGCACCTGGGCGCCGTAGCGCAACATCACCTCGGCGCCGCCCTGGGCCCAGCGCAGCCGCTGCTTGTAGAGGCCGCGCACCGTCTCCGGCATCAGCACCCAGCACAGCGCCTGGGGTTGATAGTGGATGAGCCAGCCACCCAGTTGCAGCTTCCAGCTGATGTCGATGTCCTCGGTCACCATGTCGGTGCTCCAGCCGCCGACCGCCTCTACCGCGCTCTTGCGAAACGCCACCACCACCCCGGACACGGTGAAGACGGTGCCATAGATGCGCTGGGCCCGCTTGATGAGCCCTATGATGGAGCTGAACTCCCCGGTCTGGATCTTGCCGATGATGGTGGATCGGGTGCGCACCCTGGGGTTGCCGGTCACGGCCCCCACCCTGGGGCTCTCCAGGAAGTGCTTCACCATCCACATCACGGCGTCGTGATCGAGTACCGCATCACCGTCTATCCCCACCAGGATCTCCCCATCGGCCTCCCCCAGGGCATGATTGAGGGCCATCGCCTTGCCCTGATTGGGCTGATGCAGCACCCGCAGCCGTGCATCCCCCAGCGCCAACCTGTCGAGCCTGGCCCCAGTGTCATCCCGGCTGCCGTCATTGATGGCCAGCACCTCGAAGTTGGGGTAACGCTGGCGCAGCAGGTGGCCTATGGTCTCCTCCACATTGGCCCCCTCGTTGTAGCAGGGCACCATCAGAGTCACCCTGGGGTGGCTCGGCAGCGTCAAGCCTCGCTTGGCCAGCGCCAGATCCCGGCGCTCCCACTGGAAGTAGTAATAGAGGCCACCGCACATCCACACCATGGCCATCAGGCTGGGGTAGGCCAGGGTGAAAACCGCCAGTCCGTCGACAAACGCCGTCATGGTTGCAGCCCCGGCGAGCCCTTGCCTTTGGCCTCGGCGCCTTGCGCAGGCCCCACTATGGGCCTGGGTTGGCTGGCCGCCGAAAGTGCGGGTTTAAGCACAGCCGGATCCGGTTGGTTATTGTGAAAATCATCCGGGTAGTAGCCAAAGTTGTTCACCCCCTGCTCGCGGATGATGCGCATCCAGCGCGCCAGCTCGGCATCCGGGATTGGCTGCTCGGTGCGCCAGTTGCGGCTTTGCAGCTCGAATACCAGCTTGTCGGCGGGCACTGTCGCCAGTGCGTCCTTCGCCAGCTTGGCGAGCCAGGCATCCGGCTCCCCGGCCTGCTCCATGTAGGGCATGGCCATCACGGCGGTATAGTCATAGGCACGGGCAAAGTCCCCCATACTCTGGGCAAACCACTGCTGGGACTCGGGCTCCGTGATGAGGGCGGCATAGATGTTGCGCGCCGTCATCAGTCCATCCTGTCCCCCCTGTCGATAGCGGGCCGCCGCAGCTTTCAGCTCAAGGGTGAAGTCGATGAGCTGGTGGGTCTTGTGCTCCCCTTGGGCCTTGAGCGCCGCCGGGCTGCGGGACAGCAGCCCTTCCCCTTCGTAATCCCCGAGGAAGGCATCGTCGTGGAACAGCAGGCCGTCGAACTTGGTATAAAAGCCGAGATCCTCGTAGATATCCGCGATCAGGCGGCGATTGGCCTCGTTCCAGGGAGCCAGGCGCAGGTACTGATCCGGGGCCGGCTTGCCGGTGCGGCTGTCGGTGACATAGGGGTGACCCGGGCCAAGGTCGTAGGCCAGCACCGGCATCCAGGCGTAGACCTTGACCCCGGCCCGGGTGCGCAGCTGCCAGGCGACCCGATTGAACAGGTCGGCCTTCATCGGCATGTGGCGGTTCGGGAAATAGAGCGCCTCCGCCACCCCGTCGGCGTTGTCGTCGGCATAGGCCTGCAGGTAGACGGTGGTGATGCCGTAGTTCTTGATGCGATCCAGCAGCTTGTCGAGGTTCTTGCCCTGCTGCACCGGATCCTTGTCGTAGACGTAGTCGAGATCCACGTGTACCAGCCGCTGCACCGGCTGGGACCAGGTATTGCCACCCATGATCTCATCCAGGTTCTGCAGACTGGTCTCCTCCTCCAGCAGGTAACGGCGCACCTGACTGCCCGACTCTGCCAGCCGGTTGACCCCGTCATCCAGGGTGAAGGTGTAGGGCATGCCCGCCTCCTTGGCCACGGAGAGGGCGACCTCGTTGAAGGCGCCATAGGGCCAGACCATGATGCGCGGGCGCTGGCCGAGGTGCTGGCGGATCTGCTGGCTCGACGTCTCGAAATCCGCCTTTAGCCGCGCCCTGTATTGCGCCTGACTCTCGTACCCCTTGGGGCTCCAGCCCGCCGTGGTCACCGCGGGTTGCACATTACCCTGGGGGTTCGCCAGCAGGCCGAAGTGGGAGGCGAAGGTGTGGGAGGCAATCTCCACCAGACCGGAGGCCTGCATCTCCTGGATCTGCGGCCAGCCGACGAAGTAGTCCCGGGGCAGCTTGTCGTCGCCATAGGGCACCATCTGATCCCGGGGTACATCCAGCCAGCTGCCCACCAGGGCGAACACCGCCGGGTATTGATAGAGCTTGAGCAGGGGATAGACCAGGCGATAGAAGCTTTCGTAACCATCATCGAAGCTGAGCAGTATGGCCTTGGGTGGCAGAGGGGCCTTGCCCGCCTTGGCATCCAGGATCTGCTGGAAGCTGACCGGCTGATAGCCCTGCCGCCGGATCCAGTTGAAGTGGCGGATCAGGGTGTCGCGGCGCATGGTCTGGGGATAGAGCTTGCGATCCGGCGTCAGCTTGAGATCGATGATGTCGTGGTAGCAGAGCACCACATAGTCGTCCCCCTGACGGGCGGCCTGGGTTGTCCAGGGCAGCAGCAGGGAGATGAGCAGGCAGAACGGGGTGAGCAGTCGGCGTATCACAGGAAGCTCCATTGCAGATTGGCAAAGACGAAATCGCCGTACTCGGCATCGCCGTCATAGGTGGCCTTGCTACGGCCGAGGCCATAACCCAGGCTCAGGGCCGGGGAGAGTTCCCAGTCATGGCGGTAGCTGAGCTGCCAGCCCTGGCTGCCGCCATAGCCCTGTTGCCAGTAGCTGTTGGTCGACAGGAAGAGGCCCTGTACCAGCACACGGTTGGCGTCAAAGGGCAGGCGATAGCGGGCGCCCAGTTCCAGCTCCAGGTTGCGATCCTCAAGGGGGTTGAAGTAATCCACCTCCACCGCCTCGTTGCGGGAGCTGGCGGCGCGCAAGGTACCATCGAGCCACCAGCGATCACGGCGCCACAGGTCCTGGCGCACGAAGCCGGAGACGCTCTTGCGCTGGTTGCCATCACTCAGGTCCATCAGCTCGAGCTGGGCCCCCGCCTCCCGACTCTCGTCCTGGCGCCAGTTCAGCTCGAGTTGATACTGATCTGCGTAGTCACCCCGGGCCAACGCCCGCAGCGGCGTGTCGGCACTGTTGAGGTTGACGGCGCCACCGAGGGACCAATGATCCCCGAGCCGCCAGTCCAGCCGGTTCCACAGATAGCCCCTGTGATTGAGCTCGGATCCCATCCCCCCTTCCACAGTCCATTGCAGCGGGTAGAGGGAGAGCTCCATACCAAGACCGCTGTAGGCGGCGCGCTCGGGTTCATTGTCAAACTCGCCAAAGCCACCCTGACGGCGCACGAACAGGCGATGGCCCTCATCGCTGCGGGCGCTGTAGAGACGGGCATCGTAGCGCCAGTCCCGGCTCGCCAGCACTGAGCCGCCCTCGCTGCTGCCATGGGTGAATTCGCTCACCAGGGTCGGTGCCTGCTCCTGCTTGAGGCGCTGGCCCAACTCCTTGCGATCCCGGTTGCCCTCACCCAGGGCGCGGATGCGGGCGGGGGTCTGCTGCCACTGTCCCCGATCGAGGCGGGCATTGAGCCGCCCCGGTTCGAGCTGAGCCTGACTGGCGGGCTGCAACCAGCGGGCCGCCTCGGCATAGGCCTCATCGGCCTCGTCGGGATGGCCCCGCCAGCGGCGCAGATCCCCGAGCTGCATCCAGAGCCAGGGATTGGCCGGCGCGCTCTCAAGCCAGCCAAGCAGCTGGCGCTCGGCATTATCGGCCTGGCCGCGCCAGGCCCCCAACAGGTTCTGCAGCTGCAACAACCGCTCGTAATCATCGTTATCCATGCGGGTGTTGCCGGTGAAGTCCCAGCGGGTCAGGGGCTCCTGCCACTGGGTCAGCAGCCCGGCGGCCGCGTCGTAGCGCTCCTGATCCGTGTAGGCATAGAAGCGCTTCTCCCTCAGCTCCTTGTCCGCCGGCATCCGCGAAGCAAGCTCGTCGTAGATGAGGCTGGCCTCACGGCTGCGCCCAAGACCCGCCAGGGCATCGGCGCGAGCCATCAGCACATAATCGGGCTGGGCCTCCCTGGCCAGCAGGGCGGCGGAGTCGTTCTCCGCTTGTGCGAAACGCCCGAGGGCCGCCAGGGTCACGATGCGATCCCGCTCGTTGCTCAGATGGAGGGGATGATCGCTCGGCGCCTCGCGCAGGATCCGCTCCTGCAACGCCAGCGCCCGACGCAAGGCGCGGGTGGTGAGCGCGGGATCCTCGGTCTGGGCGACGCTGCGCAGCAGGCTGACCGCCTCATAGTGATCCAGCCAGAGCCGGTCGACGGGTTTGAACAACGAAGGGTGCTGGCGCATCAGATCCGCGGCCGCCGGGCCAGCCCCCAGGCTCACCGCGACGCGATAGAGGGCCAGCAACTGTTCTGGGTTGCCAGGGTCTTGCTCCAGCCACTGCTGGCGGGCCAGCATCTCCCCCATGGCATCCCCCTGCCTGCGCGCGCCATAGATGCGGGCATCCAGGATGGCCTGATCCCGACCGAAGCGCGCCTCATAGTCGCTGGCCGCCTGGCGAGCCAGGGTCAGATTGCCCTGATCGCTGGCACTCAGGTAGAGACCGAGCCAGGCGTTGCGGTTGTCCGGCGCCCGCCCCTGCAAGATGCGGTAATAGCTGATGGCGAGGGGGTAGCGACGCTCATCCCGCGCCGCCCTGGCCAGGGCTTCGAGAGAGGCATTGGAGATAGGTTTGAACTCGCAGGGCTCGCAACTGGCCAGCGCCGCCGCCGGATCCTTGCGCCAGAGTTGCACCGCGATGAGATCGTCGAGCACCTTGCCATCCCGGCTGCGCCGATAGAGGGCGTCGAGCCCGGCGGCGGCCTGCTCGAGCTGCCCCTGCCGCGCCTGGATGACCCAGGACTCTCTCTCCTGATCGAGAGCTCCCGCCTGAGCAAAGGCGGGCAACAAGGGAAGAAGATAAAAAATGCGATTCATTCGCAACATACACCCAGATTTCGTGGCGTCGACCGCGGCGAGTCGAGGCGATGCCTGACCCTGCGCACGGCGCTGGAACGCTCGGGATTTACGGGTGAAAGACGGAGCCCGCCCTTCGTATGTGCGGTCCAGCCATCTCGTGTGGAGATCTGAGACTTTCCGAACCCGACTCACATCGGGGGTGGCGAGGTGGCCGATTTTGAGTCTGCTCTGGAATTAGTCAATCAGGAGATTCTATGAACCTCGGCTGAACCCAGCCTGTCGGGGAGTGTTGAATCGACGAAAAAAAGCACTGAGTGCGGCAACAAAACATTGGTATCAGTGGGGTTAAATGGTCCGAGGAAGATATCTTTACACCGGCGATGAGCAATTGAGCGTAACAAGTGTCCATGAGGCCGCTGTGACAGTCTGTGTCGCCGCCACCAGTCCCTGCGCACGCCATAAAGCCTCGTTCGGAAACACAGCTAGCTCCCATAGATACAGATTGTCGGCATGAAATACGGCCCTGCTTTGCCCCCATATCCTCCGCCTCACCTATAAAAAGAGCCCCTCGCGGGGCTCCTGTCGTGCGCCATGGCAACGCACTCATGTCGATCATGCCTGACCTGCTAGGCTAGCTGCTTCTCACCCTGGTAATGGTTGTGGATCCAGGCCTCGAAGTCCGCCAGCATCTGCGCCTCCGAGTGGCTGTTGTCGGCGATCAGCGTCTCTCCGTGCACCACCCGGATGTGAGCATTGAGGGGAGTACCGTCACCGACAGGGGGGCGCTGACGCGCCGCCGCCATGCAAGCAGATGCCGTCGCCCAGGCTTCGGCCACGCTCTGGTTGCACACCCGGGCCAGGGGGCCTGCGCTGAAGCCCTCACCGGTCAGGCTCTGTAGGGTCTGGTCATGGGTCATGCCATTGCCCGGCCCCCAATAGTGGGCGGCCAAGTCCGGGCCGATGCGCGGGTTGTCGGTGAGATAGCCGTCCCGACGCAGGAAGTAGGCGCGGGTCTGCTCCACCGCCATCAGGGCCAGCAGGTAGCCGTGATAGGCGCAGGCCGACTCCTGGTTGAGCAGATGGGGGATGGCAAGCAGCGGGCGCGGGCTCTCCACTCCCAGGATCTTGCGCTCCCACTGGCGGGCCAGCGCCAGCACGGCCGCCGGGCTGCGCTCGGCCTCGTCCATGGCGTAGAGATCCCGCTCGAAGTAAGCCACTAGGGCTATCTGGCGCTCGTTGAAGGCCCTAAACGGCTGGCGCGCCGCTATCATGGCCTCGATGAGCGCATCCGGGATCACCTCCCCGGCTTCGTTGCGGGCGTAACGCTTGAGCCAGTCCGCATCGTCCAGCAGGCTGTCGCAGAACATGGACTGGGTCTCGGCATAGGCCATGGAGGTAGGTGGGAACTCCTGGGAGAAGCAGGGCGCGTTGCCGGTCACGTTGGCAAAATGGGCCGCATGGCCCCCCTCGTGGAACAGGGTGTTGAGTCCGCTCCAGCCGCTGCCGACCTGGGCCGGATCCGCCAGGCTGGTGAAGTTGACCACAGCCGGCACCCATTGCCCCTCCTGCCAGAAACTCGGCACCGGGCCGTGGCAGAAGCCGTTCTCGTATTTCCCCTCCCGAGTCAGCAGATCCAAAGTCAGGGTCGCGTCTCGGTACTGGATGCCGAGGCGGCGGAAGCTCTCGACCCAATCCTTCAGTGCCCGGGAGAAGGGCACATAAGGGTCGAGCTGGCGGGTCACGTCGCCGCTCACGAAGTAGCGCAGGTTGTGGGGCAGCAGCGCCGTCGCCCCCTTGGCCGCCTTCAGCTCGGCGAGGCCCTGGTGCACCCGATCCTCGGTGCGGGCGATAAAGTCATCCAACACCGTAAACAACTGCTCCGGGCTCATCTGCTCGTTCTTGTGCACCTTGTAGTCGAAGTAGTCCCGATAGCCCATGGCGCGGGCGAAGCGGTTGCGCAGTGCCACCACCTCGAGAAAACCGTTGTCCACCACCCACTGCTCCAAGGCATGGAACATGGTGATCGCGCTTTGGCGCACCGCCTCGTTCTGGCTGGCAGCCAGCGAGGTGCTGGCCGCCGGCAGACTACCGGCAACCTGCCGCCCCTGCTCATCGAGCAGACTGAGCTTGAGTTCCTTGCGGCGGGCGAACAGGGCCGCCTCGGCGGCCACCAGCTCGTCCATCAGGGCGGCGGCGGCGGGATCTTCGATGACGTTGCACTCGAAGAAGGCAATCCAGCCCCCGAGCCCGCGTTTGAGATCCGCCCCCTCGGCCTGGGCCTGCATCTCCCGCAACACCGGCAGCCGCGCCGGATCGGCGCAGAAGGCCTTGTAGGCCTGCTCGGCGGCGGTGAAACCGGCCTGATCGTCGCTGGTGCCCATGTAGGTGGACCAGAACAGATCCTCCTTGCGCCTGTGTACCTGCAGGTACTCGGCGTTGAGCTGGTTCAAGTAATTCCTGGCATTGGAAGTCATAAGGTCCCTCTTGTTATCGGCGGCCTCTGGCCAGCCGTTCCTTTTTGGATGATGCCCCATCCTCACGGCATAGGACTGGGTGCGCCGGGATGCGCTCCATCACGCTAGCAAAAGCGGTCTCCGCTGTCTGCCGCTCGCGGGAGATTATCGACCCCGGCTAACACTCTGGCCAGGGGTTGGCCGCCTCGACCCGTCCAACCTCCCCTTTCCGCCATGGCGGTGCCGCCTCCAGATCCGCTGGCCGTTCATGGATGAGAGCGCAGGTATTGAAGATACATCACAACAATATGTTTAATATTCGATGAAATCCAAAAGACTCCGAATGTTTTCCATATATCGTCGCAAAAACAAAAACTTGCGTAATGGCTCTACTCCGATGAGGTCAAGCTGTAAAGATTTACACTTAATAATTTAATCAAAAGAAGTCATGATAGGGAGGTCGTAGTCAAACGCGACACAATGATCCTTTTGTAGTCATTTGGCAAACTGGTTGAAAGGCCAGGACGCAAAGCCTCCGGTCTAAAGACATGTCGTCCAGGATAGCGGGGTTGCAACACCGTGTTTCGGGGAACTCCCCTGCCAACGTGACTGCCCACATCTATCGAACAGAGGAATGTATGGCAGCAACTATTCAACTCAATCGCCTCGCGGCCGCGCTGGCGCTGCTGGCCAGTGGCGGCGTGCTCGCCCACGGTTACATCAGCCAGCCGGAGGCGCGCAACTACCTGTGCAAGACCGGCGGCAACAGCCAGTGTGGCGCCGTCCAGTGGGAGCCCCAGAGTCTGGAGGCGCCGTCCGGCTTCCCCAATGGCGGCCCGGCCGACGGCCAGATAGCCTCCGCCGGCCACACCCAGTTTGGTGAGCTCAATGCCCAGACCAGCGATCGCTGGACCAAGCGTGACGTCCAGGCCGGTCCCTTCGCCATCAGCTGGACCTTCACCGCCAACCACGTCACCCGCAACTGGCGCTACTACCTGACCAAGCAGGACTGGAACCCGAACCAGCCGTTGAGCCGGGCCTCCTTCGATCTCAACCCCTTCTGCGTCATCGACGGGGGCATGGTGCAACCGCCCAAGCAGGTCACCCACAACTGCGTCCTGCCGGCGCGCACCGGCTATCAGGTGATCCTGGGGGTCTGGGAGGTGGGTGATACCACCAACAGCTTCTACAACCTGATCGACGCCCGCTTCGAGGGTGGCACCCAGCCCCCCCTGAACTGGAGCCAAGGCGGAACCATCTACCCCTCCATCGATCTGGCGGCCGGTGACAAGGCCATGACCCGGGTGTTCGACGCGAGCGGCGAGCGTACGGATCTGCAGACAGTGCTGACCATCGCCAATACCGAGCAGGGCCAGAAGAACAACTGGTCCCACGCCCTTGCCAGCAAGATCAACGCGGAGCAGAGCCAGATCCGCGCCGGCCAGCAAGGGACCGACGGCCAGTTCAACCCTGTCTACGGTCAGAACCCCGTCTACCTCAAAGCAGGCAGCAACCTGCAACGGGTCGAGATCCAGCTCGAGCAGCAGCAACCGCCCATCGGTGACAGCGTCAGCGTGAGTGGCCTGGAGAGCGAATACCTGCTCGACAATGGCAAGCTGACCCTGAACTTCACGGTCGCAGCCCAGGGGGATCTCGCGGTCACCAACACCCTCTATGACCATGGCGGCGTCGCCAAGGGCCAGAGCAGTGCCGACATCAAGGACAGCAGCCAGAGCTTCACCATGCCGCTGACCGGCCTGAGCGCGGGCCACCATCAGCTGGTGATCGAGGGCAAACCGAAGTCCGGTGGCGCTGCCGTACAGCAGACCCTGGATCTGATGCTCAAAGACCCCGCCAGCGGCGGTGACTATCAGTACAGCTTCCCCGAAGGGCTGAAGTCCTACACCGCCGGCACCAAGGTGCTGCAACCCAAGAACGGCAAGATCTACCAGTGCAAGCCCTTCCCCTACAGCGGCTGGTGCAGCCAGTGGGCGAGCACGGCCACCCAGTATGAGCCAGGCGTCGGCTCCCACTGGCAGGAGGCCTGGACCCAACTGCCATAAGCGTCCAGAACGCAAACAGGGAGCCTAGGCTCCCTGTTTTTTATAGCGATTCACTCAGATCTGGTAATCGAGCGCCGCATCGTTGCGAAGAGCCCGCGCCTGTATGTCAGCTAGGGCCAGTTCCGGGTTGCAGAGCTGGATGAACTGCCAGGCGAAGTTGTGCTGGAACTGCCCCTGCTTGAGCCCGATCCAGGCGGTGTGGGGAGCAAACAGCCGGCTGCCGTCGAGCTGCACCAGACCCTTGTCCCGCTGGCCGTTGAAGGCCATGTCCGCCAGTATACCCACCCCCATTTCCAGCTCGACATAGGTCTTTATGACGTCGGAATCCTGAGCCGTCAGCAGGATCTGCGGCACTATGCCGGCTTCGGCAAACGCTTCGTCTACCCGCACCCGCCCGGTCAGGCCCGCCTGGTAGGTGACGATGGGCCAGTGGGCCAGCGCCGCCAGGGTCAGCTCTCGCTCGGCGGTGAGGGGGTGCTGCTCCGGCACCACTATGTTGTGGTGCCAGCGGTAGTAGGGAAAGGCCACCACACCTTCGCTCTTGTCGAGCTGCTCGCTGCTGATGCCGATGTCCACCTCGCCGGTCTGTACCAGCCGCACTATCTCCTCCGGGCTGCCCTGGCGCAGCTCCAGCTGCACCAGCGGGAACTGTTCGCGAAACGCCTTCACCACCCGTGGCAGGGCATAGCGCGCCTGGGTATGCGTGGTCGCGACCAGCAAGCGGCCCGAGTCACGGTTGGCGAAGGTACTGGCCAGCTTGCGGATGTTGTTGGCATCGTTGAGGATGCGCTCGGCGATCACCAGCAGCTCCTTGCCCGGTTCCGTCATGCCGAGCAGCCGCTTGCCGTAGCGAATGAACAGCTCGAGCCCCAGCTCCTCTTCCAGCTCGCGAATGTGGCGGCTGACCCCGGACTGGGAGGTAAACAGGGCGTTGGCGACCTCGGTCAGGTTGTAATCCCGCCGCGCCGCCTCACGAATAATGCGTAGTTGCTGAAAATTCACGTCATCGCCTCCTGCGCTGACCGGCCGCTATGGGTCTGCCCGCGGCCTTGTTCTCTGTGTGGCCGGTCGCCCGGCCGCAAGCCTGATACTCGCTTAAGCCTTCTCTCTCGCCCTAGATCTGGTAATCCGGGTAGAGCTGGGCCTGCTTGGCCACCAGGCGAACCCCCTGGCCCGGCACCAGGGCACGGGCTGCCTCCTTGCTAAGCTCGGCCTCGTAGTGGGCGCCTTTGGTCTCACCATTGCCCCGCAGCTCAACCCGGATCCGCGGCCCCATGGGCAGCAGGCGCGTGATGGTGGCGCTGATGCCACCCGGTGCATCCGCTGGCAAGATCTCCAGCTCGTGGGGACGCACATAGGCGATGGCCGCGCTGCCCTGAGCCAGGTGGGATGCCGCAGAGCCCCCCAGTCGCTGCTCGCCGATGCCGAGCCCCTGCTCCGCCACCCGACCACGGAACAGGTTCACGCTGCCGAGGAAGCTGTGTACGAAGGAGCTGGCCGGCTGGTCATAGACCTCGGCCGGGGTGCCGATTTGCTCGACCCGGCCGGCGTTCATCAGCACCACCCGATCCGCCACCTCCAGCGCCTCCTCCTGATCGTGAGTCACGAACAGGCTGGTGACGTGCAACTCGTCGTGCAATTCCCGCAGCCAGCGGCGCAGCTCCTTACGCACCTGGGCATCGAGGGCACCGAACGGCTCGTCCAGCAGCAGCACCTTGGGCTGCACCGCCAGGGCGCGGGCCAGGGCGACCCGCTGGCGCTGGCCGCCGGAGAGCTGGGTCGGGTAGCGTCCGGCCACATGGCTGAGTTGCACCAGATCCAGCAGCTCCTTGACCCGGGCGCGGATGTCGGCCTCGTTCGGGCGCTCACTGCGCGGCTTGACCCGCAGACCAAACGCCACGTTCTCGAACACCGTCATGTGGCGGAACAGGGCGTAATGCTGGAACACGAAGCCGACATTGCGCTCGCGCACATGCAGGGCGGAGGCATCCTCCCCCCGTATGATGACGCTGCCGCTGTCGGCCTGCTCCAGCCCGGCGATGATCCGCAGCAAGGTAGTCTTGCCACAGCCGGAGGGCCCCAGCAGGGCGACCAGCTCGCCGTCGTGGAAGTCGAGGTTGATGTCGGCAAGGGCCGCGTACTGATTGAAATGCTTGTTGAGTTGTTGAACCTGAATGCTCATGGCTGCCTCGTTGAAACTGTGAAATCAGTGAGATTTAATGGGCTGACCACGCAGCCGGGCCAACAGGGTTTCCCCCAACAGGGTGAAGATCCCGAACAGGGCCAGCAGGCTGGCGACCGCGAAGGCGGCGCCGGTCTGGTACTCGTTGTAGAGGATCTCGATGTGCAGCGGCAATGTATTGGTCTGACCGCGAATGTGGCCCGAGACCACGGACACGGCGCCAAATTCCCCCACCGCCCGGGCGGTACAGAGCAGCACGCCATACATCAGGCTCCAGCGGATGCCGGGCAGGGTCACCCGCCAGAACATCTGCAGACCGCTCGCCCCCAGCATGATGGCGGCTTCTTCCTCTTCCGGCCCGCGTGCCTCCATCTGGGGCAGCAGCTCCCGCACCACGAAGGGCACGGTAATGAAGGTGGTCGCGAGTATGATCCCAGGGGTCGCGAAGATGATCTTGATGTCATGCTCGCTCAGCCAGTCGCCAAACCAGCCGCGGCTGCCGAACATCAGCACGAACATCAGGCCCGCGATGACAGGCGACACCGAGAACGGCAGATCTATGATGGTGATGAGCAGTTGCCGGCCCGGGAAGCGGAAGCGGGCGATGGCCCAGGCAGCCGCCAGACCGAACAGCACGTTGAGCGGCACCGAGCAGAGGGTCACCAGGGCGGTCAGGCCGAGGGCGCTCAGGGCGTCCGGCTCACTGATGGCGTGCCAGAAGAAGGCCAGCCCCGGGCTCAGCGCCTGGATGAAGACGGTGGCGAGCGGCAGCAACAGCAGGGCGGCAAACCAGCCCAGCCCTACAGTGATGAGCAGCCACTTGACCCAGACCGGCTCTCGGGTCACGGGTTGATGGGTCACGACCACGGTCACCTGTGGTGCCTTGTCGAGTGCGATAGTGGATGCGGTCATATCCGGCTCCCTCCGATACGGGCCCAGCTCCAGGCCTGCAACTTGTTGATGATCAACAGCAAAATGAATGAGATGAGCAGCATGACGGAGGCGATGGCGGAGGCTCCTGCGTAGTCATACTCCTCCAGGTGACTCATGATCATCAGGGGTGCGATTTCCGACACCATGGGCAGGTTGCCGGCGATAAAGATGACGGAACCGTACTCCCCCACCCCGCGGGCGAAGGCCAGGGCAAAGCCGGTCAGCAGCGCCGGGATCAGGGTCGGCCAGAGCACCCGGGCGAAGGTCTGCCAGCGGTTGGCCCCAAGACTTGCCGCCGCCTCTTCCTGCTCGGTCTCGGCTTCCCGCAACACGGGTTGCAGGGTGCGCACCACGAAGGGCAAACCGATGAAGGTCAGCGCTATCACCACCCCTATGGGGTTGTAGGCGAGCTCGATGCCAAAGGGGGCGACCCACTGACCAATCCAGCCGTTGGGGGCGAAGATGGCGCACAGGGCGATGCCGGAGACGGCGGTGGGCATGGCGAACGGCAGATCGATGAGGGCATCCACCAGGCGGCGACCCGGGAAGCTGTAGCGCACCAGTACCCAGGCCAGGATGAGGCCAAACAGGCTGTTGAGCAGGGCGGCGATAAAGGCGGCGCCGAAGCTCAGCCGGAACGAGGCCAGCACCCGAGGGGAGCTGATCACCTGCCAGAACTCGGCGGCATTGAGGTTGTTCACGGCGAACAACACCAGAGCGGAGAGCGGCAGCAGCACCAGTATGCTCAGGTAGAGCAGACTGAAGCCCAGGGTCGGCCCCAGGCCTGGCAGGACGGAATAAGAACTTAATCGCATAACACATCCGTTTGTTATAAATAACTTTCGATATAGCGATTCTGCTCACTCCTGCCAGGTGCACCAAACATCAATAACGCCTTTACTAATTACTTTTTTATCTAACAACGGCGAAACAAGGCTTTTAGAGCGATATAAATAAAAAAAGGTCTTTTATATAAATAAAAGACCTAACAAAACGGAGCTGTGGAACCGGGAAACCGGGAGTCTGCTGCTATGGGATCAGGCTAACGAACCTGCTTCATATCGTCTGGTGTTCTCCTCATTACACGTCTTCAACCTTAACGAAAACTCAGGGCCGCACGTCGGCCCCACTCTGCCTGCGCCGGCTCGACCACCATCTCGGCTCGCCGATGCAGGGTGCCGAGCAGGTTGAGACCCTGACTCCACTCCCCATGACCGGACTGGGCATTGATGTGACCCACCTCGCCGGCATCGAACAAGGGCACCTGCCACTGACGACTCCAGTACTCGGCCCGCTCGAACGACATCCAGGGATCGTTGCGACTGGCGATGAGCTGGGCGGATACCTTGATGGATCCCGCCAGCAGCTCGTCCGGGATGCCGAAGCGAGCTGGATCCGCGGGGGCCACGATCAGGATGGAGGAGACCTTCTCCGGTTGCAGCCGGGCGGCGGCGATGGCCGTCAGGGCACCGAAGGAGTGCGCCACCAGATGGACCCGGCTGCGCCGGCTCCTGAGCTTGCTCGCCAGCTTGGCGCTCCAGACAGTGAGGTCCGGCTTGTCCCAGGGCAGGCCAACCATGCGCTGCCACTGGGGGAAGTGTTGATGCCAGCGGCTCTGCCAATGATCCGGCCCGCTGTTGTGCAGACCGGGAACCAGAAGGATCTTGTTCATCTCTGTGCTCCTATCCGTTGTCACAGTGGGCCAGGCAACTTAGCTGCCCGGTTGGTAGATCTGGTCGAACAGACCGCCCTGGGCGAAGTGTTTCTTCTGGACCTTGTCCCAATCCCCTTCCAGATCCTTGACGGTGAACAGGCTCAGGGTCGGGAACTGGGCCGAGGTCTCCTTCAGGATCGCCGGGTTGCTGGGACGGTAGTGATACTTGGCGATGATGCGCTGCCCTTCGTCTGAGTAGAGATAATCGAGGTAGCCCTTGGCCACCGCCTCTGTGCCGTGCTTCTTGGCGACCTTGTCGACCACGGCTACCGGCGGCTCCGCCAGGATGGAAACGGAGGGCACCACCAGTTCAAACTTGTCACTGGTCCCGGGTTGACCCAGCACCAGCAGGGCCTCGTTCTCCCAGGCCAACAGCACATCACCCAGGCCGCGCTCGATGAAGCTGGTGGTGGCGCCACGGGCACCGGAGTCCAGCACCTTCACGTTCTTGAACAGGTCACCGACGAACTGCTTGGCGCCATCCTCACTACCACTCTTTTTCAGGGCATAGCCCCAGGCAGCCAGGTAGTTCCAGCGCGCCCCACCGGAGGTCTTGGGGTTCGGGGTAATGATGGAGACATCCTTGCGCACCAGATCCCCCCAGTCTTTGATCTGCTTGGGGTTACCCTTGCGCACCAGGAAGACGATGGTGGAGGTATAGGGGGACGCATTGTTCGCGAGGCGTCCTTCCCAATCGCTGGCGGTGAGGCCCGCCTTGGCCACGGCATCGACGTCATAGGCCAGCGCCAGCGACACTACGTCCGCTTCCAGACCATCGACCACGGCGCGCGCCTGCTTGCCAGAGCCCCCATGAGACTGGCTGACAACCACGTCGTCCCCTGTCTTGGTCTTCCACTCCTTGGCAAACGCTGTGTTGTACTCCTGGAACAGCTCGCGAGTCGGATCGTAAGAGACGTTGAGCAGGCGGATCTCGGCGGCATTGGCCTGGCCGAGTGCCAGCAGGGATAACAGGGTCAGGGCGGTCATTCGCAATTTCATGGTGATACTCCTTATCGTTGGGTTGAGTACAGCATGCCGCCTCTTTCATATGCCAGGAAGAAAGAAATAGCGCTTTGCTTATCTCTTTTGTGCATATTCGCATGTACGCCGACCCGGAATCGACTCTGTGAGCCAGCGCCCCTTGCCTGATGAGCGCCTGTGCCATCATCAAACGAGGCGACAACGACATGGAGGAAGCGACATGTGGATCGAGGCCGAGCCCGTCTATGGCGCCCTGGTGTCCCTGGCCATCGGGCTCATCATAGGGTTGGAGCGGGGCTGGCAGGTGCGCCAGCTCGGTGACAATCAGCGCATCGCCGGCATGCGCACCTATGGTCTCATCGGCCTGCTCGGCGGCGTCTGCGCCCTGCTGCTGCCCACGCTGGGGCCCTGGCTTGCACTGCTCGGTCTGCTTGCGGTGGTGACGGGCTGTGGCCTCTCGGTCTGGCTGGCATTGCGCTGGCAAGGGGAGTTTGGCCTCACCAGCTCGGTCGCCATGCTGCTCACCTACCTGTTGGGGTTGATGTCGGTACTGCAGAGTCCGAGCGAAGCGGTGGCCTGCGCCGTGCTGGCGGCCCTGTTGATGGGGCTCAAGGGCCAGATCCAGCAGGGGATGCTGTTTCTGAGCGAGACGGAGTTTCACGCCACCCTTCGCTTCCTGCTCATCTCCCTTGTGCTGTTGCCCGTACTGCCCAACGTCGAGATGGGCCCCCTCAACGCCTTCAATCCCTTCAAGATCTGGCTGATGGTGGTGGTGATCGCCGGCATCTCGTTCTGCGGTCACTTCGCGGTGCGGCTGCTCGGCACTCGCTCCGGTCTGGTGTTGACCAGCATGCTGGCGGGCCTCGCCTCCTCCACCGCCCTTACCCTGCAGTTCGCTCGCCTCAACAAGGAACAACCCGGTCTGGAGCGGCTGCTGGCCACCGGCATACTGCTGGCGGGGGCCACCATGTGGCTGCGCCTGCTGGTACTGGTACTGCTGATCCACGCCGAACTGGCACAGCGCCTCGCCACCCCCTTGCTGGTATTGGCAGCCATCGTCTATGGCTTCGCCTTCTGGTTCTGGCGCCAGCGGGAAGAGGTGGTGGATAACCCGGTGCAGCCCGAGACCAGCAATCCGCTGGATCTCGCCACCGCCATCAAGTTTGGCCTGCTGCTGGCGCTGATCGGCTTCATGGCAACCCTGCTGCAGAGCAAGGTGGGCAACTCCGGGGTCTATCTGCTGTCGCTGGTATCGGGGATCACGGATGTGGACGCCATCACCCTCTCCCTCTCCCAGCTCGCCCACAAGGATCTACTTCTGGACGTGGCGGCCCGCGGCATCCTGCTCGCAGGCCTGGTCAACTCCCTGGTCAAGGGCCTGCTGGCGCTGATCATAGGTGGACACAAGCTGGGGCTGAGGGTGCTACTGCCCTATCTCGTCTCGATTATGCTGATCCTGCCGCTGTTATAGTTTAATAAACTAATATAGTTAATCTATTTAGCATTTTTATCCAAAAAGATGAGGGAGGCAGATAAAACAAGAAGTGGAGGATATAGAGGGATAAGCAATAGGAGGAATACCGGACATAAAAAAAGCCCAGTCTTTCGACTGGGCTT